>NZ_CP059576.1:2892500-3202500 GCF_014109825.1 Legionella sp. PC997
GAATTAAATCTGTGGCATTAAATTTTGCAAGCCAATGAGAGTTAAATGCTACTCGTGTTTTATGAGGATCTAAAATTTTAAAAACCTGCTCTTGATAGGTCTTAGCATTATTAAGAACCGTTTCTGGGCTAAGCGGCAAACGAGTTACATTCTTCCCAGTTGGATCGCCAATCATCGCCGTGAAATCACCAATTAAAAAAATGACCTCATGACCATATTGTTGAAATTGCCGTAATTTATTAAGTAATACAGTATGTCCCAAATGCAAATCAGGTGCAGTGGGATCAAAGCCTGCTTTTATTTTTAAGGGAGTTCCTTTTTGTAATTTTTTTTCCAATTCATGCTGGGGAAGTACCTCTTCACAGCCCCTTACAAGCTCGGAACAAACTGAATCTTCAACTATCATGACATCAAAACCTTTATAAATGATTGACCTATCTTCTCACACCGAGTATCTTAGCCCGGTTGGCAATTTCCTGCCATACCTAATAGGTGATTTAAGATAATTTGTCACCCGAAATTTAATAAATGCAGACAATAGCATGATTCCGGATGGCAATGTATAGGCAAACAATGGATAAAAAACCTTATATATATATCGAAAAAAGAAAAACGAATAAAAATAAAAAATCTAATCCATCTAAGGTATTAATGGGTTTTGCCTTGATTATTGCCTTTTCGCTACCCTATTTCCTTGTAAAAAAGTTTTCCCATAATCCACACCAGATCCCTACAACTCAGTCTATTGCCTTACCCGATCTTGATGAGGATGAAGAGTATCAAGATGAAACTTATTCAGAAAATGCATTTCAGAATGAAGCAGAACAAATTGTTGAAGAGTCAAAGCCCGATCTTACGGAAGATACCGCTAAAACTGTTGTAGAAAACGCTGTTAAAACGGTTCAGCCCGTTAAAAAGATTACCAAGGACAATGAATGGCAAACCCTCAGGCCTCGATCTGGTGACTCCATGGCCACTATTTTTAAGCGTCTTGGGTTAACTGCCCAAAATCTACAATTAGTTATGCAAAAAAACCCCTATGCTAAAGCTCTAACCGCAATAAAACCCAGTCAAGAATTGAAATTTCTAATTAATAAGAATAAGTTGGAAAAATTAATTATCCCGATGAACACAATACAAACACTTACAGTGTATAGGGATGGAGCCGTTTATAAAACGAAAGTTGATTCCAAAAAAGTAAAAACCCAGGAGCGTTATGTTACAGGTGTAGTCAAAGGTTCCTTATTAGGCACAGCCCAACAGTTAGGGATCCCCAGAAAATTAATTCAGCAAATGACTACAATCTTACGTAAAGAAATAGATTTTTCGCGTTCTGTTCGTAGTGGAGATAAATTTTCTATTGCCTATGAAACGTTATATGTAGAAGAGAAAATGGTGGGTATAGGCGATGTTGTTGCCGTGAGCTATACCAACCAAGGTAAAACCGCTGAGGCTGTACGCCATATTAGTAGAAATGGTACGCGAGACTACTATACTCCTAAAGGAGAAAGCTTTAAAAAAGCATTCTCACGATATCCCATTAAATTTAGCCATATCAGTTCAACTTTTACCACTTCAAGATATCATCCCATATTACACTACAAGAGAGCCCACAAAGGAATCGATCTTGCAGCGCCCATAGGAACTCCTATTCAATCGGTTGGTGATGGGACAATTGTTAATATCGGTAGACATAATGGCTACGGTAATATGATTGAGGTCAAACATGATAAAACATATAGCACGCTTTATGGGCACATGCTTCGATTTGCAAAAGGTCTATCTAAAGGAAGCAGAATAAGACGAGGACAAGTTATTGGCTATGTAGGTCAAACTGGTCTTGCCACCGGGCCTCATTGCCATTATGAACTCCATGTCCATAATCAACCAAGAAACCCAACGACAACCTATTTGCCTACAGCATCCCCTGTTCCTGCGCGGGAAATGGCTCAATTCAAGGCAAAGGTGCGTAATGTGTTTGCTCATATGAAATCAATGGAAAAAACCAAGTATGCCCGCAAAAGCAAAAGTAAAGGCAAGAAAAAAACAAAAATGGGCTAATCTACAGAGCGCATGAATCGGCGTGCGCCAACTCTTCGAGCTTGCCATTTAGCTCTGCATGGGGTGCTGTCAATGAAAAAACTCTTAGGGTTTCTCATCCGAATAAATAGCGACAAACTACTACTGACGCAATAATTCCGGCCAGATCAGCCAGTAAACCAGCGGGGATAGCATGTCGTGTGCGTCGGATTCCTACAGCGCCAAAATATACGGCAATAACATAAAATGTGGTTTCGGTACTTCCCATCATCGTTGCTGCAATTTTGGCAATGAGTGAATCTCCCCCATGTTGGTGAATCAATTCTGCCATCATCCCTGTTGAAGCACTTCCAGAAAAGGGCCGAATTAAAGCCAAGGGTAATACTTCTGGTGGCATGCCAATCATCGCTAAAAGTGGCGCCAGAAGATTGGCCATTAAACTAAAGAAACCTGAGGCCCTGAGCATACCTATAGCAACTATCATTGCGATCAAATAAGGTACTACGCTTAAAATCGTATCAAAACCTTGTTTCGCACCCACAATAAATGCGTCAAATACGTTAATTTTTTTTACTGCTGCAGCATATAAAGGAATTCCAACAACAAAAAATAAAAGCATCCAATTGGACAATTGATTGGCAAACCCACTCATAAGCTATTTTTCCCTTCAACACGAAACATCGGTAATTTTGCCAATTGTTTTACAGAAATAATGGCAACCAAAGTAGAAATGCTCGTTGCGATCAATGAACTGACTATAACGCTGCTTGGATTTGTACTTCCATTTGTCGCCAAATAGGCAATTGCCGTCGCAGGAATTAATTGTACGCTCGAAGTGTTTATTGCTAAGAAAGTACACATGGAATTTGTCGCAATTTTGGTGTGCTGATTCAGTGTTTGTAGTTCTTTCATTGCTTGAAGTCCAAATGGAGTTGCTGCGTTGGCAAGACCCAGCATATTTGCAGCAATATTCATAGTCATCGCCCCCATTGCGGGATGTTCGGTAGGAATATCAGGGAATAATCGTCTTAAAATCGGGCGAAGTATTTTTCCCAATAAGGAAACCAGGCCGGACTCATTTGCTATAGACATAATCCCCAGCCATAACGACATAATTCCTGCTAGACCAAGAGCGATTTCAAAGCCTATTTTTGCCGATTCTGTGACAGCACGTGCGACCTCATCAATACGTCCTTCAATTACGCCAACAACTACAGAAAGTAGTATCATTCCTAGCCAAATTAAATTGAGCATCCTTGCCTCCACACTTTGGAACGGGTTAAAATGTAGTCTTTACTTGGCTTGAGATAGAAATAACGAATGAAGTACACACTTACTCCCTTAAAACATCTGACAGTTATAGCCTGTTTTTTCATTTCTTTTCCAAGTCATGCTTTTGACTCAGATAGTACTCAAAAACAAGCTAACTCCTCAATAGAAGAACTATATCATAGACTGGGCAGCATGCCGAATAGTTCCATGTCTGACAGAATAGATTGGGTCAGTAGCCAATTTTTAGGCGTACCATATGTCCTTGGCTCCTTAGGGGAAGGACCAGAGGCTCGATACGATCAATACCCACAATACCGTGTTGATGCGTTCGATTGTGATACCTACGTTAACACAGTTGTCTCATTAGCGATGGCCAATTCACTTACATCGTTTCAACAATGCATAAAAAATATACGCTATAAGAACGGGACTGTTTCTTATCTACAACGTAACCATTTTACCGGCCTGGATTGGAATCATAATAATCAGCGAAATGGAATTCTCAGAGACATTACACTTACTATAAAAGATCAAAATAACCAACCCGTAGCCAAAGTTGCTAATGCACTCGTTAATAAACCCAATTGGTATGCCTATAAAACTGTTGGAACCATTAGATTAGCAAACGGTGATAAGGGGAACGAAGACGAACGATTAGTTGAATTAAAAAGGAAGGGAGCCCAATTGGAAACTATTTCCGAAGAAGTTCCTTATCTTCCCCTCACTACTTTATTTTTGGAAAAAAATAAACCCAATATGTATTTATTTGCCCAAATTCCTAATGGTGCCATCATCGAAATCGTAAGACCAAATTGGGATATAAGTCAAAAAATCGGTACTGCATTAAATATTTCGCATTTAGGTTTTGCAATTCGAAATAAGGGTCAATTATATTTTCGACAAGCTTCGTCAGAATACGGAAAAGTAGTTGATGTTCCATTGATTGAATATCTTGAAAAAGTAATAGATAGCCCAACCATTAAAGGAATAAATGTCCAAATTGTTGTACCAGCACAACCATTAAAAGACTGTAAGCTGCCTGTTTGAAATCAAACATAATTTGAGTACACTATCCTCACTTTTTTTGTAGTATTTTTCGAGTTATTATAGGGAACTTTTTTATATTAGTGTCATTGCTTATAGTGCCATTCCGCCCTGGCGGGAATAAATCCCACAAATTAATTCCGTACTTTGTTTTATGAGATATTCCCAGCCAGCGCGAAAAATGCCACTGTGTTTAAAAAATGACGACAGTTCAGGTAAACTACAATCAAAACGTAGTCTGGGTGAGCGCAGCCCAGGTTAATTAAATTCCCGGGTTGCATTGCGCTTTACCCAGGTATCCAGACATCAGGGATCCATAAAATGAATTACGGATTAACGCAAAAACCAAATTTCTCGAGTAGTGAATGCCTTGTTCTTGGAGTATTTTCTGATACTGAACTATCTAATCTTGCCCTAAGTAAGGAACATTATGGTTTAGTCAGTAGACTGATTAAAAAAACACCTGAACCGGGTGATATGCTATGGCATCATGATCTGGAAGGTAGTTTATTAATCATTCAATGTGGTGAACAAGCCAAATTTACGCCCTCTCAGCTTAAAAAAAGAGTTACTGAGATTACTGGAGCTTTAATCAAACATCGGGTTCGTTCTGCCACAATATGTTTGCCACAGATACCTCAATATTCAGCAGATTGGCAACTGGAGCAAATGATTATTCAGATCGACAATCAACGCTACCAATTACTCGATTTTAAAAAGAAAAAAGCCAAACCACATCAATTGGAAATAATAACTTTTTATTTGCCAAATGCGAGTGAAGAAGGATTAAAATTAGGTCAATCCATTGCAGCAGGTGTTGAATTAACCCGCCATCTGGCTAATATGCCCGCCAATATATGTACTCCTACCTATTTGGGGGAGCAAGCAATACAATTAGCTAAAGAATTTGCACAAAATATGAACTGCAAAGTGATGGGACCGGATGAAATGCATCAGATGGGTATGGAAACCTTATTAGCAGTAGCACAGGGTTCAGCCCAACCTCCAAGACTCATAGATATCCATTACAAAGGAGCAAATGATACACCTCCAATAATTCTGGTAGGCAAAGGAATAACTTTTGATTCCGGTGGATTATCCATCAAGCCAGCCAATGCAATGGACGAAATGAAATATGATATGTCTGGCGCTGCCAGTGTGCTAGGTACTTTAAAAGCATGCGCTTTGCTAAAGCTACCTGTTCACGTGATTGGTTTAATTGCCAGTGCGGAAAATATGGTGAGTGGCACTTCCGTTAAATCCGGTGATATTGTTACCAGCATGTCGGGACAGACAGTAGAAATCATTAATACCGATGCAGAGGGTCGTTTGGTTTTGGCCGATGCACTGACTTATGCAGAGCGTTATCAGCCGCAATTTGTCATCGATGTGGCAACGCTTACAGGCGGAATTATTGTGGCGCTGGGTACTGTTGCATCAGGTTTTATGACTCAGGATGAAGAGCTAGCAAAATTGATTGAGGATGCTGCTAAGGAAAGTAATGATAGAGTCTGGCGTATGCCTTTAGATGATGAATATCAAGACGCACTGGATAGCCCTCTAGCTGATATGATCAATGCAGGCTTTGATCGTACCGCAAGTAGCATCACCGCTGCTTGTTTTTTGTCTCGGTTTACAGAAAAGTATCGCTGGGCCCATTTAGATATAGCAGGTACAGCATGGATTTTTGGAAAAAATCGTAATGCCACGGGCAGACCAGTTCCTTTACTAACTCAGATAATACGCCATGCCATCAATTCGCATTGATTTTTATTTATTAGCGAGCGACCAAAATGATGCACGTTGGTCGGTTGCTTGTCGACTTTTGGAAAAAGCTTATGCTAAAGGCCATAAGGTTTACGTATTGTGTAACAACAAACATGATGCAGAACTTCTCGATGAACTCCTGTGGACTTTTAAAGACGACAGCTTTATTCCACATAATTTACAAGGCGAAGGCCCTGAGCCCCCGCCTCCAATTCAGATCGGTTATGAACGCGAACCTCGAGGATTCAACGACATCTTGCTGAATCTTGCGGATTATATTCCAGATTTTTACTCCAAATTCAAACGAGTTATGCAAATTGTTGCCAATGTAGAAACGGAGAAAGAATTAAGTCGCGCGCAGTACCGAGAGTATCGCGCTAAAGGATGTGAATTGCATACGCATCAAATTGAATTGAAGTAACGCTATCCTGTCATTCCAACGGCTGGCGCAAGGGTAGCATCCACAAGGTGGTGTCAGTATAATTCTAGTATGAGCATTTAGCCTGAGGTGAAGCGCAGAGACCGGGCGGATGAAGAATTTCATTCAAAAAAGCTGGGTCCGCTGCTGAACCTAGGCCACACATAATTCACTTTAATCCCAAAGTACATCTTTATCTTTTTTTATAGCAGCTTGCAGTAAATTTATTAAAGGAACGGCTCGCTTTGACAAACTTATTTCCGGTTCATTTTCATCATCATCTTCGACAACTTTTTTTTCTTTTGTAAGTCCAGTTTGTAACTTTGCCAAAGCTTCAGGAAGATTTTCCGATTTGATAGCCCCAGGAATAGTACCGCTATGTCCCATTAAAGAAAGCAGACGCTTAGCTACCTCTTCAAAATAAGTTATATCTTCATAAGCATCTGTATGAAATGTTATTAACATCAAAATCTCCTTTTAAACTCAACTTTTACGTTATCCATAAACCTTTAGTAAATATTCTGCAACCGTATGTAAGCCCATTGCTTCCCCACCTTCGGGTTTTCCTGGTCGATTACCTAAATTCCATGCCATAATATCAAAATGCATCCAAGGTATGGATTTCCCTACGAAACGTTGCAGAAATAATCCTGCGACAATCGCCCCTGCATAAGGGTGATCACTAGAGTTCGCTAAATCAGCTACATTTGAGCGAAGCAACTCTTCATAAGGTGCAAATAAAGGCAATCGCCAGATGGGATCAACCACTTTATAAGAGGCCTCTGTTACTTCTGCAGCTAAGTGATCGTCATTCGTAAACAGCGCGGCAATCTCCGTACCGACTGAAACACGAGCAGCTCCTGTTAAAGTCGCAAAATCTATCAGTAAATCCGGTTGTTCTTCGCATGCTTTGACTAAAGCATCTGCTAAAACCAATCGTCCTTCTGCATCTGTATTATGTACTTCCACAGTTAAACCGTTACGCATGGTTAAAACGTCACCAGGCCTAAATGCGTCCGGTCCAATAGAGTTTTCTACAGCAGGTATAAACATTTGGAGGCGTATGGGTAAATTCCGCGTCATAATCCATTGCGCAAGACCTATCACATGGGCAGCACCTCCCATATCTTTTTTCATTAATCGCATCCCCGAAGCGGATTTAATATCCAGACCACCGCTATCGAAACAAACCCCTTTACCTACTAGAGTGATACGAGGATTTTTTTCCTCACCCCAAGTTAATGACAACAAGCGGGGTTCTGATTTAGAGGCACGCCCAACAGCATGAATTGCTGGAAAATTATTCTTAAGTAATTCCTCACCGACCCATTGTGTGAATTGGGCTTTATGTGTTTCAGCTAATTGCTCAACCACCTCAGCTAATTCTTTGGGGCCTAAATCACTTGTGGGTTTGTTAATCAAATCCCTTACTAAAAAATGAGCCTGTGCTAATGCCAAAATTGGATTTAAATCATCTGGATGAACGATTAATCGACGTGGTTGAGTTTCTTGCTTTTTATATGCTTCAAATCGATATTGCGCCAAAGCCCAACTTATTGCTCCTTCTTGGGAACATACCCCTTGTACCTGATAAATATTAGGAGGAACAACTAATGCCGCATTGGCTAAAGCCTGGCTCTGATTCCCATCACCGGTGCCTATAAAGACTTTATCAATCAAACCATCTGCATTCTGGATAAAACAAGAATCACCTATTTTTCCTTTAAATTGGTACAAGGAAAGGCAATTCTGTATCGCCGGAGGAAGTATACAAAGCTCCTCTTCCCATTGACTTTGTGAAATCAAATAAAGTGGAATAGCTCTTTCACATTGAGTCTCATAAAATAAGTTTGTTTGCATGTTTTATTCCTTCACTTGACCACGAAAATGGGCAGGTCTAAGCCCTGTTAATCCCAGAACGAACAAATAAATGATTACTGCAGTTACAACATGGGCAGACAGCACGCTTAAACGCATTACAGGCGAAAAACTAAGCCAGTAACTCACTGTACCACTCATTAAAATTAAATAAATGCCAATTGCTATATTAGCAATAAGTAATTGCATACTGTATTTTAACCATCCAGGAGAAGGTTTGAAAACCTCTCGTTTAATCAATAAATATAATAAAGTACCGCAATTAACATAACCTGCCAATGCGGAAGCTAAAGTCAGACCAGCATGGGCAAAATGCCAAATAAAAATAGAGCATAATACGGTATTTACGATCATAGATATCGCACCTACCTTAACTGGAGTGCTAATGTCTTGTCGGGCATAAAACCCAGAGGCCAATACTTTGACCATCATAAAAGCAGGTACACCGGCTCCCAGGGTAATTAAGCTTTTTTGAGTTTGAATTACGTCATAAGCAGTAAATTTTCCATAGGCAAAGCAACTCGCAATTAATGGCATAGAGAATAAGCACAAACCTAACCCTGCTGGAATTCCTATAAGCAAAATGGAACGCAATCCCCAATCTAAGGCACTTGAATATTGGCTAATACTTTGTTCTGCATGCCTCCGAGATAGATGAGGAAGAATCACAGTTGCAATCGCCACACCAAAGACTCCCAATGGAAAATCGGTAAGGCGGTCGGTGTAATATAACCAGGACACACTTCCAACTTTTAAAAAGGATGCAAAAATACTATCAACCATTAAATTAAGTTGAGCAATAGAAACACCAAACAAAGCAGGAATCATCAACTTAAGCACTTTATTCACTCCAGCATCATTTCTGACTAACTGAGGTTTTACTAATAAACTGCGTTGATGCAAAAATGGAATTTGAAAAAGCAATTGCGCAATGCCAGCAATAAGAACGCCCCAAGCCAAACCTATTACAGGTGTGGGCAAATGAGGGCATAAATAGATCGCTGCAAGAATCATACTGATATTCAGTAATACCGGGGTAAATGCAGGGATTGCAAAATAGCCATAAGTATTTAATACCGCACCAGCCATTGCTGTTAGCGAAACGAGCATTAAGAAGGGAAAAGTTATACGCAACATTTCCGTAGCCAATACTGCACGGTCACTGTCATGACTAAAACCAGGAGCAAATAAAAAAATAATCACGGGTGCAGCAAATATCCCGATTAAAGTGACAACACTAAGAATTGTGCCCAAATATCCTGAAATACGCGCTATAAAAATCCGCACATCGGTGGGAGATTGAGTTTTTTGATACTCAGCAAGGACAGGAACAAACGCTTGAGCAAATGCTCCTTCTGCAAAAAGACGACGCATAAAGTTAGGAATGCGGAATGCGACAAAAAAAGCATCCATCCCAGCTTGAGCACCAAAAAAATTGGCGAGCACCATATCACGTACAAAACCTACAATACGTGAAATAAAGGTCATTACTGAAACCAATGTTGTTGAACGTAATAAGCTCTGTCTTTTAGGGACCATAATCTCTGTTTCTGTTGCGGACATAATTTTTATACTGGGCAAATGCCTTATAATATCCTAAATAAATCAACTGTCATAATTCTAAATGGTAAGTTTCGGTCATTAAACTGAATTTCCAGAGATGATTGGAACTTGCTATCGCCGCATTAATTTGAGCATAATTGACACATACCGTCATAGAGTGAATCAATTTATACTTTAGAAACAAAGAAGTCTATTGACAAATTCTAACTCATTGTGCATGATCATCATCTTTTTGTACCATCTGAACGAGTGGAGATTTTTAAGTGGCAAATATTAAATCAGCGATCAAACGTGCTCGCCAAAACGTAAAACTACGTCAACACAACGCCAGTGCACGTTCTATGTTCCGCACTTACATCAAAAATGTAATTAAAGCTGTTGAATCAGGTGATAAAGAAGCCGCGAATGCAGCATTCACCAAAGCGCAACCTATTATTGATAAAGCGGCTTGTAAAGGTTTAATTCATAAAAATAAAGCTGCTCGTATTAAAAGTCGTCTAGTAGCTCGTGTTAAGGCAATGGCTGCTTAATCGATAATCCGAATCTATCGAACTGGTAATTCCGGTTCGATTTCTTTTTCTCCTTAAATAATAGTGTAATCCTAATAGCATCTCTTTTTATCTTGTTCTATGATTTTATAGCAGACATATTTACAACACTGAATTACCCGGGTTATAGCATGCGCCTCACCCAGGCTCGGATCATGCTAATTAATAACAGATAATGTCACCATTTCAGGGGTTTCTTCATTCTGCAAATAAGATCTTCCAATTATCTTGCATAAACTGATTTTATCTTCGGTCGATAAATAAGCAGCTAAGGCTTCCAGCACATTATAATCTTCTGCATCTTCTATTGTAGACGTCTCAGAAGGATATTCATCATAGATCGACCAATCATCTACTACAGCCATATAAAGAGAATTAAAAAGCAATTTGGCCCTCTGAATTTTATCTTGTAATTTTTTTTCTTCACAACTTCTCGGTAGAGAAAAGAAACTAAGAATTGAGCCTTGCCAACCTGTTGCTTTATTTTCATTCTTGAGCTGAACAGTAGCAAATGCCTTATAACAGGAAATAATACGCTGGATTAAACTCTCTTGATATTCTTTGTACTTTTCAGGTAAAGATGCATTTCTTATTAACCACTCCAAACGCTGCAACCGACTGACAATGTTTTTCACTTCATCACGATATGTTTCATCTATTTTAAATAGATTTTCAGTATCCTCTGATAACTTATCAAAACATTGTGGGGGTACACTCCAATATAATTTAACTTCTTTATCTTGTTTCTTATCTCGATAAAAAACTTCTTTACCTGATGCTTTTTTATGAGTGTGTAAGGGGCCTTCGCTATGCAAAAGAATAGGTTCTAAACCGGGGATCAATCGTGGCAAAGAGGAGTTTTTAAATGGAGCAAGTTGTTCCTCAGATAATATTCCTTCCAAAAGCGAAACTGCCCTCGTTTTGCAGGTATTGGAATTTTTCAGACTGGGTCCTGCTAAATCAAAGGATAAACGGAAATCAAAAGGCTTGAGCCTAGAAGGACGTCCTTCAATTCTTGCTTTTATCTGTTCGATTTCAAAAATTTGTCTCGAATAGGCCTCTTCTTGATAAACTCTTCCTTTTTTTGAAGGATCTGTTTTAAAATTTTGGCCATCCCCTATTACTTCTTTAATAGCCGCCTCCTGCTCTGCTACAGCCTTTGCACATCTTTTTTGTAACAGTTCAAAATTATCCTGATCCAGCTCAAAAGTATATCCGTGTAATCCATGCCCAAGATCCATGAAACGTACTTCCTCGTTGATTAACATCCCATGATTTCCTTGAAAATCAACATCTAAATGGTATTTGTTTTTGAATTGCTCGAACCAACTACTTTTATCTCCAGTACTGCTAACTCCATAAAAGCCCCAAGCCTCAACAACCTCGAGCAATTGTTTGTTTTCATCCAGCATCGATAGAAAAAAAGAGCCATGCCAAAAAGGATTCCCGCCTACAGTATGATCAAATACGCAAAAAGTTATCGTATATTTCATGGTGACACTCCTGTCAATTGTTAGACTTTCTATTAAAAGCTAGATAAATCAAAAGCTATTTTGAGTAAAATTTATAAAATTTGCAAGATTTTATCCCAAGGAAAGTAGAGTAAATTAAAAGGGATTTTCTATTGAGAATAACGAGACAGTGTGTTCATAGACGATAAATAAAACTTCCCGGGTCATGGTAACGGCCCGGGAATTTAAGAATAGATTAACCATAAATACTGACTAATTTTGCCTGGTTCAACCGCTCAATTGCTCGTTTTGCCGGTACAAAATTAGGATATTGAGTCACTAAACGTTGTAAAATCATTCGGGATAAAATCTCATCCCCCTGATTCCATTCATTTAATGCTTGCAGATACATAAAATCTGCATTTTGCTCCATAATTAAAGGAGCTTTATTCATTACCACAGGTTCAATAAAGCTTACACGAGCCTGATTTTGAGCTTCCATTCTTTGTAAAACTTTACGTGCCTGTACGCTGCCATTATCACTGGCTTGTTGTAATAATTCCTTGCCCTTAGCCAGAGAGCGCTCACCAGCAGTACCTTCCAAATAATAAGTACCCAATTGATATTGCGCATAAGCGTTTTGACGTGCAGCCAGTTTTTCATAAAAACTTGCAGCCATTTTGGGGTTTTTCTCAACACCCACCCCGTAATGATACATCCTTGCTAAAGCCAACATTGCCTTCTCATTCCCTTTATCTGCAGATTGTTGGTAATAGTTAATCGCATCATTAAAATCAAGCTTGGTAATAACTCCTGTTTCCGATAATAAGCCCAACTGGTAAAGAGCATTGTCATTTCCTAAAGCCGCTGCTTTTTTATACCAGGCTAAAGCTTGTTGTGTATCACGAGACTGCCCGAGGCCATTGAAATAAATTGCTCCTAATTGATTCATTGCTTCATGAACTTGATGAGTTGAGGCTTCAACAAACAAATCCCTAGCTTTTTGATAGTTGACTGGCGTTCCTTTACCGTATAAGTACATTAACGCCAAATCATATATCCCTAAAGCATCTCCTTTCGCAGCCGCTTGCTGATAAGCTTTTATAGCCTGGGAATAATTATCATTGACTGTTTCATCAATAAAACCTAACGCAACGGAAGCTTCAGGTAAGACTGAAGCAGCTTTCTCATACCACTGCTTCGCCAAATTATAATCTGGCTCACCATTTTCACCCAGCTGATAAAACTGCCCTAACTGATACTGAGCAAGAGAATTTCCTTGTTCTGCAGATGCAGTATACCAGCGTTGTGCCTCTGCTAGATTAGGTTCAGAGCCCAAACCTTTTTCGAGCATAAAAGCCAATTTCAATTGGGCATACTGGTCTCCTTTTTCAGCTAAACCGCTATAAATTTGTTTTGCTTCTTCCATTTTCTCAGGATCAGAATTTTCAGCCAAATAGAAATCTGCCAAAACGATTCCAGCATGACTATTTCCTAACTTATAAGATCGTATTAGATTAGGTAAGAACTCTTGTCCATTTTCTTTTTGCAACACAGCCATATTAAAATCTGCATAAGAGAATTTGTCATCAACGGATTTTTGTAATTGTTCCATTCCCTTGGTCTTGTCTTGAGCAATACCCTTCCCTTCAGCTGTATATGTCCCTAAGATAAAATCGCTTACTGAGTTTTGCCCGGCTTGCTGATACCAGGCAATCGCTTGTCCCGGATCCGCTTTTACCCCGACGCCTCGATCATAGAGTAATCCTAGCAATAATGCGGCGTTTTCATCACCAGAGGCTGCCTGATCCTTCGCAATCAGAAAAGCTTCGGCTTGTCTTGCTTTATCCTTATCCATGGCATTATAAAATGCTAGGGGTAATAATGCTTGAGAAATACCTCTATCTGCTGCTCCTTGATATAATTGGCGAATCATTGCTATTTTGTGCGCCCTAACGTTGACACTTAAACCGTTATCCTTTTGACGCGCCAAACTATCAGCGAGTTCATATTCTGCAGGGCCATAATTATTGGCCGCAGCTAGATATAACATAGAGGTTGCTTGTTCTGGATTAGGTTGGATGTATACGGTACCATCCGAACCCGTTATCCCCTGAGATAGGATTCTTGCCAAAACATACTGAGACTTTTTATTTCCTTTAAATGCTGCATCCGTTAAATCATTTAATGCGAGCTGATAATCATTTTTATCCTTTGCGTGTTGCAAATATAAAAGTCCCAAGTTGTATTCAGCGCCTAAGTGTTGCTGTTGTGCCGCGTTTTGATAAAAAATAATGGCGGAAGAATCACTTTGTGCTACACCTATGCCATATTGGAACATTTGTCCTATTTGAAACTGCGATTGAGCATCACCTAATATAGCTCTGAAATATAAATGATTAAACATACACATATAGTTAAGTTGAGCTTGCCAACCCTGAGTCCACAAATCCATGAGGTTTGCCTGGGAGTGATCATCATAATCATAATAATTAGCATCTAGATAAGGCACGGGTAAATTCAACTGGGCAAATATGGGTGAATTCGCCCGTTCTAATGCAGAAAGTTGTGGGTCTAAAGGATAAATAGGATAGGTCCATTGATTTGCCTGGAAGGTTGGGATTTTACTCAAGAGTGCATCGTAATAACTGGTGATTGGAACATCATTAGGTTGAACTAATTCAAATTGGGGCTGAAAAATAGACTGACGCAATATTTTTTTCAGTTGAGGTGCTTGATTATAAGCAAAATCGCCTAAAACTGCAGGATTGTTCCAAGCACTGAGTATTCCTTTCATTTGAAAATCAGTTTGTTCCAATTTATCGGTTGTACCGTTGCTTAACCACAAGGCGGCTTGCGCTAAAGCGGCCTCCTGATTTTTTGAACTTTCATCTTGATTCGCCTGAGCCAACCATTGTTTTGCCAAATTTTGATCCGCCTCAACGCCTATTCCTTTTTGATACATTTCGCCTAATTCACGTTTCGCTTGTGGCAACCCATCTTGAGCTGCTTTCAAAGTCCACATAAATGCAGTTTTCGGATCATAAATTGGACTTTTTTGCTGTAAATAAAGATGGGCCAAGTCCAAGTATGCTTCATCACTTGATTGATTACCGGCTTTATTAAACCACTGTAACGCTTGTTCTTTTTGATTTTGATCTAAAGCTAATTTCCCTAAAGCGACCATTGCAGGTGCAAAACCTTGAGCTGCAGCTTGATTTAATAGTTCTTCGCCTTTCTTTTCATCTTTATCGACTAGCTGTCCTTCAAGATAAAGCTCGCCCAATCGAGTTATGGCTTGAGGATTGCCATTAGCAACTGCCTTATTTAACCAAATAAGACCTAATTTACGATTTGAGGAATTACGACTATCAATAAAATTCTTTGCTAAGGTAAATTGTGCCAGGGAATTACCACTTTTTGCCGCATTAATATAATATCGAGTTGCTGTATCGACATTTTTCTTAACTCCAACTCCATACATGTAAGCGGCTGCCGTAAACATTTGGGCATCTACATCCCCTGCATCGGCTGCTTTTTTAAACCAAGTAAAAGCTTGCTGGGGATCTTTTTCATGCAATAAGGTATATTTCGCCATCAGTTGGATTGCGGGGAGATATCCCTTTTGTGCGGATTGGGTAAAATAGCGTATTGCTAACAAACTATTTTTTAACTGCCCATATCCATAGAGATAAATCCGTCCTAAGTAGTAATCAGCGACCGCATTTTTCCCTGATTGACTCATTAAAGGCTCTATCGCAGTATTATAATTCCCTAATCGATAAGCACTGAAATCATCAGCAAAAGTATTTTGGCTAGCTGATGCAACGAATAAACATACCCAAGGTACTAGCGATTTCATGAAAATTCTCCCTCTTTGCATGGCAATTTAACCTGATTTTTATCATTATTTTCAGATTTATACCCCAGGTATTATGCCATAATGCACGACTTCATTAACGGCCCCATTTCTCGTTGTGCCATCGACTATCCAAAAATTACCTTTATTATTCAAACCAAATTTAACATTAACGTATTCACAAACTTTAATCGTATCGGCGCAATCAATAATTTTGCCATAGGAAGTTTTACCATCCCCTGCAGTACAAATAAATTTGACTAAGGGTTCTCCTGTAGCTAATGCCGCCCATTGCCGACCACCTATTGAATGATTATATCGAGTTGTATACTGACTATTTTCATCACGCATTTGGTATAAACTGACCGTTTGTGGTGATTTATTAAAGAAAAAATACAAAGATTGTAAAGCCCCTTCTTTCCCGGGATATAGAGATAACACTTTTAAACTTTCTTTATATCCTACTGGTTTACATCCTATGGGAAATCGTGCCTCCTCTTTTTCCGCTTTGGCCTGCGCCTCTTGAGGATCATTTTTTTTGGGTTTGGCTGCTGCTTCAAGTTGTGCAGATAGGAGTCCTAAAGAAAGCATCAATGAAATTGAAGTGATTTTATTTATTGTATTCATCATATTTCTCACTCACTGTCATTTATTGGGCGTACAATAACTGTTGTACCCATAAAATTGTTTCGTTCACTTGATAATTCTACAAAGCTTTGATTTAACCATTTAGCATCTTGGGTGAACATTCGCACACATCCATGGCTCGCTCTTACTCCTGGAATATCTTCGGAGCCATGTAATGCGAAACCTTTATGGAAAAACATACAGAAAGGCATCTTTGCGCCACCTTTCCCTATAGGGAAAACATCGGAGACGCATTTTTCATTTTCTTTACTGAAAACCCGATAAATCCCAGTTAAAGTGCGGCAAGAACGATTGGCATCAGGACATCGGTCTCTTCCTGATGAAATCGGACCCCATTTCATCAGATTACCTTCAGCGTCATAAGCACCAAAGGCCAATTTATCCTGATCAACAATAATTTGCTTTTGATGTTCATTCTGGATTTTTAATGGGAATGGTGCTACATCAAAAACAGTGAGATAAGCTAAATTTTTTGGTACAGCGATAATTTTGCCAGCCCATAAAGGGTTATAGGTACGATTGACCCTTTGAACAATATCACGTTGATTTGGATCTGGGAATAAAGTTTCCCAGCTTTGACCCGATTCCACCTTAACACAATCGTATTGTGGGTATCCACATAATCCCGTGCCATAAAAGTTACCCGCATCCGCTATGGCAACCACGAGCATCATCACTGCAGCTGAAAGTAATTTATACATATGCCCCCCTCTCACCTTACTTTTTATTTTTACATGCAAGATTTGTGCTTAAATATCAATTTATTATAATTATTATTCGAGCATATCTAAAATAAGTTTAGTACGAATATTAGAGTTTTTGCTAGGGTTATGAATAATATTCCGCTTTATTCATGGATAACTTTGGATTTGGAGAGAAAACTTGAGGAGTCAAACAGGAATAAAGCCCTATCTTGCAACATTGTACCCAGAATCTAACCACTTTATGGCAATATGTTTTCGCCATGAAAAAATTGAAAAATACGTTTTGCTAAATGTTCACTAATTCCTGATACTTTGGCAATTTCTTCCAGAGGAGCCTTAGCAAGCTCGCGTATCCCTCCAAAACGATGCAGTAATGCTTGTCTTCGTTTTGCACCCACTCCTTCTATATCCTCAAGAGTAGATTCTAATCTCTTTTTTTGTCTTTTTTTCCGATGAGCAGTAATGGCGAAACGATGCGCTTCATTACGAATATGTTGTAACAAATGCAGGGCTTTGGAGTCATCTGGTAGCGACAATTCGTGTGCTTCGTGTACTAAAATTAATTTTTCCCATCCCGCTTTGCGTGCAGGTCCTTTCGCTACTCCTAACAAGGTTACCGTTGCAACGTTTAATGACATAAGCACTTTCTGGGCCACCGCTACTTGCCCTTTTCCTCCGTCAATAATTAAAACATCAGGTAAAGATTGAGCTTCCACTAAACGCTTAAAGCGACGAGTAATTGCCTGCTCCATTGCAGCATAATCATCCCCTGGAGTAATGCCTTCGATGTTAAAACGGCGATACTCATTGGGAGTAGGACCTTCATGATCAAACACCACACAGGATGCAACGGTTGCCTCCCCTTGAGTGTGACTAATATCAAAGCATTCCATTCGTGTTATTGGCTTATTCAGTCGCAAAAGCTGCTCTAATTCTTGGAAACGAGATTTCATTGTTGAATGTTTTGTAACATATTCTGCAACTGAAACACGTAAATTATTGCGTGCAAAATCCATCCAGCGAGACTTAACACCGCGAGGATTCACTTGAATTTTACACGATTTCCCACGCTGTTGAGATAAGGCTTCCTCTAAGGACTGATGATCATCTAAATTTTGATGGGTAATGATTAAAGCAGGAATTTTCTCTGGAGCATCCAAATAATAGAATCCTATAAATGCCTCAAAAGTTTGTTGCCACAAATCGTCCATTTCCAGTTCATCTTCTAAACCTTTCTGAGGAACCGATGGAAAATAACAATGACTGGCTATTACTTGGCCTTCACGAATAGTCACGCATTGGACGCATGCAAATCCAGGACTAACCTCAATGGCAATAGCATCTGCATCCCCACGTAATTGTAAAACCCCCTGTTGTTCCTGCACCAATCGCAAACTTTTAATTTGGTCGCGCAGAAGCGCTGCTTCTTCAAAATTCAATTCGTTTACAGCTTTATCCATTCGCTTGGCAAGCTCATCAAGAATTAATTGAGATTTACCCTGTAAAAATCGCATAGCATCCTGCACTGAGCGCTTGTAATCCTCAGGAGTGATATAATTGACACAAGGTGCGGTACATCGTTTAATTTGGTACTGCAAGCAAGGTCTTGAGCGTGCATTAAAATAACTGTCTCGACAATTTCTGACTTTAAAGACTTTTTGAATCGTTACTATGGTTTCTTTTACCCCGGCGCTACTTGGATAAGGTCCAAAAAAATCACCGGAAAGAGGTTTTTTTTTAGAGCGATAGCTTTCTATCCGCGGAAAATAAGGATGATTGGACAGATGAATATAGGGATAAGACTTATCATCACGTAATAAAACATTGTATTTGGGTTTTAATGTTTTAATCAGATTACTTTCTAATAATAAAGCCTCTGTTTCGCTACGGGTAACAGAAATTTCTATGGACGCAATTTGATTCACTAAAGATCGGGTTTTAATACCTGTATTTTGTTTATTAAAATAGCTTGTAACTCGTTTTTTCAGATTGGAAGCTTTACCTACATAAAGAAGATTACCCGTTCCATCAAGCATACGATAGACTCCGGGTTCATTAGGTATTTTAGTGAGAAACAAAGCTAATTCTGTAGAAATATTCATTTAATAATAATAGCAATCATTTTGGCTTAAAAAGTGTTTTCTGGGGACAGTGCTGCACCTGTTACCAACTCAGAGAGTTTTGCAGAGTAGTCAGTCACTGCGCCCAGGTACTAGAACCCTTTTAATCTTCTGACGTCAAGTCGATTGGATTTTCTATAATTCCATGTTTTAGAGCTAAATAAGTCAACTCTACATCATTTTTAATGCCTAATTTTTCAAATGTTCGATAGCGGTAGCCATTAATTGTCTTGGTGCTAAGAAAAAGCCTATCACTAATTTCTTGCACATTCATGCCACTAGTAATCATCAACATCACTTGCATTTCACGTTCAGACAATACATCAAAGGGTGAGCCTTGTACTTCTTCCAAGCTATTAATCGCGACTCTTTGAGCAATTTCAGCGCTGAGGTACTTTTCGCCTTTGGCCACTTTACGTATCGCTGCAGCCATTTCTTCAGCACCTGATTCTTTAGTCAGATACCCCATAGCTCCTAATTGCAAAACGCGAGTTGGTAACAAATCAGAACACATCGCGGTTACAGCTATAACCTTAACATGTGGATTTGATTTTTTTAGGCGACGTGTTACTTCCCAGCCATCGATTCCAGGCATTTTCATATCTAAAAGGACCACGTCAGGAGAATGTTTTTTTACCAGTGCTAAAGCTTCTTCACCGCTTTCTGCATCAGCAACTACCTCTACATCCGACATATCTTCGAGTAATCGTCGAATACCCATTCTAACCAGTGCATGGTCATCAACAATTAGTACTTTAATCAAATAATGCTCCTTGACCTTAAAGCCAATGAACAAACTAGGTTGGTCGATGTTAACAAGACTAGCTGTTCATTACAATACATAGATTAACATGCCCTAATATGGATATTAGGGTTATCTGGATCCACTTTGAAAAAAGGTGGAAACTCCCCTAGTTCTCGAGTTCGAGCTAAGAGTTTACCTATGTCTGATAAAACAAAATCGTACAAAACCTGATAATCTTTGATTACAAAATAAACTGGTTGCAACATATCGATGCGGTATGGCATTCGGAATGCTGCAACTGGCTCAAAAATCACTCTTAATGGAATATCGCTTTCTACGCTATATACTGTTTCACTAATGGAAGACAATATTCCGCCACCATAAGCTCGGAGTCCATTTGCGCTTCTCACTAAACCAAACTCCACGGTAAACCAAAACAACCGTTGGAGTAAGGGCCAATCTGATTCAGGAAACGTTAGTACTTTTTGAGCATAGTCATAAACAAACTCTGCATACACCGTATCTGTCAACATAGGACAATGGCCAAACACTTCATGAAAAATATCCGGCTCTTTAACATAATCCAACTCTTCCTCACTTCGAATAAAAGTAGCTACCGGAAAATGTTTGGTTGCCAATAGTTCAAAAAATTCTCGAGCAGAAATTAACGCCGCAACTGCAGACACTTGCCAACCTGTTTCAGCTTTAAGTCTTTGATTTAGATCAGGAATTTGTGGAATTTTTTCAGATGTTAAAGCTAAAGTTTTTAATCCAGCTATGAATTCATCACAAGCCCTTCCGGGTATTAATTTTATTTGTCTTTCAAATAAAATATTCCAGATCTTATGTTCTTCTGCAGAATAATTAACAAACCCTTGAGCGTCTGGAACATGCGCTACATAACGGCTTGAAAATTCCATAATTTCTCCTTTACATACAAATAATCATACACATCAATCGCAAGAATAGTATTTATCTTAAAAAAAAACACCTTTTCTAGTTATTAGGCAATTTCAGAATAAATGTCAATAACTATTACAGTTTTTTCAAATTATGCTATAAAATCATGCGAATATGATCCTAGGAAAATCAACTATGACAGTAGCCATTTTAGCAACCGGTGATGAAATTGTTCATGGTGATACTTTAAATACCAATGGCCGCGATATCGCCCATGCCCTAAGCTCAGAAGGTTTATCTTTAGGCTTACATCTCTCTTGCAGCGACAAGAAAGGTGATATAGTCAACTGCCTAAAGTTCTTGACCAAAAAGCATGACATTATCATTACCATTGGGGGACTCGGCCCAACGACTGACGATCTCACTCGTTTTGCCTTATCCCAATTTACAGGTGAGGCATTGGTACAACATTCAGAAGCTCTTGAACACATTAAAAAACGACTACGGGATGCAAATTTAATCCTCAATGCAGGAAATTTACAACAATGTCTTTTTCCTGAGCGAGCTCAACTTTTACCTAATCCAGTGGGTAGCGCCTTAGGATGCTATTATCAGTGGGATAATAAAATCTTTTTTTTATTACCTGGCCCTCCCCGCGAATGTTTGCCCATGTTTAACAATTATGCCCTACCTCTCCTGCAGCAAACCACCCATAGCCAAAAGCAAATACTCAAGTGGCGAATTTTTGGTTTAGCAGAAAGTGAAATAGCCCAAATATTAGAAGAAGCGCTCCAAGGAGTTGATTGTCATACAGGCTATCGCTGGGAATCACCTTATATTGAATTTAAGGTTCGTTGTGCCCCAAATTTGATGGATAAAATCAAAGCTATTGTCAATCCCATCCTCGAGCCACATATTATCAGTTCTGTAGAAAAAAAAGCTTCTGATCACTTACGTGAATTAATTGCGAGTATTAATGAACCAATAACAATAATCGACGAAGCAACAGGTGGATTACTGCAATTATTACTGAGCAAACCTAACATCCATCACTTACTACATTTTAGTGGTTTACATCAAAATATGCTGTATTTCCATATACGTGGTTTAACAGAATATTGGCAGCAACAACCGACAAATGGGACAACACAATTAATCATTGATTATAGCAACCACTATCAAAAAGGTCGTGAAACTCATAACATACCCTATCGTAATGTTTCCGTAGTAGAACATGCTGCAGAATGGCTATGCTGCAGACTCTTTCATCTCATCAATCAACTGCATCAATGAATAGCATAATTGTTGTGTTCCTTCACCACTAATTGCAGAGATGGCAAACACCTTATCCTTCCAGTCCAGACCCTTTACGATTGTCTGTATTCTTTCTTCTCGACTCGCCACATCAGGTAACATATCCATTTTGTTCAACACCAGCCATCGAGGTTTTTGTAAAAGCTCAGGATTGTATTCTGCTAACTCATGAATAATAGCTTTAGCGGATGCAACCGGATCACTGCCATCTAAGGGAGCGACATCAATTACGTGGAGTAACACACAGGTACGTGAAAGATGTTTTAAAAATCTATGCCCAAGTCCAGCTCCTGTAGAGGCTCCTTCAATGAGGCCAGGAATATCTGCCATCACAAAGCTTTTGTGCGCAGAAACACTTACAACACCCAAACCTGGATGCAAGGTTGTAAAAGGATAATCCGCTACTTTTGCTTTGGAACTTGACACTGCCCGGATTAAAGTAGATTTGCCGGCGTTAGGCAACCCTAATAAGCCTACATCAGCCAAAACACGCAATTCCATACGTAAATGCCGTGATTCACCTGGACTTCCTTGAGTAGTTTGTCTTGGAGAGCGATTCACACTACTTTTATAGCGGGTATTTCCTAGACCATGAAATCCACCTTGAGCGATCAATACGGGTACGCCTGGTTCTCTGATATCAGCAAGTAATTCTCCGGTATCTACATCATAAACCATAGTGCCAACAGGAACCTTTATCGTTAAATCATCGCCTTTTTTCCCAGTACAATTTCCACCCATACCGTGCTGACCATTGCGGGCTTTATAATGACGCATATAACGAAAATCAACCAAGGTATTTAAATCCGTACTGGCTTCAAAGTAAACGCTGCCTCCATCACCACCATCACCCCCATCAGGACCCCCACGTGGTATGAATTTTTCGCGTCGGAAGCTTAGACAACCATTTCCACCATGGCCTGCTTCTACTTTTATCACTGCTTCATCAACGAATTTCATGACCAACCTCAAAATAAAAAAAAACCCCGTTGCCGGGGTTAAATAACGACATTGTGTTTGGGTATAACATATAGCCTGAATAAAGTACATCGTATTCAGAATATGTCAAAAACACCAAGCCGCTTTGAGCGGCATCGGTTTCCAGTATGAATTAGTTCGCAGCTTCTTCTTTTGCTTCTGCAACTATAGTCACATACTTACGGTTTTTATCACCCTTGACAACAAATTGTACTAAACCTTCAACTAAGGCAAACAAGGTATGATCACGACCACAACCTACGCCAGGCCCTGGATGAAAACGTGTACCACGTTGTCTTACTATTATTTCACCAGCATTAACAAATTGACCGCCATAACGCTTTACACCAAGATACTTGGGATTCGAGTCGCGGCCGTTACGAGTACTACCACCTGCTTTCTTATGAGCCATTGCTATCCTCTCTTACTTGCTTATCGCAGTAATTTTAACTTGCGAATAATATTGTCTGTGCCCCATTTGTTTCATGTGGTGCTTACGACGACGGAACTTAATAAT
Source organism: Legionella sp. PC997 (assembly GCF_014109825.1). NCBI lineage: Bacteria > Pseudomonadati > Pseudomonadota > Gammaproteobacteria > Legionellales > Legionellaceae > Legionella > Legionella sp. PC997. The sequence goes on from NZ_CP059576.1 coordinate 2,916,267, forward strand.
TTTAACTTTTTTGTGACGACCATGATCGAGCACTTCAGCTTTCACTATTGCCTTGGCAACTAATGGGGTACCACAAACGATTTTATCACCATCAGCCAACATTAATACTTCTTCAAATTGTATTTCATTGCCAACATCTTCAGGCAGTAATTCAATTTTTAATACATCACCTTCCTTCACGGTGTATTGCTTACCGCCAGTTTTGATTACCGCATACATAATATTTCTCCAATTCGCCTGATTGGCTATCACAAATTCAATAAAGTCGCATATTCTATGAAATTATGAGTATGACTTCAAGTTCATTTTAAAATATTGTATACTTCGCCACCCTTTCCGAATATTTTAATTCATTATTCGGTGTTTAATCTGGTCGCGGATTAAATTTTAAAGGAACTGAAACGATTCGACACCACTACTCTTGCAAAAAACAGATTGAGTGAAATGTGCTGAATAGTTATCAAGAACTTATATAAAATTTTTGGAGTATATAATGTCAAATATCCTTTTAGAAGCACAAGCAAGAACGGATATGGGGAAAGGTGCGAGCCGCCGCCTACGTCGTCTTGAAAATAAAGTACCCGCTGTAATTTACGGTGGCGATAAAAAGCCAATGTCTATTCATTTTCAACATAACAAAGTAGTTAAAGCACTGGAAACTGAAAGTATTTATTCAAGTGTTTTTGATATTACAGTGGATGGCAAAGTTGAACATGTTATTTTAAAAGCGTTGCAACGTCATCCTTACAAACCTGTTGTAATGCATATGGATTTACAACGCGTTTCTAAAACTGACATTCTTGTTAAATTAGTACCTATTCACTTCATCAATGAAGAGAAAGCTCCAGGTATTAAAGCTGGCGGTATCATTAACCACACAATGACTCAAGTGGAAATTCGTTGCCAAGCAAAAGATCTTCCTGAGTTTATTTCAGTAGATATGTCAGAAGTTAAAATGGACGATATTGTTCATTTGTCTCATTTAAAATTACCAAAAGGCGTACAACTAACTGTTGATGTTACTGATGGAAGTCATGACGCACCTGTTGTTAGCATTCATATGCCAAGAGGAAACGTAACAGAAGAAGAAGCAAACGAAGCGGCCGAAGTTTCAGCCTCTGCTGTACCTACTGTTAACGCTGAGAAAAATGAAGAGTAATCTTCAAGTTTGAAAATGTAACCCGTAGCCTGGGTGATGCGGACAGCAGAACCCCAGGTATCATTCCGCTTTACCCAGGCTACATAAGCTCCAGAATTACGACCTCTATCAAAGAGCTATATCATGGCTATAAAACTTATCATTGGTTTGCGCAATCCCGGATCAGCCTATGAACATACGCGTCATAATGCCGGTGGATGGTTGGTCTCTGCCTTAGCTCAGCGACATGGTGTTTTTTTCAAATTGGAAAAAAAAATGCAAGCCGAATTGACTGATTTAGAATTAAATCAGTATTCAGCTAAATTGATCTTGCCCCTTTCTTTTATGAATCATAGCGGTCAACCTACCCGGATTCTTAGTCAATTTTATAAAATTCAACCCGAAGAAATACTGGTGATTCATGATGAATTGGATTTACCTCCAGGGCGAATTAAACTTAAAACGGGTGGCGGTCATGGCGGTCATAATGGTTTAAGAGATATAATAGCTCAACTAGGCAGCCCAGAATTTCATCGCTTACGAATTGGAATTGGCCATCCTGGTCATAGAGATTTAGTTCATCAATTTGTGCTCAGTAAACCCTCGGCACAAGACAGACAATTAATTTATGATGCAATTGATAGAGGTATAGCGGTAATGCCTTTAGTCTTATGTGGTGATTTAGCTAGAGCCATGAATCAATTGAACGTTTAGATATTGTTTCTCCGCAATTCAAAAATCCATGTAGATTTTGAATAGGTCGCAGAGTAACAGTTTAATTTAGTTTAAAATGCGTTCGAAATAAAAAAGAAGGTATTCTTTTTTATCGAACTAAATTATTTAGAATCGATCCCATTTAAAATGCAGCAAATTTTATGGGGTAAAGTTCGTTTAAGGACATAAAAAGAAAACCAGCTTTTTTTCTTTTTATCCGAAATTCACGTTAGTTTTAACATTTAGAGGTATTACTCATGGGATTTAAATGCGGCATAGTGGGCTTGCCCAATGTTGGTAAATCAACTCTGTTCAATGCACTTACCAAAGCAGGTATTGAAGCAGCAAACTACCCTTTCTGCACTATTGAACCCAATGTTGGGATAGTTACTGTTCCCGATCCCCGGCTTGATGCTTTGAGTGAGATAGTAAAACCGCAACAAGTGCTTCCAGCAACCATGCAATTTGTTGATATCGCGGGTATCGTAAAAGGAGCATCCAAAGGCGAAGGCTTAGGGAATCAGTTTCTAGCCAATATTCGCGAAACCGATGCCATTGCTCATGTAGTGCGTTGTTTTGAAAATACGGATGTAGTCCATGTAGAGGGTCATGTTAATCCATTAAGTGATATCGAAGTAATTAATACAGAACTGGCTTTAGCAGATATGGAAACTCTTGAAAAAGCCATTTTAAAAGCAGGGAAAAATAGTCGTAGCGGTAATAAAGAAGCAATTTTTGAAATGAAAACCTTGGAAAAAATCAAGGCACATCTTGATGAAGGGTTTCCTGTTCGTACTCTTGAATTAAGTGCTGAAGAGGAACCTCTAGTACGCCGTCTATTTCTACTCACCGCCAAACCTGTGCTCTATATTGCCAATGTGGATGACAATGGTTATGAAAACAATCCATTACTGGATAAGGTTCGTAACTTAGCGCTGCAGGAAAAAGCCAGTATTGTTGCTCTATGTGCAGCAACAGAAGCGGAATTAGTCGAATTGGATGAAGCGGATCGGCAAGAGTTTATGGAAGATTTAGGATTAAGCGAACCTGGACTACATCGAGTAATTCGTGCAGGTTATGAATTGTTAGGATTACAAACTTATTTCACCGCGGGTGTAAAAGAAGTAAGAGCCTGGACCATTCCTAAAGGAGCTACAGCACCGCAAGCTGCAGGTGTTATTCACTCCGATTTTGAAAAAGGATTCATTCGCGCAGAAGTCATAGCATACGATGCATTCATCGCTTGTAAAGGAGAACAAGGAGCTAAAGAAGCCGGAAAGTTACGTCTAGAAGGCAAGGATTATATCGTGTGTGATGGAGACGTGATGCATTTCCGATTTAATGTATAAGTTCAAGTTAAACCCAGTTTTGCTTGACAATTCGTATGCTCAAACCTTAGCATTTGTTGATTGAATCGTAGAGGACAAACAATGGCGATTGATAGTATACGCGCGCTAATTAGTGACGATTTTAATGCAGTTAATACTTTAATTGTTAATAAAATTGAATCGCAAATTGGCTTAATTGATGATATGTCCCACCATATAATACAAAGTGGCGGCAAAAGGTTACGGCCATTGTTGGTTCTTTTAGCAAGTAATGCATGTGGTTACCAAGGTAAAGAGCATATTACTCTGGCTGCGATGGTTGAATTTTTCCACACAGCCACGTTACTTCATGATGACGTCATTGACGAATCTACATTAAGAAGAGGACGTCAAACTGCAAACGACATCTGGGGTAGCAAAGCAAGTATTTTAGTTGGTGATTATCTCTTTACCCAATCAATCGAACTTATTGTTGATTCCGGAAATTCAGAAGTACTCAAACTCTTTGCTAAAACCGCACTCGAGATCAGCTGTGGGGAAGTAAAACAACTATCTAACCGCCATAATCCTGCCTTAACCTTTGATGAATATTTCGATGTAATTCGTGCGAAGACGGCTCTTTTATTTGCAGCTGCGGCCTGTATAGGGCCGATGATTAGCAACGCCTCTAAAGACCTTCAAGACAGCCTCTATGCTTATGGCCTCCATCTAGGAAATGCCTTCCAGCTTATAGATGATGCTCTGGATTATTGTTCTGATGCCAAAACTATAGGTAAAAACATAGGAGACGACTTAGCGGATGGGAAAGCCACATTACCTTTAATTCATGCTTTACAACATGGCACTGAACTGCAAAAACAGCAAATCATGAGCAGTCTAAAACAAGGAAGCCTAGATTTCTTACCCGAAATTCTTAAAGCTTTGGAAGAAACCAAAGCAATTGAATATACCAAAAACATAGCCGCTCAAGAAATCGACAAAGCATTATCTTCATTAGTGATATTACCCGATTCAAATTACAAAGAAGCGCTTATCAATTTGGCACATTTTGCTTTGCAAAGAAGCTATTAATTGAGCACGGAGTGTAGCTCAGCCTGGTAGAGCACTGCCTTCGGGAGGCAGGGGTCGCAAGTTCGATTCTTGTCACTCCGACCAATAAGAGCAAGGGTTCTTGAGGTTTTCAAAAACCGAATTGTCATCACAAGGTGCATATAGGGTGCAAATTGAATATTCACTTGCTGATAGCTTGTTATACGTGGAATGAAACAGCAAGAGAATTTAAACGATTTTCCTGATTTAAAGAAAGGGTTTATAACAATCAAGGAATGCCCTACTACTCAACGGGCTTATGATATAGCAAAAGGAATGAACGTCCTACAAACCTCAAATGATACTGCCAAAAGATATTATTTAATAAGCTCCAAAAAATGGAAATTAAAACTTTTTATACAGTAAACTTGCTTGCCAAAAAATACCTATCGAGGTTTATCACCATTTACTATGTTATTTCGGTAATTCTGAAAATTACCGAAAACCTACAAAAATTCTATACTAGGTCAGCAAATTAACATTGCTCTGCAGTAGTTAACTTTGACCTATTCCAACCTATATTAAAGTACCTAAATATTGAACTTACACATTGAAATTATTTGCAAAACAATTGCATAAATTTTCACTCAGCTAGAGTGAATAGCTATTTACATTAGAACCTTCTGCTCCATTTTCTCTAAAGTCTCTTGCATAGTCTCAATTAATTTAGCCGCTTCATTTTTGAAAAAACTGTAACTTACTTTATTCGTATTTTTATTAGTATCTGGATAGAAATAAGATATAGGATTAAAGTAAGAAATAAAGTTAAATGAAGTATCCAAAGCACCTACTAACCCTGTATTTAATTCTAATACTCCTCTTGCAATTTCAATCAGTTTATTACATTTAACCGAGAAAAAATTCATTTTATTGGGAGTATCATTTGCAGACGAAAAACATTGATCTAGTTCATTATTAATATCTTTAATTAAAGCTTCTATGACATCATAAGAGCTGCGATTTGTTGATTGAAAAGAGTATTTTAACTTCTCGAGCTTCCCTAAAAGATCATAGAATTCATTGTATAAATTCCATTCATCTTTATTACTGGCAAAGGCTAACATTTTAGCTAATTGAGGATATTTTTTAATCTTATCTAATTCTTCATTATTTAGGATATTCAATTCATTTGCTTTGAATACAGCATTTATTTGAAATGGATTATTAATTTCATAGCCAGACAAGGCTGTAATAATTTCTTTGCTACTCATCGCTTTTAAATAATAGGACTTATCTATAAAATCTTGCTTATTTAATAGATGAATTACTCTTGTACGCTCATAGTCAATTGAAAAGTTAATTTCAATGCCTAGCTTAGATAAAATAAAACCAGCTTCTAATTCTGAATCGGAAAACGATATATAGTGCTTACTTATAGCTTGTATAATATTCTGATCATCTAAAATTGAGGCAATAATTTCATTCGAGATTTTATTTTTCTCAATTTCCCATAAAAGTGAATACGCAATACCACTGTTCTTAAAAAGAGTATCATAATATTTTTGTAACTTGTTTTTATCAAAATAAATTATAAGTTTTGATAGTGTGTCATTAACAAATAATTTTTGATGTGTTTCTTCATTAAATAAATTGGGTTGATATCTATATAAAGCGATTATGGCATTAAGGTAATAGCTATTGTCACCGAAACTATATCGTTTTGCATAGATCAATTTTACAGCGCTACTATTACCTAATAACTCTTCTGAAATACCTTCTTTTATGTTGGACTTAAAAAATAGTTCTAAAACTTCTTTAAACTCATTATCTTCCAGAATTTTTCTATAAAATTGAGGTAAATTAAGTTCTGCCAAATAAATAATCAGTTTTGCCACTATAATATTATCTTTAGCAGAATAACCAATTAAAGATTGAAGCTCTTTTTGTTCAAATCCTGCTTTAACTAATAATTCTATAGCTGCATGGTGAGTTGGGCTGGCGCATTTATTGGTACAGCAAGGTTCAAATTGAATGTCTTGGTAGATTTTTGCATCATTAAGCAAAACAGAAACTTCACTTACATTTTGTTCTGAGTACAAATTGGGAGATTGTGTGGATTTTTCTAAAAGCAAGGAAGGCTTCTCTCTGACTGATTGAGCAAGAGATTTTGGAACCTTTTGTGCCGCCATCCATTTTAAAGTAGGAACAAAGTCACTATGGTGTTGAAGTGAGGAAGGTTTTTTATGATTTGCTTTAATTTTCTCTAAATCACTAAATAAAATAACTTGGATGTGATTTAATTTGTGAAGTGCCAAGTATTTCAATATTTCCAAGCGGTGAAAATTATTATCAGTTGCAATTATTTTGATATCCGTTCCAAACTTCAAATTCGAATTACTTCTATACTCTTCTATCTCAAAATTAAATAGCGAAATCTTGTCCTCTGCTTCAGATAAAAGGATGATGGGAAATTGACGCTCTAAAAAATACCATTGAATGTCTGTGATTCTAAATTGGGCTTGTGGAGTGTTTACTAAATCCTTAAATAATCGTATGCGCTCCTGAAAGGCATCTACATGATGTTTGGCTTCAGTTCCTAAACTTAAAAATAGTTGGTTTGTTGCAAGTCCTTGAATAAATTTGGTTAATAATGTGTTAATCGCATTACTATCACCTTTCATATTAAGTTGCATGCCCCAAAAAACGCCTTTTTCTTGATGCTCGTAAGCATATTCAAAGGCATCTGGAGTCAAACTAAAAAATTGTGTTAGCGGTAATTCAATATCTTCGAATTCAATTTCTCCATTGAGATTCTTAAGCGTGCATTTCTTGGGTGCTTCTAAAATATCGAGTACTCTTTTCAGTTGCTCCTCAGTTGGATTATCAAGAATTTCTTTAATATTAATTTTATTATCCATTATTTTTTGGACAATATTTTCATAAGCCAAAAAATTATCCACTGCCAAACTAATCTGTCTTGCTTCTTCATTAAAACCTTTAAATTTTGCCGAATCCTCAATAATTCTGAACTTATTTAACTCACACACATTAGGGAAAATGTATGTGCCGAATAACTGGATAAGATAATAAAACTGGGCTGAAGCTTCCATTTTGGCTAACAATAATTCAAGCTCTTCTGAACTTATCACTTGCTCTAATGATTGATATGACTGTCTCGCCCTGACAAAATAAATCAAAATAAGATTTATATTCAAATAGGATTGTTTAAATCCAACATCACAAGCTTCTTTGAATTTTTTTAAGTTTTGGTGAGCTAACTCCACATTTAAATTAGTATAAGTATCAACTACTTTTTTGAGCGTATATGAGTTACTCCCTTGTGCAGATATTTTAGCAAAAGATGTATTACCAAGAGATTTACCCTCTACTGTTTTATAGCCACCTTTTGTTAATTCACCACTCATTGGAGCTGCTTGATACGTCCTCATCATTTCTAACGGAGACATGATCTCAAAATTTGATTTAGGCAACATCGAAAATATCGATGAATTAGTTCCGTGGATAAAAGGATCGAAAGCTGGTTCCGAGGTATATTTTTGTGCTTTAGGAACATCCAAACCCGTTAAAAAGAGTTGAATCTTAGGATTTTTTGAAATGTCTTCAAAAAGAACTGCCAAAACATTTTCAGCATGCTCAAAGCTTACTTTCTCTTTAGTATTTACATGAGCATCGTGGCTAACATATGTTTCACCATTGAGAGCTATAATATTACAAGCAAATAACATATCCCCCTGTTCATAAATAATCTGATGAATCTCTTTTAATAATTCCATAAGATCATATTCATGTAACCTCTCACTAAAACCTTCTATGTTTCTTAAGGTATCAAAAATATATTTTGCCTTAAAATCACCTACACAACGCATCAGATCAAGGTTATCCCCCAGATTTATAATACTTCTAATATAGCCAAATGCATCAAAATCTTGCGACTCGATGCCTAATTGTTTTAATTGAAGAGCATATTCTTCGGGCTTATCTTTAAATTTAATTGCCAATGAAAATAATTTTGCTTTATCCTCATCCAAACCTAACTCAACCAAAACCTTATGTGCAATTTTAGCGCTCTCATCTTCCCATACATCTTTCCCCTCTCCTCTTCGAGCCGCATCATGGCAAATCATAGTTATCAAAATGAGCAAAAAGAGCTCTTCGGCTTCAATATCAAGTTGTCGAGCTATTTTAGCTATAGCTTCATTAACAAAATCAGACGATGTTTTTTGCAGAAAATTATGAATAACCAAGGACCACAATGCGGCCCGGCTGGCATGTGTTGCTCCATGTATCATTCTCTCTATAAAGCCATTTTTTAAATTGTCTTTAATAGAGCCATCAAGGGGCTTAAGATAGTAATTTTCTAATATTTGCTGAACTTTTTGAAAAAAATTAGATTTATTTAGAATAGTCATTAGGATTGTAATAATAATTTGAAAAGCTATAGTGTACTTTATATTTTCAGAGTGAGTAATGAATTTTTATTTTAGTTTCATATACCTAGGATGTGTTTACAATTCATCTCCGACGTAGTCTTAGGTTGATTATAAACATGCCCCATGCGAATACATAGTTACACTGGAAGTGAGTATGGTTCTCGCTTATACCATTCCAGTCTATTTTATTAACTGCATTAATTTTGTACTCAGCAGCTCAATGTGTATATCTTGAAGTCAATTTTATATCAGAATGCCCAAGTAAATTCCCGAACCGTATTTAAATTAACGTCAGCCATAACTAGGATTGCTTTCTGTGATAGGACCTTTCACAAATAGGCATGATGTAAGGCCAGTGCATCGCATAAATTGGTTAAACCTGCGATAAATAAGGCACAAAAATTAATTATTGTTGCATCAATATTACATTAACCTACTTTTGCCAAATATTTTTGGATCACAGCACAAGATCATCTTAAACTTATACCCAAAAATCTGTTTCAGAAATGTCAAACGAAGATTCAAGCACAACTTTAGGTTTTTGTTAAATGGGTATTAGGTTGTTCAACTTTCATATAATGGCATTGATTTCATATAATTCTGTGATAATATTTAACACATTTGCTCAAATATAAGCATTTTGTATGTTAACAGCAATTTCTCTATCCGTTGGGATAATCGTTTTTATTGTTATTTATCTGATTAATAAACTATTTTATTTTAGTCTTGTAGAGAACACTATCAAAATATGTGAAGCAAAAGAAGACTATGTTACTTTACGGGGTGTAATTAAAACATTTGCCTATATTTTATCCCCATTATCGAAACAACCTTGTTGCGGTTATTTATATTTAGTGATAGACAAACATGATTCAGATCAAATTGTACATATAGAAAGTAATATAGTAGATTTTTTACTGGATGATAAAACAGGAAAATGCATTGTACATCCCCAATCCGTGGGAACTTTTCATAATAATGCCCAATGGCCTCCCTATATTCGATTTGGAGATTCCATTAGTCCATTTAACTTAAATTCAAATCCAGGGAATAAGCGCTATCGGCATATGGAATATAGGCGACAAGAGGGTGAAGAAATATTTCTACAAGGTTATTATCAAAGAGCAAATGCGATTCCTAACGATTTTCCTGTGCTAATAGGAACGATTTGCGGAAAGGAAGACAGGCCTTTAGAAATTATTCCCGCCTACAAAGGTTCCGAAGTTTCAACTTCAAATGAGGGCAGCTGGTTTATTCAATTAATAGACCCGTTTTTAACATTTTGCGTGAAATTTATCTTAAGCAAATAATAATAAAGTGTTTTTTCAATTTAACGCTCGCCATCATCAATAAGCCAATCCGAATAACTTGATAGTCCAATCAAGTCGCTTAGCATCTAAAACTTACAATATAGCTTTATGGAGATAGAGAATCCGATCTTGCCATTTAGCTACTAATTCTTGAGTATTGAAGTCCAAATAAGGCATTTTTTCTCAGTATTGCTCCACTAACAATCAATTTAAATCACTACCATTATGAAAATAGTTTAATCAAGGAGGTTCTTTATAGTTCATACGAAAACATAGGGAGAAAAGCGATTTCCTGTCTAATTGATTTGAAATATCATATAACTTATGATCTTTCCTCAAAATCAATCCAAGGTATGAAGTAATGCCAAATGTAACAAAATGTTTCGTTATAGCGCTGATTACGCTGATTCCTAGCCTGTCTTTTGCCACTCTAAAAAAATTTACCAACAGAGATTGCCCTGCTTTAGGGATGCCTAAAACAGTATTATTGGTCCATGCCTCATGGTGCTCACACTGCAAGGCTTTTTTGCCCGTGTATGAACAAGTTTCTGATAAGGAAAAGTACAAAGATTGGATTTTCTATCAAATGGTAAATGATAAATTTGCAAAGGTTTGTGGTATAGCAATCAAGGGCGTTCCTATCACTTTTAAAAATAACATGAAAAACAACATCATGGGAAACAGGACGCAAGCAGCCCTTGAAGAATTTCTAGACTCGACTATTTAAAATGATGACTTATACATCATTTGATGTCGCAATAAGCTTAGTCGATGCCCACCTGAAGTATCGTCACGTTTGAAGCATCATGTCATTCCGGTACAGGGAGAAATCCATCTCCAACAGATGCGGAATTATTTGAGGGAAAGATCCCCACCTACGCGGGGATGACATTAGACCGCAGGATAACATTATAAATCGCGGGAGTGGTCAATCAGTTCTCCTAGTATAGTAGCAATGCATAAAAATGGATGGATCAGAATGGATTCCCCTCAGGTGTATTCTCCATCTCCCTTTTTTGCTCTTCAACCCAAGCTAAAAAGGCCTCTCGATCAGCTTCAGACAAACTTTTAAATTTATTTTTAACTGATTCAATAGGTGGTAGCTGTTTCCTTGGGGTTGGTGAAAGCAATACATCTTTTAAGGCTACTTTACCGTGCACTACCTTATTGTATGTCTCTTTATCGTAGTTCCTTAATTTAAGAAGCTGGCCATCATCTGATTTAGATCTTGAGGGTAAATAGGTGATTGTTTGCTCAACATCAGGATTTGTAGTTTTACTATCTAGTGCAAATAGATTTTTATCCAACTCTTTAATTGGAATTTTATTTTTTTTAGCATAAGTCCTGACTGAGCCATCCACTTCATTTAGAACATCACCCCATTCAACGGCATGCTTGCCATGAATGTCCATTGCACACTTTAAAAGCCATAATCTTTGATTATTAGTAATGCTTAAACCGCTAGATGAGTGTTTCAGTGCATACTCTCCAAAATTTTTATAGTTTTTTTCTTCCCACACCTTCTGGTCTATAATTTGTTCGATGATTTTGGGCAGTTTTTGAAATACAAGCTCTTGTGCTTCCAAAATACATTTATTGGCTTGTGTATGGACGTCTTCTTCAGATGATTTCCATGAATCCATCGTTGTACTGTTCGGTGTTTTTACAAAATTTTCCATTGCAACCCTATTTTTTAAAGTAATAACCTATCCACTCCCCTGCTCAACAGAGGTTGTTTCTTAAAAGAGAACATGAATTTTACTAAAAATCAATTTCAATCCAACAATAACGAAACTGGTTAAAAGGTAATAGATATTTATTGAGTATTTGATGGCTGTTCATGTGTAATATATACTCACAAGCGTTAAATTATTAACACCAACCCACAGAAAAGAATAATGGACTTATATTTAGAGGCTACAAATGACCCCAGACACAACTAAAGCGAAACCCAATTATCTCATTCATATGATCTATGCCGCAGCTTTTGTACTCGCAGTACAGATAGTTGTTGTTTATCTTATATGGAACAATATTCAAATAAATAATGAGAGAAAGGCAATAGACGAGAAAACCCGGCAGGCTCAAGAAGCTCAGGCACTTAAAGAAAAAGAACGAAAGTTAATCCTTTCAACGTGTCAAAAAATTGTCTCTAACTTGCATAAAAAATCATTGACCGAGGCTTGTATTACTCAAAATAATGAAAGTATGAAAAGATACAAAAATTGTTTAAATGAGGCTAAAAACTGGGCAGACTACAATGCCTATTATCCCCATAACAATGCACTTTATGCTTATGAAGTTAATGAATGTAAAAGAAGATATAGCATGAGCGCAAAATCTAATTCGAATTGTGTTCTACCTAAATCAATAGCAAGTAAAATAAATGCTGATTTCAATAAAATGCATCAAAGTTGCTCTAAGATCACCTAAAAAGGTTTGAAGTCCCAACCCAAGAAATAAATCAGACCACTTAAGCATTAACTTAATCAACTTTAATCCAGTCATAAAGGGTTGAGTCAAAATAACTGTGTTAGTATTAAGTTACTGTGTCATTCCCGCCTGTGCGGGAATGACTAAAGGAATAGCCTTGATATAAAATAGATCCCAAATCGTAGGTCACAAAAGTCTTTTATCGATTCGAAAGCCTATGTTTACTTTAATACATCGGGTCTTTTTTCTGTTTGCATTTCCTCAAAGAAATCTAAACTCTTTCCTCCTGAGAGGTAAGAAATTACTGCCGATGTGTGCTCCTCAGTATAATCAAGCTCCTTAGCCATATTTAGATAGAAATCAAACTCTTGTTTCCCATACTTTTTAACCTCATCTGGATCAGGTGATTTAGTTTGAATCAGATCATAAAATTTATGTAAAACTTGTTCATATTCTCTTTTCAGCTCTGAGGATAATAATTTTTGATCCACGTATAGTGGATTATATTCAATCTTCCAGGCAAGCAAATTTTTGCGATCCACTCTCGCGAGACAAGAAGATATATGAGCCGCACTTAGAGTACACTCATCTTCATGACTATAATCGGTAGGATCACCTGAAGAACTCATTCCCATTGCACCTTCAATATATTTTTGATGATACCGTTCTTGTTCAGGAATGTTTTTTAAATTCATTACCATAATTTCATGATCTTTTGCCAAGTTATTAGCAAAACCTTTCGCACAGGATAAGCTCCGTGAGGTAGAAACTCCCTTGATCTTACCACTTTGATGATCCAGCATCTCACTTTCTTTATCTTCAATTCTAAATGAGCTAGGCTCTCTTCCTACCAACCCATGCATTTTTCGATTATGTTCACAATCAGCCTCTGATTTTGACATCCCTCTAAATGCTAAATTATAGGTTCGAGGCATAGAAAAGAGACTGAAGAGATTAAACTCATGTAACTTTTTGCCACCAAAAGTACTCGTTGGAAAACAACAAATCTCGATTGTCCACTGTGAGCTGAATGTTGTTGGATACGATTGAGCTCGAGTCCATAAAGCTCTATTTGATGGACCACGTTTTACGTTAGAAGCAAACAGCGGAGTTCTACTGTACATATACCACCACCTTGATGGTTAATAATCATACTTAAAGTGTAGAACAAATAATCTTTTGGTACATAATTAGGGCATATTTATTTAGGAATTAACAACGAGTGAATAAGTATTGCAAACCTTGTTAATACTAGGAGCTTCGATCAAGTTCAGAAGATAAAACTCATACTGATTAAATTTTTGGAATTAGCATGAAGTGTGTTTTAAGTAAAACTTTGCAGCCATCTTTTAGCCTCAGAGTAGGTATCAATATTATAGGCTATGCCGTATTATTTCTTATAATGCATATCCCGATATAGAAATCATGTATGTCCTTGAGAATCATGGACAATAACGATTCAAAGCAAAACAAAACAACGTTTATAGAAGATATTTAACAAACCCAAGGGTCATTTAACTCCTAAGTTTACGCACCCAAAAATTTCAGTTGGATAGAACATATGAACTTAAAAAGAGGAAAACCTTTGATAGATTAGGTAATATTATTAAAGACCATTTTTTTAAAGAAACAAAGCAAAACGATCTGTTCAAGACCGCTCAAAAGGAAACGTTTGATAAAAGGAATATTATGTTAATTGGCGCTTTTGTTTTTTTGGCTGTAGCAATTCTGATGGCTATTTATAGATTTAAAGGAAGTAATCCTACCCTTATCCTTTTAGCTAAAATCTTTTTATATTTTTCCCTGGCTGCTTTTATTAGCCTATTAATGGTGCATGTTCTTAGCTCTGCACCACCAAATTCCAATGAAAAACACAATCTCCCCCTATAAGAACAGGAGAAATGGGGTAAGCATGTACAGTAAAAACTAGTGCATCGTTTTCATTTAGTGGAAATTAATACTCCAATTGCATTACCGAAAAATACCAGGATTGAAAAAATGAATATATAAACTACTTCTATCATGATAAATGAACCAATTTTTACCAGGAAAAATAAATATATGAATTGACCGAGTACAATACCAAGATAAGAAGAAATAAACATACGGTTACAAATCAATCCAACAATTAATCCATAACAAAATAGGCAAAAATAATACAAAATGATATTTTGCATCAATTCTATGTTGAGCAGTGAATTAAAAAAAAACCACAAACAGAGTCCAAAAGAACATCCCACTATAAAATGCCCAACGGTTTTCTTCAAATTCATAGTCCATTTTCATAATGGCACTCACCAAGAGAATATCCCTTTCGCTCTAAGGGGACTAGAGTGCTTTTTTAGCCAACCGATTTAAAATATGTTTGGGAAGCAGCAGCCAATAATGACCCTCGTTTTTCATATGTTCCCCTAAAAACGTGGCAAACTTACCTGAACCCCAATAAATATCGCCTCGCATAAATCCCCGAATCGCACCCCCTGTATCTTGCGCGATCATAAGGCGTTGAAATTGCTTTTCATGGGTTTGATTTTTACCTGGTCGTTTCGTGTCCAACCAAAGAGGAGCACCCAGCGGAATCCATTTTTTGTCTACAGCCAAAGAATATCCCGGTGTAAGAGCCATCCCTTGAGCGCCAAGAGCCATGGGTTCCTTTAAATCTTCGAAAAAGACAAAGGACTTATTTTTCTGAATAATTGATTTGGCTTTTTCAGGATGATTCTCTAAATAGCGGATAATCGCCGCTTTAGACGCATTATGCCGGCTCATGATCCCTTTATTAATCATCACTTTCGCGATTGAAGTGTAAGGTGCACCATTCTCACCTGCATAACCTAAATATATATTTTCCCCATTAGGTAATTGAATAACACCCGAGCCTTCAATCTCTAAGAAAAGCCGTTCAGCGGGACTATGGATCCATGCAATTACCCGTGCCTTTTTCTTAAGCGCTCCATTATCAATTTGCTGGCGGGTGTAGGAGGTTGAATATCTACCCTTGGGTAACCCATAAATAGGCGTATTGTACTTGGTGCTTTTCGTTAAATTTCCTTTGATTTTGGGCATGTAGTAGCCGGTAAATAACCCATGGACGGGTTTTTTTTGTGCAAACTCAATTGGACGAAACCACTTCTCAAAAAATTCTTTTGCTGAATCGTCTGATATTGAATCCAATGCCAAGGCTGCTTTACATGCCGGATGCCAATCTCGAGCTTTCAATTTAATATGTTGGGTCCGGATCGTATGAGATGGGGACTGTTTCAAGAACGTCTCACATGATTTCTGAAAAGCGATTAAAGATTTCTTAACATCTGCAGTATCCCAGCCTGGTAATTCCTCAAACGACACCTTTGTTAGGGCAATATTATGGCTTTTCATAATAACCTCTCTTGGGGTGTGCTTAGGCCGAGAGCTTTCTCTTGCATTAGCAACTGCTTTATGAGCACCCTTAGGTGTCATAGTTGCTACTTTTCCAGCACTCTGATGTGGGCTACTATTTTTTGCCGTAGAGTTCCTTACCGGTTCAGTATTAATAACTTGCTTATTGGGAATATATGGCTTCTCGTGAACCTTAGCTTTCTTATAAAGCGACAGTCCGACCAAACCGAATATAAGGCAACTAATACAGATTATTGTGTAAATTAATTTCCTACTCATAGTGCGCAAGGTTTACATAAGATGAAATTGAAATCAACACTTTTTAACTTTTTTTACACATCAATAGACCATTTTGGTAAAAATTGTCTCTATTTTTATGAAATAAATACAGATAATCTCTCTAAATAGAGGATAAAATTCCTCGAGGATAAGTAAGAAATAAGTACACATTGGGTTATTTAAAACCCAATGTAATCACTTAAGATTTGACATTTTCTACAGCGCTAAACCAGAGATTAATGCCTTCAACTAATGTAGGATGGGCAAACATGACATCACGAAGTTTTTGATAAGTGATGCCTAACTCCATAGCCAATTGGATCACTCCGAGAATTTCGCCCGCTTCAGCACAAAAAATAGAAACACCCAAAATCTGATCGGTTTTTGCATCAATAACTGCCTTTAAGATACCTGTAGTTTCCCCTTGTGTTTTGGCTCTAGGAATAACTGCAGCAGGAATTTTTGCTATTTTTAGAGAGTAGCCCTGGGCAATGGCTTGTGCTTCTGTCATTCCAATACGAGCTAATTCCGGATCCAGAAATACCGTATAAGGAATGAGCCGTCCCTGAATGGAATGCTTATTTTGTGGAGTTTGGAGATTATGCTTGACTAAACGATAATCATCTAATGATAAATGGGTAAACTGGGCTCCCCCCTTTACATCACCTAAAGCCCAGATCCCTTTAATATTTGTTTCAAGGTACTCATTTACTTTAATAAAACCCCGTTCATCTAGCTCAACACCCGTTTTATCTAAATTTAATCCTGCTGTATTCGGGAGGCGACCCACAGCAATTAACACATCACTTCCCCGAATTTGTTCAGTGACCCCATTCTGATTGGTATGGATCACGATGTCACCTTGCTCTTCTTGGATACTATCGATTTTGGTATTTAGTGAACAACGAATTCCTTCTTTAGCTAATGTATCTAGAACCTGTTCAGCAATATCCCGGTCTTCTCGTCCCAAAAACTTACTATCCGCTTCTATCACCGTGACATCTGCACCTAAACGACGAAATAACTGGGCAAACTCTAAACCAATATAACCCCCACCGACGATAAGCAAATGTTTAGGAACAGCATCAACATTCATTAAGCTGTCATTGGTATGATATTTGATTTTATCAAGTCCCGGTATAGGAGGAACAAAGGGTAGGGCACCCGTATTAATAAAAATTTGATCGGCAGTAATTTCCACTACTTTTTGATTATCCCGAGGTGAGGAGAGACTCACTTCAATTTTCTTCGGGCCAACAAAATGACCCCGCCCCAATAGAAGATCCATTCCAGAATTTAAAAATTGTTTCAAATTAGCCTCGCGCATAGCATGCACAATTGCATCTTTGCGAGCCCGTATCTCTTTAAAGTCAATAGGTGCCAGAGCAGCCTCTAAACCATAAGCCGATGCAGAACGACAAAAATGGGCAATCTTGGCGGATTGAACCAGTGCTTTTGTGGGGATACATGCCACATTGATGCACGTACCACCAATTTGATTGTCCTCGACCATGGCAACCTTTCGACCTGCCTTTGCTAAATCGACAGCTAGTGTTTTACCACCCTTGCCACCACCTAAAACGATCACATCATATTTTAATGTCATGATTCTTTCCTAAATGTGTCAATAAATTACATCCATTACTAAACTATAGAATCAAATTATCCTATTTTGAAATTTCTAAATTAATCGTTACCGGGATGCATCAAAGATTTATTCTTTATTCTAATGCTACTCAAAAATAAATTAGTGCTTCGTTACGTGATGATTTTTTAGGATGGATAATATAAATCTGGATTCAGTTTATGTTTCGATGCCAGTAAATGTATGGGCTGACGATTACGAGAGTATAATTCTCGACTATTTTGCTTTTATGCCATAATTAAAAAAATTAATTATGGCATTACCGCTATTAATCTCCCTTCTCGAGAGCAAAATTTCCAGTAAGATTGATGGTGCTTATTCCAAAAGAATTGTTACTCGAATTCGTAGTAGAAGATGAATTATTGTTATTACTAAAGTTAAATGTAGAAACGTAACGAAAATCTAACCCAATAGTAGTAAAATCATCAATATAATAATTAAATCCAATGATGCCCTGTGCTGCGAAACCAAAATGTGAGGTATCGAAGCTTTCGTTGACGATTGGTGAACAAGTCCCCAAGGCAATGCATTGTTCATTACTTTGAAATACAGCATGATTTAAAATATCAGCGCCGCCCACACCCACCCCTAAATAGGGTACAAAATTTACATTAGGGTCAGAAGATAGAAAGTCATAAAACGCATTGAAGAATCCATACAATCCTATTGTATAACCATTAAAACCTAAGCCCACGTCGACAACCTCAGCAGGACATGTTCCTTCAGGGCCTAAAACGGCGGGACTTATAAGTGTACAAGAGCCTGCAGTTAACTGACCATAGTTATTGATATTAAAAAGAAATTCCCCTTCTAATCGGAAGTTTTGTATTTTATATCCAAGAGAAGCTCCCAACCCACCTCCGACAGGACCTAATTGTACAGCCCCTACAGTTCCTAACGAAGGAAGTTGGGTCAATGAAAAATCAAGATCAAGATTTGTGGCATGACTCACTTGTCCCAGTAAACCCAAATATAGCCCCTGAACCGGTTCATAACAGAACGCCCTGCTACTAGCCGCCAAACCCAATATAAATCCAAATTTAATTATCTGTCTCATTCTATATCCTATATATTAATCCAAAGGACAAAGTGCGATGTTTTCTACACAAGTTGAAAAGGCTATATGAAAACATACTTCCCATGCAAATTTTTTATTTTAAGATGTTGGCAGCTACCTCGAAAACTCTTCTTTGAGCGGAAAATTTATCTTGGAATAACTTAAGCCCCTCTTCACGCATCTTCAGTGCAAATTCAGTAAAATACACATTTAGGGACTCTCTATTTTCCAATTGATATTGAACTGTTAATTGTTCCTGAGTTGTACTTTCATGTTCAGGTTTTAAAATACTTGCTTGAATAAAACCAGGAAGCTGAAGCATTTCTTTAACATGCTTTTTTAGCCATAATTGAAATTGAGGATAAATATCTCCATCAATGACCAAATTTACTTCGTAGATAACCATAACTCTTTCCTAAATTAAGATCGAAATTAAAGCAACATAAAGACACTTCGCTTTTAGGTCAATACGAAGGGTACAATTAAATTGGCTGTTAATCCAGTAAATCAAACAGGATAAGAAATAAAATTTTTGAGCACTATTTCTCTTGAAAAATAAAGAATTTACAATTTTTTGAGTAATTCAAACTGCATATGAAGCGATGTGCCAAAGCTCACGAACATCTATTTTTTGAATACCTCTTTATTTGTTGGAATTCCAAAGGTATATAATTTGCAAAAAAAGCTCGAAATGTGAGATCACTTCAATAGATTTTCAAAACTCCTAACGACCTCGCAAGTGGAAGTCAGCTCCGATATCCGCACCTAAAGCGTCCTAAGCACGTTCCACACGTCCCCCTGATGAGTTTAGTAGAGAGCAGGCTGCAAAAGTATGCTGAAAACAAACGAATGCAATAAAGAAGAGCGAAACTAAAAAATGAAACAATCCTTTTTTCACATGGATTCTTATGCTTACTTCTCAACGATTGACAATGAAATTCCGCTTTTATAGAAGTTAGAGAAGAGGAAGTTGATTTTTGAACCAGGAACCATTTTGCAATTCATAGTTTATTCGTGACCCTTTTAAGAAATCGTTTTTATTAATTTTTAAAATCTGGCATACATTTGGGATGATTTCTATGACGCCAAACGATAAAGGAATTCCATCAGACGTCTCGGAGTTGCTTAAATAATAATTCTGCCAATATTCTTCCAAATAATTTTGCCAATAGAGACTCACTACAGGAAGATTGCTCTCACTTGTATCTAATTTTGCTGTACCTTCCACAATAATTTGACCAAATTCAGGATTTACCAAACAAATGCTTATATTAGAACACTGATTTAAATGATTCCATTTCGGTGAACGAGTATTAGTAAGAAAAATAAAGGAACCCCTGGGAGTAAAATGATAAAGATCCATAGTTCTAACAGATGGTTGTTGCTTCATGACCGTAGTGACCTGGGCAAATACTTTATTTCTAGGAAAGGAAAACCACTGGTTTAAATAATGTTCAACGGTATGAATTAATTCTGCAATATCAGTAAGCATAATTTCTTTTAATTAAAAATAAAAACACATCATAAAAACAAATAGGCATAGAGTCAAAAATTACCTTAAACCACTGAAAGATAATCAAAAATACAGTGAGATCAAAATAAATGCACTTTTCACAAAAACTACTATACTTTTAAAACTTGGACGAACAGGAATTGAGTGATATGGATGCCATTCAATTAGCACGGGATATACGTTTGAAAAGGACTAGTTCAAATTCACATAGATTTTTTTTCAAACCACAAGACCTATCAAAAGCAAGGGCCCACCCTTTACTTACTTTCTATTTGGAATTGCTCAAAAAAATCAATATAGCTCTTAATAAAAGAGGTGTGCTACATCTGAATGAGCAAAAAAATAATGAATTAAGATTCTTATTGAAATTTAACTTATTAGTTTTTCTGACGGTTACACGACAATTTAATCTCATTGACCACGTGTTTAAAACGCCAGCCTTTATCGCGAGACAACGTCATTCAATGGTTTTTGCTAAAAAAATTCATCGCAATGCAAAACAAAAGAAAAAAAATCGATTAATGGCATTATTTGCACCAAAGATCACAAGTTATCCTTTTGGAAAAAAGAACAATAATCTTCATGATTTATCAGAGATGAATCAGCCAAATAGATCTTATCACTTATCCCCTGAACTCAAGATTAAAAAAGTAAAAACTCTTGAAGACGAAGTGAATGAATCGATGCTCGAGTACTATGAAGATGAATTGTGTTTTGAGAAATCTCTTCATTCAGCAGGATATATTCATAATAATTTAACGTTTTTTACAAAATGCGCAAAACAATCTATAAATATAAAAAATCGTCCTTTTATGGCTCAACGGCTCACATTCTTTTCCTCATCACCTCAGTATAAGCATAGAAAAACCAAGCTATCGGAACTAAGCTTTAATTTAAACGATCAAAAAGAAAATAATATGAGGTGTAACTAAAAGGTTTATTTTTGTAGGATTGTTTCAGCAAAGTTGCAACATTCCTACAAAAATAAAGAAACGGAGTTTTAAACCGCACATTCAATGCACTCTACTCCCCCCATATAGGGTTTTAAAGCCGGGGGAATGTGAATGGTTCCTTTTTCATCCTGATAATTTTCCATCAAAGCAACTAATGTTCTACCCACTGCAAGCCCAGAGCCATTGAGCGTATGTACAAGCTCTATTTCACGGGTTTGCTCTTGTCTGTAACGCGCTTTCATACGACGTGCCTGGAACGACTCCATATTTGAACACGAGGAGATTTCTCGATAAGTATTTTGACTGGGTAACCAAACCTCCAAGTCATACGTCTTTGCTGAGCTGGGGCTCATATCCCCGGTACAAAGAGTGATAACACGGTAGGGAAGTTCTAAACGTTGCAAAATTGCTTCTGCGTGACTAACCAGTTGCTCCAACGCAGCGTAAGATTCTTCAGGTTTAGTAATCCAAACCAGTTCTACTTTTTCAAACTGATGCTGTCTGATCATTCCTTTGGTATCTTTCCCATAAGAACCCGCCTCACTACGAAAACAAGGCGAATGGCATGCATAACGAATAGGCAAAACAGACTCTTCTAAAAGAGTATCACGAACTGTATTGGTGACAGGAATTTCTGCTGTAGGAATCAAATAGTATCCATGCTCCCCAGTTAATTTAAATAAATCTTCTTCGAATTTTGGTAATTGTCCAGTTCCTAGCAAACTATCCGCATTGACAATGTAAGGCACATAAATTTCTTGATAACCATGTTGTTGGGTATGGATATCCAACATAAATTGGATCAAAGCTCGATGCAATCGAGCTATTTGATTTTTCATAACTACAAACCGACTACCGGTCAGTTTCGCAGCTAAGGAAAAGTCCATTTGGCCTAGATTATCACCCAATTCATCATGGGATTTAACTTCAAAATCAAAAGTTGGAATGTCTCCCCAACGTCTCACTTCCTGGTTATGCCGCTCGTCTTCACCAACGGGAACAGACTCATGGGGTATATTTGGCATCCTTAAAGCAATTGCTTCAATTTGCTCTAGCAAGTCATCTAATTCTTTTTTCTTTTCATCTAACTCTTTAGCAAGACGATTCATGTCTTCACGCATTGGCTCAATATTTTCACCACGAGCTTTTGCCTCACCAATGCCTTTGGAACGTAAATTACGTTCATTTTGCAATGCCTGCGTTGCAACTTGTAACGCCTTACGTTTTTCTTCTAAAGCAGTAAAAGATGAAACATCAAATTTAAAACCTCGCTTTAATAATTGCGAAGCGACAAATTGAGGATCATCACGTAATAATTGAATGTCTAGCATAGGATATCACTCTAACTTATTAAACCTTCTTAGTTACCTAACAATTCCACGTGTGGATTGATTTAAAGCATCAATCATCAAAACCACTTCAGGACATTCATTTTGCATCAATTCTAATTCAGTAACCGCTTGTTGTACCGTTAATCCCTTGCGGAAAATTATCTTATAAGCACGTCGTAAGCCATCGATCGCTTCAGATGAAAATCCTCGCCGACGCAAACCCACGGTGTTAATGCCACAAGCTGAGGTTGTATCACCAGAAATCATTAGATAAGGTAATACATCTTTACTTACATAAGAAGCTCTAGCAATAAATGCATAGGCGCCCACATGGCAGAATTGATGTACCGCTGCATAACCACCAATATTCGCATAGTCACCGATGGTTACATGCCCTGATAAAGCAGCATAACTTACTAAAATAATTTGATTGCCAATGATGCAATCGTGTCCTACATGTGAATAAGCCATTAAAAAGTTTTTATTACCTATACGAGTAACCCCTCCCCCTTTAATGGTGCCACGACTGATCATACAATATTCACGAATGATATTATCGTCGCCAATTTCTAGCCGAGTTGGTTCGCCTTTATAAGTAATGTCTTGGGGAGCATCCCCGACTGAAGCAAATTGGAAAATTTTATTATTTTTTCCAATCGTGGTTGGTCCTTCAATAATTACATAAGGTCCAATCCAGGTATTTTCACCTATCTCCACGTCAGCCCCAATTACACTGCCAGGACCTACTGATACCCCTTTTGCAAATTTTGCAGTGGGGTGAATTATCGCTCGTTCATCTATCACTTTTGAATTTCCTTTGCAGCACTTAATAAATCCGCGGAACAGGCCAGTTTATCACCCACATAAGCTTCGCCATGCACACGCCAAAATTCTCTTTTTCTTGCTAATATTTTTACTTCCAAGCGTAGCTGATCTCCTGGAGTAACTACATGTTTAAATTTTGCATTATCTATACCCGCAAAAAAATGCAAAATACCATAATTTTCTTCGGGTGTTTGAGATAATCCCGCTAAAAGTCCGCTCGCCTGGGCCAATGCTTCAAGCATTAAAACTCCTGGCATAATTGGATTTTCTGGGAAATGGCCAGAAAAAAAATTCTCGTTAATTGTGACATTTTTTATCGCCGTCAAACAATCAAATGGGGTGTAATCTAACACCCTGTCTACCAAAATCATTGGGTAGCGGTGGGGTAATATACTAAAAATCTGTTTTATATCTACAGGTTCACTCATACGCAGTTTCTCGCTTAAATAAGTATGCTTAGCATGGTCCAAAAGTGAGGTCAAAAAAAAAACCATTATCCTAATTTAAAAGGTTCAAATCAATTGCTAATGTTAAAAACAAATGCTCATTCAATATTACTTAATTTTTTCTCTAAAGCACCAAGCTTTATTATATAATCGTCCAATCTTCGAAATCGGGCTGCATTCCGACGCCAACGCCGGTGCTCATGTACTAAAGTTCCAGAAGAATAAATTCCAGATTTGGCAAGCGATTTACTTACAGTTGACATACCTGTAACCACTACGTCATCTGCCAAATGGACATGAGCTGCAATACAACTAGCACCGCCAATGATACAATCTGCACCAATTCGCGCATAAGCACCTATAGCAGCACAACCCGCAATTATGGTATTTTTACCTACCAACACATCATGTGCAACCTGAACTAGATTATCAATACAAACCCCCTCCCCTAAATAAGTATCACTTAAAGAACCTCGGTCAATTACCGTATTAGATCCTACGTGCACATTATTTTCAATAATAACAGCACCAACGCTATGGCCCTGTTGCCAGTGCCCTTGTGCCTTTAAATAATTGAATGGAGAGGCGCCAATGACGCAGCCAGCATTTAGAACCACAGAGGCGCCCAACTGACAACCTGAATGGATTATTACTTCATGTCCAATTCTACTGCGTTCCCCTATTCGGACCAAAGATTCAATAACAGTGTGAGCTCCAATCGTAACTCCATCCGCTATATGAGCGTCCGCACCTATCACGCTGTGAGGACCTATCGATACCTTTTGACCTAATTGAACCGATGGGTGAATTATGGCAGTAGGATCAATCCCAGAGATTGGAGTGTTGGGTGCTGATAAAAGCTGGGAAGCTTGCATCATCGCTTGTAAGGGATGAGCCACGACAATACAGTTACCCTTGTATAAATGCTGATGTTCCGCTTTGAGTAAGACTGCCCCTGCTGATGTAGTATCTAGAGCCTTGCGTACTATGGTGTTATCATAATAAGCGACATCTTTTGACGTAGCACGACTAAGAGAAGTAAAACAAAAAATGGCGTGATCCGCATTTCCATGCCACACGCCATCTAAAAGATTCGCAAGTTCTGCTAAAGTCAGCAAGTTATTCGCCGAATTAGTTAATTGCTTTAACAACTTTATCAGTTACATCAAGAGTTGTTGCACTGAAAGGAGCTGCATCTTTTTGTACAATAAGGTCGTATTTGTCATCTTTAGCAACTTTTGCAATAGCTGCACGCACTTTAGCATACAATGCTTCCATTGCTTCATTATTTGCAGTACTTAATTCTTGTTGATATTGTTGACCATCACGCTCAAATTGTTGTTGTGCACTAACAATTTTCTTTTCTATTTCTTTCTTTTGGGTAGCGCTTAGTACTGCACTATCACGCTTGAATTTTTCCATATCAGCTTTGATACCTGCTTCAACGGCTACAAGTTTATCGCGACGGGGTTTAAATTCTTTTTCCAGTTTCTTTTGGATTTCTTTTATTTGACTGGAGGTTTGCATGATCTTTTGTAGATCAACTACTCCAATTTTTGCTGTATCAGCAAATACGTTTGCCCCAAACACGCTGAAAACAAGGGCCATTATGACCAGACCTAACCGCTTCATAACTAATCTCCTAAATTAAAGAGCATGATGCTAGCATAATTCGAAATAGGTTGCGATATATACAGCATGATTTTCTATAATTTTGTAATAAACAAGAAATTCTAGTTAACCTCACATTCATTTGTGAGCATGAGGCTAAAAAAATTTCGTTTAAAATCCTGAAGATAAAGCAAATTGGAAGACTTGCGTTTGATCGAATTGCTGAGGATTCAGTGCCTTAGCCAAGCTAAATGCCAAGGGTCCAAATGGAGAGCGCCATTCAAGCGAAAGACCTGCTGAGTATCGTAACGGACCTTCATATTTTCCAGTTAAGGTAGGTAAGGTATTCACCCCAAAGACGTTACCCGCATCAACAAAAACTGTTGTACGTACGTTATCTCGGCTTAAAGGATATGGGAGTATAATTCCTGCAGTTCCAGTAAGTAATAAGTTACCTCCTACAGAATTACGGTAATTATCTAATGGACCTAAAGAGTAACTGTCATATCCGCGCACTTGGCCAGGCTGTGCAGTACCTCCCGCATAATAATTCTCGAAAAATGGCAATCCCTTATTGTTAAATGAATTTCCATAGCCTGCAAACCCTTGCAGCGAGAAGATCCATCCTCGTGTTATAGGTTGATACAAACGCGCTTGATAAGACCCTTTATAGTAGGACAAAGAGTTCGAACTAGCCGGCAATGCAATTACGCCAGAAAGTTGTTGGTTGATGCCTCTAGTGGGGTATGGAAATTGGTCGTAGCTGTTTCGATTCCATCCTGTAGATAAACGAATTTCTTGAAAATGAGTTCCATACATTTGCACAAAATTCTTGATAGGTACTACATTACCAACGCTTTTGATTTCTACATCCTGATAACCATAACCCAATTGCCATCTGCTTGTTTCACCAAGAGGGATACTATAATTCACGTCACCGCCGTAACGGTTGGAATTGTATGTACTAACATTAAGGTTCCTAGGGTCGACACGTGCATAATAAAGATTGAGCCCGCGGCCTATACCTGTATCAGTATAAAAAGGATTATAGTAATTTATCGTGTAATCTTGTCCCCATTTACTTGCCGTAAATGCAGCTCCCATAGAGCGTCCAGTACCCATAAAGTTATGCTGATTTACTGAGGCATTCAATTGATAACCATTAGTACCATAGCCAATGGAAGCACTTGCCTCAGCAGAAGGCGCTTCTTCTACTTGTACATCTAAATCAACCTGGTTGTTTGCTTCAGGGACCGGAGTGGTTTTTACATCAACATTTTTTAAATACCCTAATAAGCGCAGTTGTCTTTCGGATTCTTTAATATTATGAAGCGATAATAAGCCCCCTTCATCCTGACGAATGACACTTCTCAATACATAATCACTGGTTTTTGTATTGCCATGGAATTTAATACGACGAACGTATACATGCCGACCTGGCTGTACAATAAAATTAATGAATACCGTTTTGTTCTCTTCATCAATTTGCGGGTCCGCATTAATTGCAGGGAATCCGTAGCCGATATCTCCTAAAGCCAAGCCAATAGCAGAAATTGAATCCGTCACCTTTTTACGCGAAAAAACAGCACCTTGTTTAACTTGAATGAGCGAATTAACTTTTTCTGGCGGCAATATCGGTTTGCCTACTACTTTATAGCCTGAAAAATGATATTGGGGTCCTTCTTCAACATGAACGTTGATGTAAACGTCTTT
The DNA here is from genome assembly GCF_014109825.1 of Legionella sp. PC997. Classification (NCBI taxonomy): domain Bacteria; kingdom Pseudomonadati; phylum Pseudomonadota; class Gammaproteobacteria; order Legionellales; family Legionellaceae; genus Legionella; species Legionella sp. PC997. The sequence goes on from NZ_CP059576.1 coordinate 2,943,421, forward strand.
TCTATCTGGTGATAACAATACTTGTGAGGATATAATTTTAAACTTCAAATAACCTCTATCCATATAGAAGGAGCGCAATGCCTCTAAAGACGCATCCATACCTGACTTGGAATACTGATCTTTTTTAGTAAAATAAGTGAAAATGCTGGATTTTGATAAAGCAAACTCGGGTAATAATTCGTTTGTAGAGAAATCGTGATTGCCTATTATTTTGATTTGTTTAATTCGTGAGACACGCCCCTCAGAAATCGTAACGGTAATACCCACTCTGTTATCAGTTAAAGGACTAACTCGAGTTTCTATACGCGCGTTGTATTTTCCTCTAGCGTTATAGGCTTGCTTTAATTCTTTCTCCAAACGCTCTAAAGTGGATGTTTGAAATACTCGCCCTTTGGCTAAGCCCAAGTCCTTAAGGAATTCTTTCATCTTGTCGCTAGGAATTTCTTTATTTCCTACAACACTAATTGAACCTATGGTTGCCCGTTCCACCACATTGACAATTAAAGTATTGCCTTGTCGCTCCAAGGAAACAGACTGGAAAAAACCAGTATCATAAAGAGTTCGAATAATCTCAGCAGTTGATTCAGGGCTTATTTCCTCTCCCACTTGAACGGGAATATAGTTGAGTACTGTTCCAGTGGTGACACGTTGCAAACCTGTAACTTTAATACTTCGCACAACAAAAGTATCGGCTGCTATTGTTTGTGAAGACCAGGCTATGAGCGAGGAACAACAAACACCTAATATAAATTTACTGCTGATTTTTTTCATTATTATTTTACGCCCAGTACTACGTGTACTTTACTCAAACTCTGTACACCGAAAATTGAAACACTTTTTATAGGAAGTAGAAACTACTGTCAAGTTTTTGTTCCCTGACTTTGCCAATACTTTGCTATTGGGATCGGATTCACACTCACTTATCCCGCAAGTCTTGATAAGTCATTTGATAAAGCAATAAACATAAGCGCTGCCAATAGCAATAATCCTAGATAGGCTCCTGCAGATTTTAAACCATCGGATAAGGGCTTACGTCGGATCGTTTCAAGTAGATAATAAAACAAATGTCCCCCATCGAGCATGGGAATGGGCAATAAATTTAATGCTCCTAAGCTGATGCTCACTAAAGCCAGGAAAAATAAGTAGGAGGCTAATCCACTTCGTCCAGAATCCCCTGCCCCCTGAGCAATCCCTACTGGACCACTTATATTATTTAATCCAAGCTTGCCAGTAACCAACCTCCCCATCAAAATAAATGTGGTACCGGTCAATTGTACTGTTTGTTTTAATGCAGTACCTACGGCTGTTAAAGGATCTTGTCGTTCCAAACGCAACCAATGTGCAGGCCATTGGACTTTTTGGGAGCGTACACCTAAAAATCCTTCAATTTTATCTTTATTTTTTTGGCTTCCTGTGTGGACAATTACTTTATGTATATGGCCTTTCCTATTTACAGATAAAGTTAACTGTTTGTCTGGACGTGTCTGAACGTAATCAACTAAAAATAACCAGTCGTTAAACGGTTTACCATCGACGCTCAATATCTTATCGCCATTTTCTAATCCTGCTTTTGCTGCCGGAGAATCAGGAACAACCTCTCCCACTATTGGAGGGATTGAAGGAATAAAGGGTTCAATACCTAGGCTTTGCAGAGCATCTGGTTTTTTACTATCTATTTTCCAATTAGTTAAAGGCAAAGAAACTGTATGAATATGCCCATCAACCAAAGACTTCAATGTTAATTGTATTGTTTCCTGAGAACCAACAAGAGGCATGATCGCATATTGAAAATCACGCCAGCTGTTTATTTTTGTATCATTCAGCGCGATGATTTCTTCCTTCGCTTTTAATCCTGCTTGTCCCGCAATACTATTAGGTTTTACTGATTCAATCATCGGTGCCAAAGATTGCATTCCGATAACCAATACCCACCATAAAGCGACAAACGCAAAAAGAAAATTAAAAAACGGACCTGCAAGAACAATTGCAGCTCGTTTCCAAATAGATTGATTATTAAATGCTAAATGTCGCTCGTTCTCCGGAACTTCTCCCTCGGATTCATCTAACATTTTGACATAGCCACCAAGAGGAAATAAGGACCAGGCATATTCGGTTCCTTTCTTATCACACCAACGAGCCAAAATGGGGCCGAAACCAAAAGAAAAACGTAGTACTTTAACGCCGCACCAACGCGCCACTTGAAAATGGCCATACTCATGTACTGTAACTAATAAGACTAAGGCCAAAAGAAAATACAGCAATGTTGAAAGCATAGTGCTATCCCAAATGAAGTAATACTCGAGAATTATTCTCCCAGAATTCTCCGGCCCTAGAATAAAGTGCTTTTACTAGCACATTCGCGAAAAAAACGTCCTGTTTTATCGATTTATAAGCTCGGAATGGTTTGAATAACCCATATTAAGTAGTTACAAAGTTAGTCCGAAATAAAATAAAGGTAAAGCTGCAATTAAACTGTCCAAACGGTCTAAAATACCCCCATGACCAGGTATAATAGCGCCTGTGTCCTTTAAATGACAACGACGCTTTAATATACTGATGAATAAATCACCAAAGATCGCAATAATTATAGTACATAAGGCTAGAATGAACCAATGAACACCGGCAACTGGATGAAAATAACTATAGCCAGCCCAGGCAATTAACATCGACATAACAACGCCACCAACAACCCCTTCCCAAGACTTTCCAGGGCTAACTTGAGGAATTAACTTATGTTTCCCCATAAGTTTTCCGCTAAGATAAGCGCCTGTATCTGAAACCCAGATTAAAAATAACAAATAAACCAGGAATGCTTTACCATTCGCTAAAGAATATAAATGAATAAGACTTTGTGCGAATAAAGGGAGGAGTATTAAACATACAGCTGCGACAATGCCAGGGTATCCCCAATATTTCTGTGATCCTGGAAAACTAAGAATGGCAAGAATATTCAATGCCCAAATAATTAATCCAGCATATAACCAATAGGAAAAAAAATAACCACAAGCCCATAAACACACCAGCATCAATACCATAAATCCAACTTTCAACTGCCAATTCTCTAAAGGGATCAGTTGAAAACACTCTCTTGCTGCAGCAAGAAAAATTACCAAAACGATACTCAACAAAAGCCATTGATTACCATAAAAAATAAGCGATAAAACCAAAGGTACTAAAATGAGGGTTGTAATCAAGCGTTGTAAGAACATCTCTTGGTCCTTAAAGTTAGGATCTGTTTACATTTCTATCAATGTAATTAATCTCTAGAGTTATTAGGAAATTTGCCCAAATCTTCTTTTTCTTTTATTAAAGGCAGCCAAGGCCAATTCAAATTCATGCTCACCAAAATCTGGCCAATGTATTTCAGTAAAATAAAGCTCTGTATAGGCAAGCTGCCAAAGGAAAAAATTACTAATTCGTAACTCACCGCTGGTACGAATAAATAAATCCGGATCAGGTAATCCTACTGTGTCTAGATACTGAGCAAAACAGGTTTCATTTATATCATCAACGTTCAATTCACCATTTAAAACCGCTTTGGTTATTTTTTTTGCGGCATTTACCAAATCCCACTTACCACCATAATTAACAACCACATTAAGAATTAATTGTTCATTTTTTGCGGTCAAAAATTCTGCTTCCCGCATTTGTTTTTGCAATACTGGTGAAAGTAAATCTCGGTCCCCAGTAAATCGTAAGTGAATCCCGTGTTGATCCAGTTCAGGAAGTTCCTTTCTTAATGACTCGAGAAACAATTCCATTAAAAAATTAACTTCTTCAACAGGCCGAGACCAATTTTCTGAACTAAAAGCAAATAAACTAAGACAAGGAATACCTTTAGTCATACAACAACGAATCATTTTCTTTACTGATTCAACACCCGCTTTATGACCTTCTATACGCGGTAACCCTCGACTTTCAGCCCAACGACCGTTTCCATCCATAATAATGGCAACATGCTGAGGAATTTTTTGTTCCAAAACTACTCTTCCCAATCTAATAAATGGTGCATAGTCTAACCTCTTTAATACAAAAATGTCACTACTGATAGGAGGAACGATCGAAGTAAAGAGGCACTAAATTTTCCATAGCCTTAATATTGGATAGGACTTGGTTCATCCTATTTCGATCAAGCATTCCTTAATCTAGACAAGAAGCTAATCGTGACATTTTACTCAAATGTTTCTCGATGTTTTACGAGGGTTTATCTGTTTTACTTTAAGCTTGGTGAAAAAAATCCTCTCAGGAGGTGTTTTATTTCTTCAAGAAACATGACAGAAGTCGAGAGAATGGATTACGAAATATTTATTAAGTAAGGTATAATTCGTCCATAAAATTTGGATTGTGTCCTGGAGGACTTCATGCAAAAAAAAGCAACCTTGTTGCTCATGATCTTAGATGGCTGGGGGTATAACGAAAATAATAAATATAATGCGATTGCCCAAGCCAACACACCACAATGGGACGAATGGTGGAAAAATTGCCCTCATATTCTTGTGCAAGCATCCGGATTTGCAGTAGGTTTACCTGATGCGCAAATGGGCAATTCCGAAGTTGGACACATGCATATTGGCGCAGGCAGAGTGATACAACAAGATTTCACACGAATCAATGAGAGTATAAATCATGGAGAGTTCGCCAAAAATCCTGTTTTTCACGAGGTAATTCCAACATTACAAAAAACCGGGAAATCATTGCATCTTATGGGATTATTTTCTCCAGGGGGAGTCCACAGCCATGAACACCATCTGTTTGCCTTGCTCGACTTATGTGCTCAGCTAAAATTTACTTCCGTTTATTTACATTTATTTTTAGATGGACGAGATACGCCCCCCCAAAGTGCATTACAAAGTTTAGAGCGCCTCAAAACAAAGTTAAAAATACATCCGGTAGCTCGAATATGCTCGATTAGTGGACGCTACTATGCGATGGACAGAGACAACCGCTGGGAAAGGTTAGAGCCCGTCTATACTTTATTAACTCAAGGCAACAGCGAACATCATTTTGAGGATGCAGAAACAGCAATAAAGTCTTATTATCAACAAAATCTTTCGGATGAGTTCATCCCCCCTACTCTTATTGGAGAGAAAAAAGTAATTGAAGATGGTGATACCGTCTTATTTTTTAATTTCCGTGCCGACAGAGCTCGACAATTAACCACCGCTTTTATTGATCCAACGTTTAAAAAATTTAATCGAGCAGTGCAACCCCAATTATCCTATTTTGTCAGTATGACTCAATACGATAAAAATTTACCAACTACCCAAGTCTTTCCTCCTATTCCTTTAAATAATACTTTAGGAGAAGTGCTTTCGGCTCATGGCCTAAGTCAATTACGCATTGCAGAAACGGAAAAATATGCTCACGTAACTTTTTTCTTTAACGGTGGAAATGAGAATATTTTTACTAATGAAGAACGGATTTTAATTCCCTCTCCTCAAGTCGCTACCTATGACTTGCAACCTGAAATGAGCGCCCCTCAATTGACAGATCGTTTGGTAGAGGCAATTAATAGCCAGGATTATGATGTGATTATTTGCAACTACGCCAATGCGGACATGGTAGGACATAGCGGAGATTTTAATGCCACAATTCGTGCAATCGAATGTCTTGATCAATGCATGAGTAAAGTTTGGCAGGCACTAGCTCGGCAAGGAGGAAAATTACTCATTACGGCTGATCATGGCAATGCCGAGGAGATGTTTGACGAAACAACACATCAAGCACATACAGCTCATACGAGTGATCCAGTCCCATTAGTATACGTGGGAGGTAATTGGCATTTTACTCAAAGTGAAGGAAACTTGATTGATATCGCCCCAACTATTTTGGGCTTGCTAGGTATTACTCCCCCGGCAGAAATGACAGGTCATCAATTGTTAGAAAAAAATACTCATGAATAAACGGAATAACAAAATTTCTTTTAATTTATGTCTCGCGGATGTTAAAAAGTACTGCTTACACAACCCAAAACCAATCGCACAAAAATTAAAAGGCAATCAATCTCTTTGGCAACAGGTTTTGAGAATGAGATTAGAACAGACACCCATAATGATAGGGACATCATATCAATGAAGAACTATTCTCAAGAAATAGGCCACACGAGTTCTTTTTCGGAACATAGAACAACTTATTTTACTGGATTATTCTTTAGTATATTGCTTTGCTTCGGGGGATATGCCAAATCCGCATCAACTGTAGTTCAAACACAAAATAAATTAAAACAATTAGATGCGCAAATAAACAGTCTTCAAAAAACATTGAACTCAGCGCATGATAAACAAGGTCTTTTAAATAAGGAATTGTCTGAAACCGAAAAGCAAATTGGTACAGGGATTCATAAATTACGCTCGATCCAAGAGGATATAAAAAATAAAGAAAATAAAATCGCCGACCTACAAGAACAAGTAAATCAATTAAATCAACAGCTAATTACTCAACAGCAATTATTAGCCAAACATGTACGTGCCCGTTACCAAATGGGGGAATACCAACCACTTAAATTGCTTCTGAATCAGGATGATCCCAATAGAGTCAGTCGAACATTAACTTATTATCAATACATCGTTAAATCACGGCAACAACTTATCGAGAAAATTGATAAAACACGCGCGAGTCTTAGTGAGAGTAAAGAACAACTCAGAACAGAGCTTATAGCCAATAAACAATTAAAAACAGAACTTACTCAACATCAGGAGGAGCTACAACAAAATAAAAGTTATCATACGGCTTTAATTAAATCATTAAATAATGAAATTCAAGATAAACAAAACACTTTACGGGAGGTACGAAGAAATAAAGAAAATTTGGCACGTTTACTCAAATCATTAGCCACCCAGCAAAGTATTACCCCTGCAAGCACACCTTTTAATCAAATGCGCAAAAAATTGCCGCTACCAATCCACAGCCAGAGCCACTCTCTGCGAAAAATGAACCAAGGAGTGACATTTTTTGCCGAAGAAGGCGCTGTAGTCACTGCTGTTTATCCAGGTAAAATAGTGTTCAGTGACTGGCTTAAAGGCTATGGTTTACTTCTTATCATTGATCACGGACAAGGCTTTATGACCTTGTATGCTCATAACCAATCCCTATTCAAAAGCAAGGGCCAGTATGTACGTCAAAATGAACAAATAGCGAGTGTTGGTCATAGCGGCGGAATTAAACAAAACGGTCTATACTTTGAAATAAGACTAAGGGGAAAAGCTATTCCACCACTTAACTGGTTGTCTTAGGTTAACCCTGGCACCTTAATTGCATTTCAATAATTATAATAAAAGAAGATGGCTTATTTTGTGGCCTTGCATCTGAGGAGATCGCTATGTTGATAAGAAAACTATATCCATGCACGCTTGCGATAGTATACGCGTTTACTCTTATGTTGCCTCTCACAAGCTTTGCAGAGGATGAGGCTAATACAGATACGTCTACAACCTCAAGCTCTACGAATAAAGCGGTTCCTTTAGAAGATGTTCAACGGTTTTCCAATGCTATTGGTGAAATTAAAAAATATTATGTCAAACCTGTCAAGGATAAAGAACTCTTTGATAATGCCATTCGCGGTATGCTCAGTGGACTTGATCCTCACTCCAGTTACCTAGATGAAGAAGAGTTTAAAGACCTCCAAACATCAACCAGTGGTGAATTTGGTGGTTTAGGTTTGGAAGTTACTATGGAAGATGGAGTGGTTAAAGTAGTTACTCCTCTCGTTGATACGCCAGCCTTTAAAGCAGGAATCAAATCTGGTGACTACATTATTAAATTGGGAAAAGAATCCGTTCAGGGTCTTTCACTTAAAGATGCAGTCAACCTAATGCGTGGTAAAGCTGGAAGCACTATTCAGTTGACTATATTACGCAAAGGGGTTAATAAAGCGCTTACTTTTGATTTAATCCGAGAAATTATCCTCATTAAAAGTGTACAAAGCAAAATAATTGCCCCCGGATATGGTTATATTCGTTTAACCCAATTCCAAGCATTAACTGGAAAAGATATGTTGCTTGCTATCGAAAGGCTAAAACAACAATCTGGTGGAAATTTAAAAGGTTTAATTCTGGATTTACGTAACAACCCAGGAGGACTTCTTGATTCAGCAATACAAGTCTCTGATGCATTCCTTGGTAAAGATAAATCAGGCAAACCAGAAACAATCGTCTCTACTAAAGGGCGTTTACCTGGTTCAGATTTTACCGCTCTCTCCAAAGGAGTAGATGTCTTACAAAATGCACCTATGGTTGTATTAATCAATAATGGCTCTGCATCTGCAGCTGAAATTGTAGCTGGCGCACTAAAAGATAATAAACGAGCTGTTGTTCTTGGCACAACAAGTTTTGGTAAAGGCTCCGTACAAACTGTATTGCCTCTAGATGAAAAAACAGGGATCAAGTTAACTACCGCTTTGTACTACACTCCATCAGGAACTTCTATTCAAGCTCAAGGAATTGTACCTGATATAGTAGTCAATGAAGTAGAAATTCCTAAAGCGGCTGCGAAACCTGTTGATCCTACAGGATATAGTGAAGCTAATCTTAATAAACACTTAATCAACAAAAATAATCAAGAAACTACAGCTAAGAATTTCAAAGCCCAAATGGATGAGCTCATGCATAATGATTATCAACTTTATGCTGCTTTGACGGTTTTGGAGGGTATGGCTTTAGCTAATAGATAATGGGACTCTGGTAAAAAAAAAGGAGCCACTCAGGCTCCTTTTCTCTTATATTTGCAACCTTGAAGAAACAGTCTGACGCCCGATACAATCTTTCAAATTTACTCCGCGCCAGTTGAAAATGCCACCTTAAAATTAGGCAATAAGCGTCTTCTTCTGATAAGAAATACCATTTTTGTCTAAGTGAAATACTCCCATGACTCCGGTTCCTGGCTTAATAGCTAACAGATGTGTTGCCATTGCTTGGCTAGAAAAATCCGAATGGGTTTTCATCGCAAGCAATGCACTATTATGAATTAAATGGAATACATCAAAAGCATAGCCAGCTTCACTGATAGGATGGCTAAGATATTCTTGTTTAAATTGTGCGATAAATTCAGGTTTCATTGATTTGGTTAAAACAGCGGCTTGCTTATGATTAGGACTTTGGGCTTGAAAATTATTTTTTCCATCTGTAATCTCAGAACTCTCCGTGAGACAAAAATGAATGAGTTTATTTTTTTTCGCCAAAGGTGCAACTAAAGCTCCACTCTCTGTTCCTTCAGTCATAATTACATTGATGTGGTGTGCATCAATAAATTTTTGCAATGTTTTTGCTGCATTGGCATTATTTGTCATTTTATCCAGGGTATAAAACTCATAATTAATCTCGGAGGACTTTAATTGGTCTCGTGCAATTTCCATTGCTCCTAACATATTTCTACCAATAAAAGCAGATTTCTCAGAAAAAGGGGCATAAATACCCACATTAATTGTCATTTTAGGTTTATCTGTAGAATTACTTAGATCAGATGTGGCGTTACAAAAACTCGCAGTCATTAGCGACAGAAAGAAAGTCCCTAATACAGTATAAAATTTTGATAAAAAATGTCTCATATTCATCATCCTAATTGATTAGACTTTATAGGGTAATAATTGGTGAACCCTTTCCTGTCTGTCCAGTCCTTCACTGTATCACTTCACGAAAAGGTGAAAATATAATTGTGACGAGAACTTATAGGGTGCAGCCCCTTAGAACAGCAAAATCATTTTGCTATGAATAGATCCTAAATACAATGGTTGGGATTTAATAATAATTGTGCGATAATCCCCCAAAACTGACATATTTTCGAATACAATGAACTATATTAAATCAATCCTTCTTCTTGCTGGTCTATTTTTTTCCTCTTTTACACAAGCAAATATTCAATTCTATTTCGACCAAATAAAACATGATCCTAATGCCTTATATGCATTTTTTAAAAGTATGCCCAAGGGTGGGGAGTTACATTATCACTTAGCGGGAGGGGCTTACCCCGAAGTCATGCTGCAACTGGCAGCCAAAGATAGCTATTGCTTAAATACAACCAATTGGAATGTAAGTAAAACTTCCTCCGCCTGTAATGGAATTGATACTAAGGATCTACTTAATCATCCAGAGCTATATGCAAAAACAGTAAAAAGTTGGTCTATGAAAGACTTTGTTCCTGGTAAGGAATCAGGACACGATCATTTTTTCAACTCCTTCTACAAGTTCATTCCTATAGTTGCAGATCACCAGCCTGAGTTAGTAGCAGCAGTATTGCAAACCGCAGCACAACAAAATGAACAATATATGGAATTAATGATTTTGCCTGATAACGCCCATTCAAGCAGTTTTGGCGATATGCTTAAAGACACTACTTCGTTTAATCAAAAACGAAAACGTTTATTAGAAAATCAGGATTTTCAAAATAATATTAATTACACGGTAGTCGAATCGAATCGAATTCTGCAACAAACACGTCAAGAGTTGGACTGTGAAAGAAATCCAGGAAAAAAAGCCTGCCAAATAAAAGTTAAATTTTTATATTACTCCCTCAGAGAGCAATCTCTAGATAATTTTTTTGCACAAACACTGAATGCCTTTGAAGCCGTAACTCAATCTATAAAAAGCAACGGTGCGCTTGTTGGCGTTAATTTAGTCCAACCTGAAGACGGTATTATTTCATTGCGCGATTTCCGCAAACAAATGCAGATCTACCAATACCTTCACGAGCTCTACCCTCAAGTCAATATCGCCCTACACGCCGGCGAGCTAAATCAGGAACTAGTAGCCCCGGATGATTTGGATTCTCACATCCATGATTCTCTCTTTACTGGTCAGGCGCAAAGAATTGGGCATGGGGTGGATATCGCTCATGAAAATAATGTACAAAAAACCTTAGGTTTCATGGCGAAACATCATAAGGCGGTAGAAATTAATCTCATCAGCAATTTAAAAATATTAAAAATTTCTGGTCGTAATCATCCTTTGAATTTTTATCTTCAAAATCATGTTCCTGTTGTTTTATCTACTGATGATGAGGGTATATTGCGGACCAATTTAACACAGCAATATGTTGAAGCCGTATTAAAACATGATCTGAATTATCAAACCTTAAAACAAATCAATAGAAATGCTCTAACCTACGCATTCGTCTCTGGAGAGAGCATTTGGTCTGATGCAGATAAAGGGTTATTGGTTCACGATTGCCAAGATTTAGATAGTGAACGCTGTAAACAGTTTATAAAAGGCAATGAGAAGGCGCAATTGCAGTGGGATTTAGAGAAGAAACTACGCGCATTTGAAACTAAGTTTTAATATTTAAATTTTAACTAAGATGTTTTCAAATTCATCCTGCATGTGTGTACCGCGGCGTGTTCGCGGTTTTCCATTAAATTCGACGACGCCAATTCCAAATGCAATCCCATCTCTTACCAAAAGCTCTGAATCTTCTCAAAACATTACAGGTTAGAGATTATTTATGAATAAAGAAACGGATTAGCGACTAGATACCGCGAACAAGCCGCGGTACCTTAGTAATAATGGATGGTTTAAGCCCCGTACAAGCTTTGTGGCCTAACTTGGATAACCGGGAACAATTAATCTTTAAACGGACCGCGTAAAATAATAGTCGAGTCTCGTTCTGGGCCTGTTGATAATATATCAATAGGAACTTTAAGAAGCGTTTCTATGCGATTCAAATAAGCAAGAGCATTGGCAGGTAAATCACTGATATTTGTGATATCAGCAGTAGACTCTTCCCAACCAGGCATTTCTTCATAAACTGGTTCTAAACCCTGAAAATCAGCCGCAGCTTGGGGGGGACGAGAAATTAAATTACCGTGTTCGTCTTTATATGCAACCGCTATACGGAGGACCTCTAAATTATCAAGAACATCCAGCTTAGTGATACACAAGCCCGTAATACTATTCAACTCGATTGAATGCTTTAACAAAACCGCATCAAACCAACCACAGCGTCTAGGTCTCCCTGTTACCGCCCCAAACTCTTGGCCACGCTCAGCGATTCGTTTACCTACGTCGTCGAAAAGCTCTGTCGGGAAGGGTCCACCACCTACACGGGTAGTATAAGCTTTAGTAATTCCTAAAACATAGTCAATGTATTTCGGCCCAAACCCTGCACCATTAATTACGGAACCCACACAAGTGTTTGAAGAAGTGACAAATGGATAAGTTCCATGGTCAATATCTAGATAGACTCCTTGGGCGCCTTCAAATAAAATATTATCTTCATTTTCTCTATGCTCATGTAAACAAGCCGAGACATCACATACCATAGGACGTAATTCTTTCGCCCATTGCAAAGCAGAATCTAATATAGGCTGCATCGCTACAGCAGGCTGTTTGAAATATTGGGTCAAAATAAAATTGTAGTAATCTAAAAGTTCGGCCAATTTTTTTTCAAATCGGTCAGGATGGAATAAATCACTAACCTTTAGAGCGCGACGAGCTACCTTGTCTTCATACGCTGGGCCTATACCACGACCAGTGGTACCAATCGCGGCGCTCCCCATATGAGCTTCACGTGCTTTATCCATAGCCACATGACATGGGAGAATTAGAGGACAAGCCAGGCTAATGCGTAGGCGAGAACGAACATCAACTCCACTGTGTTCGAGTTCTTTAATTTCACTCAAAAGTGCATCAGGCGAAAGAACCACTCCATTTGCAATGTAACACATTACATTGGGTCGCAACATTCCGGAGGGAATGAGACGTAGAATCGTTTTCACCCCATTAATTTTTAAGGTATGGCCGGCATTATGACCGCCTTGATAACGAACAACAACCTGCGCATCTTGAGTTAATAAATCGACAATTTTACCTTTGCCTTCATCGCCCCACTGCGTTCCTAAAACAACAACGTTTTTACCCATGATCTACTCTTAATTTGCAAAATGCTATTCGCCGCTCTAAATTGAGAACACTTGAACTCAATTTCAACAAAATTGTGTAACTACTCCTCCCGGTCTAGTCCCTTGGAGGCATTCTAAATAAAAAACATTCTGAAAAGTTCATCGTGTTTTTTCCAGAATTTTCATTCAATCTGTACTTATATGTGGATGTTCTCCACAATTTTTGCTTTAGAGTGAATAGTTACCAAAACTCAACATTATAGTTACTTTTTAGCCGGTACACCATCATTTTTTGGTATGGCTTCCTTAAAATAATCGAAAAATGCGCTACTTTGATCCAAGACTAAAATATCCCTTTTACTTTTGAAACTCCCTTCATATGCAAGTAAACTGCGATATAAAGAGAAAAAGTCTTTATTTTGATTGTATGCATCCGCATAGATTGATGCCGCTTGTGCCTGTCCAATAGCCCTTATTTTCTGCGCATTACTGCGAGTTTTTGCCAATAGAACCATGACATTAGCATCGGCTTTAGCTCTAATTTCCTCAGCAGCTGCTTGCCCATCAGCACGATGCCTATTTGCAATTTTTTGCATATCAGCACGCATGCGTTGATAAATTGCATTGCTCGTATTGGCAGGTAACTCTATCCCTTTAATGCGAACATCGACCACGATCATGCCTAACCCGCCTGCTTGCTTTTGAGCCGCTTTACGTAATAACTCCATTAAATCGTCACGACCACCCGATACCACTTCAGAAATGGTGCGTTTACCAAACTGAGCGCGTAATAAGGTGTTTAACTGTTGTTCCAATAAAGTTTCCGCTTTAAATTCACTGCCACCGGTTGACCTAAAGTATTGAGCTAAATCTGTAATTTGCCATTTAACATAATAATCAACCATTACATCCTTTTTTTCCTTAGTGACAATACGTGTTGATTTGATATCCATAGTTTGAATACGAGTATCAAAAATGCGTACATTTTCGATAAATGGTATTTTAAAATGCAATCCAGGATTTAATACTTTAACTTTATTAGTCAACTTATCATCGACCAGACGACCTAAACGCAAAAGAATACCCTGTTGTCCTTCCGTAATGGTAAATACACTAGTCAATAAAAATAAAAAAAATACGACGATCAGGATGCCAAGGGTTCTAGCAGTATTTTTCATTGTTAATCTCTCCCTTGTCGATAAACAGGTCTAGTAAACTCACGATCATCGACTAAATTCTCTGTCTCACCGATCTCATCTCGCTCCGTTTTACCATTTTTTGCAGATAGAGTTGAAAAACCGGAGGGCTTTTCAAATAATTTGTCTAAGGGTAAATACAAAAGGTTGCCAGATTTACTATCAACAATGATCTTACTACTCTTGCTTAATACTTTTTGCATAGTCTCCAAATACATACGCTCAGCGGTAATAAGGGGCGCCGCGGTGTAATGAGGAAGTAGAGCTAAAAACTCGGAAACTTCTCCCTGGGCATTTAGTACAACCTTTTTGGAGTACGCTTCGGCCTCTTGCATGATACGGCTTGCATTCCCTTCTGCAATCGGTACTACTTTAGCTGCATAGGCATAAGCCTGCTCTTTGAAACGTTTTTCATCTTCTTGTGCTTTAATGGCGTCATCAAACGCATCTTGGACACTCTCAGGAGCACGTGCTGGTTGAGGTGATACATTAACGATCGAAATACCCGTTTTATATAAATTCAATGTTTTTGCCAAAGTATCTTCAACTTGATTGCCCCAAACTTCACGTCCTTCAGTAATCATTTGATCTAATGTAGTGGTACCCACTACTTGTCTAAGAGCACTTGAGGTCGCCTGCTGTAAACTTTCTTCGGGATTGGCTACATTAAATAAGTAATCCTCAAGATCCCCAATACGGTATTGCACAGCTAAAGATACCGAAACCAAATTCTCATCTCGAGTAAGCATTTGTCCCGAATAGGAGTAATCCAACACTCTGTCCACATTCATAATTATCTTGGAAGAAATAATTCTTGGTATCCAATGAGGTCCGGATCCTACAGTTTCTACATATTTACCAAAACGAAGAATAACGGCCTGTTCAGCAGGATCAACAATAAAAATACCGGACAATACCCAGAGAATAAAAGCAATCGAGACCACTATTAAAGTCACTAAACCGCTATTTGATTTTTTGGAAGGCTCATTATTCGTTTTAGCAGCGCCTCCGAATAGGATCTTCTTCAATTTGTCATGAACACGTTTAAGAGCTTCATCCAAATCTGGAGGCTGATTTTTACCCTTCCAGGGATCTTTGCCTTTATCTGGCTCGTTCCACCCCATGTACTACTCTCCTGGCAAATTCTAAGAAAACTAGAATTCTATGGGGTATATGAAGTTTAAGCAAGTTCTCACGAAGGAATTCGCTCGATAGGGACTCCTAATTGTTCAGAAATATGCTTAGTAGAGGGACTAATTCTAATTAAATAATAAATGTATAGACTTAGTTTTATTACAGAAATGATTCCAAATTTTGAGAAGCTACTGACATTTTCCTCTGAGATCAATATCCCAAATATCAACCACAATATTATGTTCAGTAATAAAAAACTGATCAAATAAATTAATTGTGGGATCACAATGGGGGACCATCAATTCTAAAACGTCTCCATGTCCAGGTAATTGAGTGCCCTTTACAGCAGTAATCTTTCCATGCTCATCCCCAAATCCACCCCAATCATATTCCAAACCCTGATGACTAATAATTTGAGGTTTGTATTGATCGACATAAATGGATTTTGTCCCTGCATCTACAGTAACATGCTCCGCTCTATTATTGCTGATGACTGTAGTTAAAAGTGTCAATGCCGGTTTGAATGTATTAAATTGGTTTGGGTTTCGTTGGGAACCAATAGAAGTATATTGAACATCCATAACTGCATAAGATCCTGGTTGAATCTCAGTAATCTCTGTCGCCTCCACATCAATATCATAAGTTCCTGTCCCACTCCCTGTTAATATAGGGCAATTAAGACCATTTTCTCTAAAGATTTTTATAAGATCACTCGCCATTTGCATCGTTTGCAATGATTTACTTTTGCGTTCATCAAAGGAGAGTATATGTTGTAGATTTCCTGCATAACACTGAATTCCCATCAACTTTAACCAAGGAAATTGATTCATTTCTAATGCAAAATTTAAGGCATTTTCGGGTTTAACCCCGGTACGCCCTATCCCCGGATCTACGTCAACTAGGACATGAATCATTTTCCTATTGTGTGCGCCGGCTTCATTTAAAGCAGCTAGATTTTCTTTATTATCTACAACTATTAAAGTGGAAGGAGCTTGTTCCAGACAAGAAATAAGCCTAGATATCTTGTTGTTCGTGACAATCGGAGAAGTAATCAAGACGTTGGGTATGCCATTTCGAATAAGAACTTCAGCTTCTGAAATTTTTGCAACACAAACACCTATTGCACCGAATTCAATTTGTAACTTAGCTAATTTAGAACACTTATGAGTTTTACAATGCGGTCGGACATTGACTTTATTCTCAATAGAATGTGTCCTCATCGTTTCTAAATTGGATTTTAGTATATTTTTATCAATTAATAAGCAAGGGGTATCCAACTCTGTTTTTTTTAAACCTATGGTTCTTTTCAACATTCTATTTCTATTCCTTCGTAACAACTAATCCGCGCTCAATATCACTCGAATTCCTATATAAACTAATAAGCCACCAAACAAACGACTCAAAACGGCTTGAAAATTAGCAAAAACGGCTCGAACTTTATTAGATTGCAGAAATAAAACTAATAACGGCCAATAAAGAGCAGATTCCGTAACAAATACTCCAGCGACTAATGCCTTATCACTCATTGATGCATTCATTGAGACAAACTGAGTAAACAAGCTTAGTAGAAAAATTGCAAGTTTTGGATTTAAAGCATTACACAAGACCCCTTCCATGTAGGCTTTAGAAACGGTTATGTTTTTTATAGAAGATTTATCTTGATCTATTATTGCAGAATGATTGGATTTAAGACCTTTTAATCCAAGGTAAATTAAATAACAAGCACCGGCATATTTTATAGTGGTATAAAGGATGATACTTTGGGTGATAATGAATGCTAATCCTAAAATACAATAAGTTGCATGAAAAAGGCATCCAGAAACAATCCCAAAAGCGGTTGCTAAAGCTTGCCGTTTCGGGTAAAAAAAAGCGTTTTTAGTGACCAGTATAAAATCTGGTCCTGGACTTATCATACCAATAAAACAAATCATCATTAAAAGTAATAAACTAATATTCATAACCACTACACCCCATTCATTTTAATTCAATGAAAACACTACAGCCATTAATTATATACTAGAGAGATAGTCCCCCTAAACCCTATGTGGTTCTATCTCTACAAGAATAGATGCAGCTGTACTTAAATGGTTGATTATACCTTAATGGAGTCAAGCTGGTTTACAACTTCTGAGCTCTCAATTTGTTCATGCATCTCTATTTTCGGCAAGGTCTTAAACATATCATCATAGATAATCTGCGTCCTAGTGCCTTTATGGGTACGCGCATATTCTTTTACGGTCTCCCAATTACATTTGCCCTCGGCAATCATCCAACGCATCGTACTCCAAGGGTTGGGTATTTTTTGATTCTCATATGCTTCGTTATAACGTCGTACAAACTCCGCATACAGTTTAAATGGAGGCTCATCTTCTCTTAATGGTACTGCCGCAACTGTTGGCAATATAGAAGCTTCTTTGTTCCCTTCTGGGCGCCGACTGTATTTTCGAGTAACAAGCCGTTCTATAACAAAGGCTGCCTCACTAGGCCTACCGAAAAGCTGGCGTAATGTACTTCCCCAAGAATGATCCACATAAATTATTTTATATAAAGCACCATCATTTAAATGGCATCGATTCACAAAAGGATCAACTAATTCGGGTCGTGTATCCAGATAACAATCGATGTCTTTGAGTAACTCGCTACGTTTATCTGCCAATAATTGACGCAAATCCTCACTTCGTGGTGGTTCTGCTCCACGACAAAGTAACATTGCAACACCCCGGAGCAAATCTTTGTTGTTCCGATTATGGTTCAACTGTTTACAAAGAGCTTCAATTGCATTTTCACCTATTTTCTTATCTTCAGAACGTTTATTATTTTCTCCCTCAAGCTTTAGTTTTGCTACTGGAGCTTCCTCTAATAAAGCTTCAAGCGCCTTAATTTTGCCTTGTCGTGCTGCCAAGAGCAACGGAGTATCTTTCATTGGCCCCAAAGGATTTGTCACATCTGCACCGCTTCTAATTAAATTTACTACTCCTGAAGCAAAATCCAGTGTGATGGCTTGATGTAGAGGTTGGAAGGAAATTCGTGCTTCAGTAAGACGTGTTGTCGCATTAACATCCGGTTTAGCATCTAAAATTTTTTTTAATAATTGGCGGTTTTTTGTAGGTAAAGCCAAAGATAATAAGGTACGCCCCTCTTCATCACGATGATTAACATCAAAAATATGAGACTCCAAAAGATGAAGAGCTAACCGTACCTTACCGAAAGCGATAGCTTGATGCAAAGGCTGGCCAATGTTTTTATTCCGAATCTTTTCTAGGACCAGATCAATAAAATCAGTTAGATCTGAAGGTAATTTTTCATCAACAGAATCTCCTTTTTTTCTCTGATGTAATTGAATCAAATAATTCAAAGCGGTTACTTGGGCACCTTCTGCCATCCAAAATGGATGCTCAAGATAACTATTATCTACTTGCAGCTTTTGCACAATGAAATCGTTAAATCCTTTCAATCCTGATTTTATAGCTGCATTTATTTCAGTGATAAATTCCATATTACGTCCTTTGTAATGTTCCATCCGGATTCATATTACACATTGGACAATAGAAGATCAAAAGGTTAGTTAAAATTTCTACAAATTCGTCAATTTTTTTAAGTTATGTGATTTCGATATTTTAAAAGTGCTCTTCCATTTTAGTAAAAATTAAATCCCAAACCCCATGCCCTAAGCGTTCTCCGCGTTGTTCGAATTTTGTAAGTGGTCGAGATAAAGGTCTAGGTGAATATCCTCCGTCTTTTTGAGTATTCTGCAAAGTAGGCTCTGTAGATAAAACATCTAAAATATGTTCCGCGTAATCTTGCCAATCGGTTGCACAATGAATAAACCCTCCCGGCTTAATTTTTTTTGCTAATAATTGAATAAATTCTTTCTGAATTAAACGTCTTTTATGATGGCGCTTTTTATGCCATGGATCGGGAAAGAAAATTTGCACACCTGCAAGTGAGTTGTCCAGTAATTGAGTGCGAAATACTTCAACAGCATCGTGAGCAACTATACGTACATTAGATAATTGATATTCATGCAAATCTGCAGCCAAACTGCCCACACCAGCCTGATGGACCTCTATTCCTATATAATTAAGTTCTGGATTATTTTGTGCCATGGTCAACAATGATGCGCCCATACCAAAACCTATTTCTACCACTGTATTTGCAACGCGTCGAAACTCTTCTTCCAAATTCCAGGGAGTTCCACCCACAGTAAGCTCATAATTTTTAAACCAAAGATCTAACCCTTGACGCTGCCGATTGCTCACACGACCAGCCCTTAAGACATAACTTTTTATCTTGCGTTGCATAAATTGCGCTCATATTTTGTCAAAGCATGAATTATATGTTTTTACAAAAATCTTGCAACTAATGCATTTTTTTGATATAAAACCGCTCTTGTATTTCACATCCGGCTATTTGCCCAGAATTTTACAAAGACAAAGCAAATTAAAACCTATTTTGGAGTAACACAATGTCTAGAGTATGTCAGGTAACTGGCAAGCGACCCATGACTGGTCATAAAGTGTCGCACGCTAACAACAAAACTAAAAGACGCTTTCTGCCGAATATTCAGAACCATAGTTTCTGGGTTGAAGAAGAAAAACGATTTGTCACATTAAAGCTCAGCACCAAAGGTATGCGTATTGTAGACAAGTTAGGTATTAAAGCAGTTCTGGATAAACTCAGAGCTGAAGGCGAAAAAGTATAACTAAGGGGATAAACCATGGCAGCCGTCACTATCAAAGTGAAAATGGAATCCACAGCAGGAACTGGATACTATAAAACTACAACTAAGAACCCAAGAAACCATCCTGAAAAGATGGAGCTTATGATGTACGATCCTAAAGTTCGTAAACATGTTCTTTTTAAAGAGAAAAAAGTTAAATAATGATTTAAGCCCCATATCTTATGGGGCTTAATTTATTTTAAGCTCTCCATTATCCTCCTCATCCGAATAATTTAACTCAGTTCGTTGTGCTCTAGTAGATCAATACCAACACCCCGCTTTATTCTTATAACTGTAAAACCAGTTATTAAGGGCCGTTTTCCAGAGGTTATTTTCTAAATTAACTCAGCAGATACTGGATAATCCTTACGAATCGTTTAAACTGATAGTAAATAGCAATGAATACAAAGAGGATTTGCATGAAACCATCATTGCAACTAAGTATTGGACAGCATTTAACCCTAACCCCACAGTTACAACAAGCCATAAGACTGTTACAACTATCAACTTTTGATTTACAGCAAGAAATTCAACTTATTGTGGAATCCAATCCCATGCTTGAAGCAACACCAAGTGAAGATAAGGAAGGATTTGAAACGAATGAAGTAAAACAGCAAGAGAGCGATGAGTCTTACGACTTTCAATGGTCAGAACTCTACCAAAGTCCAAATAAACGCTCTTCCTTTGAAGACAGTGACTATAATTTCGATAATTTACATTGCACAACAACCAATTTACAAGATCATCTAAGATGGCAACTGGAACTTTCGCCTATGAGTGATGTAGATCGGGTGATCGCAACAGCGATCATTGACGCAGTAAATAACGATGGCTTTCTCACGATGAGCCTTACGGAGTTGCATAACAGTCTTACCAGTGAGGAACATCCTCTGGATTTAGATGAAATAGAAGCCGTACGACATCGTTTGCAACTATTTGATCCTGTAGGCTGTGCCTCTAAGAATCTTGCTGAAACACTACTTGTGCAACTGGAGCAACTTCCATTGAAGGGGGAATACCTAGCTCTGACTAAAAAGATTATTACCGAAGATATAGAATTGCTCGCCCAGCACAACTATAAACAATTAATGAAAAATCACCAAATTAATGAAAAAACGGTTGATGAAGTATTGAAAACAATTCAAGGATTAAACCCTAAACCTGGTAATTTGATTCATGAAGATATTACTGAATACATCATTCCAGATTTAACTGTTAAAAAAGTGAACCATAAATGGAACGTTCAACTAAACCAAAGCGTGCTTCCTAATTTAAGTATTAATAACCAATATGCCTCTTTAATTCAACGAGCTGATAATAGTGCAGATAATCAATTTTTAAAAAATAACTTGCAAGAAGCACGTTGGTTTTTAAAAAGTATTCAGAGTCGGCAAGAAACGCTACTTAAAGTAGCCAAATGCATTATGGAATATCAACAAGGATTTCTCGAGTATGGTGAAGAAGCAATGAAACCATTGATTCTCAATGATGTTGCTTCTGCTTTGGATATGCATGAGTCAACAATCTCTCGGGTCACCACCCAAAAATTTATCCATACGCCTCGAGGAGTCTTTGAACTTAAATATTTTTTCTCAAGTCATGTCAATACAAATGCTGGAGATGAATGTTCCTCTACGGCGATCCGTGCGGTGATAAAAAAATTAATTGCTGCAGAGAATAGAAAAAAACCATTAAGTGACAGTAAAATTACCCAATTATTGGAAGAACAGGGTATCAAAGTAGCAAGACGAACCGTAGCAAAATATCGTGAAGCAATGGGAATTGCTCCATCTAATGAACGAAAAATAATTTGTAATTAATTGAGGATCATGGTTTCATCATGATCCTATGTAACTCGGAGATTTTTATGCTAATTAACATCACTGGACATCATATTGATGTTACTCCTGCCCTTAGAGCATTTACCGAAGAAAAATTCGATAAACTGGAGCGTCACTTTGATCAAATCAAATCCATTAATGTAATATTGAATGTAGAAAAACTACGTCAAATTGCTGAAGCAACGGTTCATGTTAATAAAGTTGAACTACATGCTACTTCGGAATCTGAAGATTTATATGTTGCAATAGATGCTTTAATTGATAAATTGGAGCGTCAACTGATCAAACATAAAGAAAAAAATCATAAACATCATGATTAAGAAATAGAAATAGTTTACATCTGATAGCTTGAGCCAAAATGACCTAATTGAAAAACAGGGCAGTTTGGCCAAGAGTGGTCCATGTAAGCAGTCACTAAGTAACCTGAGCACAGTGAAGACCCCCTTATTACCTAGATTGCGCTTTCCTGCATTCAGCTACACTTATATCTTAATTCGTGGTACATTGTGGGCGCTATGATTAAAACTAAGATTAAAATAATTAATAAGTTGGGCTTACATGCTCGTGCTTCGGCAAAATTTGTTTCTACGGCAGCAAAATTCCAAAGCCAAATTGATGTAACCAGCAACTCACAAACCGTTAATGGAAAAAGCATTATGGGAGTCATGATGCTTGCAGCCAATAAAGGAAGTGAACTCATTATGGAAATAGAAGGCCCCGATGAAGTACAAATGAATGAGGCCTTAACTCATCTTATTAATAATTTTTTTGGGGAAGGTGAGTAATAAGGATTAATCATGCTTCTGAAAATCAATCCTTAATATAGTCATTGAGTTTTTGTAGTTCATTTGAAGGTTTTTACTTCTCAGAATTCTTTCTTTGCTTTCTCACTTTTTGCAACGCCATCAAAGTCATAAGCAATCCAGATAATGCATAAACAGTAAAACTAACAAATAAAACCAACGAAGGATTTGCTGCAATGGCTACAAACAAAATAATCATCACCAAGACATAAAGAAATGGTACTTTTCCCTTAAAATCCACTTCCTTAAAGCTGTAATAGCGAAAGTTCGACACCATTAAACCTGAAATAACCAATGATAAAACGGCTGTTAAAACCGCAACAAACATATTGTGCCATTCATTTTGATAGCATAACCAAGCAAAAGAAGCCATGACAGCAGCAGCTGGTGGGCAAGGTAATCCCTGAAAGTATCGTTTATCTGCGATCTCAAGCTGGGTATTAAAACGTGCTAACCGTAGAGCAACTGCGGCTGTATAAACAAAGGCCACAAGCCAGCCTACTTTTCCCAATTGACTTAAAATTAAATTATATACCAGTAATGAGGGTGCAACGCCAAATGTGACCATATCGGATAAACTATCATATTCGGCACCAAATTCAGTCTGGGTATGAGTTAATCGCGCAATCCGCCCATCCAAACCATCAGCAATCATCCCAATAAATATAGCAATGATCGAGGCTTCAAATTGCCCTTTCATCGATGCAACAAGCGAGTAAAATGCTGCAAATAAACTGGCTGTTGTAAACAAATTAGGCAACAAATAAATACCAGAATGACTTTCTTTTTCCATTCTTAATAACCCTTCAAAAAATGCCAAATAGAATATGTTGACATAATAGGGATAAAAAGTGCTTTTGGAAACCAAATTTAACACAAATTTATTTCTGTAAAAAATGAATAAATTACAGTACAGCCTCGAGCAGATGATGGTATACTTAGCATACTGTATTTATATTGTATAAAAGATATGGCTATACCTAAAAATAAGACAATTATTATAGAAGGAATAACTGACCAAGGAAAAACTTTTCGACCCAGCGATTGGGCAGAACGGATGAGTGGTTCACTAGCAAGTTTTAAGAACAGCCGCATTCATTATTCGCCCCTATTAAGACCCAGTGTAAATAGTGAAGGATATCAGTGCGTTTTGCTTGATCCCAAACTTAAAGAATCAAGTCCTTTATTGTATCAATCCATTATTGATTTCGCCAAAGCCAACAACCTCAGAATCTGTGGGGAAGAAATTTAGAAACGACTAATATCCTTGACTGGCTGTAATTGCCGAAGTCCAACGAGCCATAGAACTCATTACGTAATTTAGCATGGCAATGGTATTATCGAAATTCATTGCTAATACCCCAGCAATTATAAATACCAACCCTTTAGGACCATGCTGAGTCCCTGGCTGACTAGCTTGTGCAACCAATACACTCCCACGAACAAACCATAATACCCCTGCAGTTTGAATCACTAAACCCATAGAACTGAATATATTGGAAGGATTATATGATGTATAAGTTAAGATGTTACCTACCCCAAAGGTTGTATTGGCCATAACGTCTAAGGCTGTGGGTAAATAAAGCAGCGCCGCACCAAATACCAAGTACATCATGGGGGCAAACATCTTTTCCTGTGATGAAGATTGTGCCCGATGATCCGCAATATTTCTGAGTTTTGAAATAGCAGTCCAAAAAAATAAAATGCCCAGGATATATGCACCCCCAGTGATTAAGTGTTGCACCGGGTATAAAGAACGGCTGAGATTGCCTATCATTGTAACAAGATCTGGTGTATTCATAATATAATTATATGTCGTTAAAACTTGTAATGCATAATTTTTTGCTTATATTAACTTTAGTTCAGAGTTATAATCTCTAATTTTTACGGTAAAGTTGATATTCGTCATGCAAATAAATACATTCCCCATCACTTTAAAAGAGTCATTTATGATCTCTCCTAAAGTTAAACACTTCATTTTTAATTGTGAAGTAACACCTAATTTTAATTATTTACCTGGACAATTTATTACCATTCACTTTGAACATCAAGGAAAATTACTAAAACGTAGTTATAGTATAGCCAATGCGCCAAAACAAGATAATCAAATTGAAATCG
Source organism: Legionella sp. PC997 (assembly GCF_014109825.1). NCBI lineage: Bacteria > Pseudomonadati > Pseudomonadota > Gammaproteobacteria > Legionellales > Legionellaceae > Legionella > Legionella sp. PC997. The sequence continues at coordinate 2,968,059 of NZ_CP059576.1, forward strand.
CCGCAGGTTATTTTGAAAATGGACCGGGCACGGAATTCCTTTATAATTTAAAACCTGGAGACACGATTAAAATCAGTGGTCCATATGGTCGCTTAATTATCAAAGAGGATATACCCAGTCGATTTATCTTGGTCGCTACCAGTACAGGAGTTACTCCTTATCGCGCAATGTTGCAAGAACTAAGCGTACTCATGGAGAAGCATCCTGCACTCGAAGTGGTTATTCTGCAAGGAGTGCAACGACGAGAAGAAATTCTTTATGCTAATGAATTCTATGCGTTTTCTCAAAAATACCCTAAAGTCTCATTTAGACCTTACCTAAGCAGGCAAGCAACAGATGAGTTGAATGAAAACGAATACAGCGGCTATGTCCAACATGCTTTCCCTTCGTTAAACCTCAATCCTCAGCGTGATGTCATTTATTTATGCGGAAATCCCAGTATGATTGATGAAGCATTTAACTCGTTAAAAGAACAAGGTTTTGCCATGCAACAAATTATTCGTGAAAAATATATATCTAGATAATAAACAATTAGGAGCCCACACAAAATGAATTATGAAGAACTATCTAATACCATGGAACAAATGCTGCAAGAAGGAAAAGGAATCTTAGCTGCAGATGAAAGCAACTCAACTATAGGAAAGCGTTTTGCCTCAATTGGTATTGAGAATACCGAAGAAAACCGCAGAGATTATAGATTATTGCTCGCCACCACAACTGATTTGGAACAATATATAAACGGAGTTATTTTATTCGAAGAAACCTTTACCCAAACGGATGAGCATGGCACTCCTATTCCTAAACTGTTTGCCGATAAAGGTATCGTCCCTGGCATTAAAGTAGATAAAGGATTAATTGCTTTAGCTAATACTGAGAATGAACAAGTCACTCAAGGCTTAGATGGATTAGCTGAACGTTTACAACATTTTAAAAAATTAGGTGCAAAATTTGCTAAATGGCGAAATGTTTACTCAATTTCCGAATTTACTCCCAGTTTAACTGCGGTAAAGACAGGAGCAGAAAATTTAGCTCGTTATGCGGCAGCTTGTCAAGAAGCAGGAATTGTTCCCATCGTTGAGCCTGAAGTTCTTATGGATGGCGATCACAGCATCGAACATTGTGCAGAAGTATGTGAAATTGTGCTTCATGAGTTATTCCACGCTTTATTTATTCATCAAGTTGAATTAGAACATATTATCTTAAAACCTAGCATGGTAACCTGCGGTAAAGCACATAGCCCTTTCAGTGAACCTGATGAAATTGCTGATTACACAATCGGTGTATTCCGTAATAATGTACCCGCGGCAGTGCCGACAATTAATTTCTTATCTGGTGGGCAAACGCCACAACAAGCTACAGCAAATCTAAATGCAATTAATAGCATTGATCACCAACCTTGGTTGCTCAGTTTTTCTTTCGGCAGAGCATTACAAGAAGATTGTTTAGCGGCTTGGGGTGGAAGTAAAGACAATGTTTCTAAAGCACAAGAGGCTTTATTGAAGCGTGCGCGCCTAAATAGCCTGGCCTGTGTGGGTGAGTACAACAACAAAATGGAATAAACGCTAATAAATACCTCCCTGGATGAAGCAAGTAGTGCTAAGGCTTCATCTAGGGCTTAATCAATTCAAAACGCGCATAAAGCGGTAAATGATCCGATAACATTCGCCATGGCTTTCCATGCAAACAAGCTACTTCTTGTACTTTCATACCCCGAAAATAAACTCGATCAACGCAAAGCGCCGGTTTAATTGCTGGGAAAGAACGGGCATGTTGCCCCTCCACTGAAACAAAAGCCTCTTCTATATTCAAAGTTTCAGCCAAAGGCTTGGAAATAACAGTACGCCAATCATTGAAATCTCCAGCCATTAACAGAGGTTCATCTTGTGGAACAACATCCTTGATACGTTGCATTAAAGCATTACATTGTACTATCCGCTCAGCTTTAAAAAGGCCTAAGTGTACGCATAACAAATGAATAGTAATATTATCCAGCTTCAGTTGTGCATGCAAAATTCCCCTTGAAGCCCTGCGAATGTTTGTGAGATTAATATTTTCAAATCGTTCAAAAGCATATTTACTCAAAATTGCATTTCCATGATGTCCTGATTCGTATATGGCATTTTTTGCATACACATAATGAGGCCAGATATTTTCAGCAATATACTCAAATTGTGGTGAATCAGGCCAGGCATTAATTCGTTTTTGGCGTTTTATATGTTCACCCTGAACTTCTTGCAAAAAAACAAAATCCGGTTGTAAGCTCGTAATGGCATCACGCATTTTTGGAAGTAAAAAACGTACAGCACCTACACCAAACCCTTTATGAATATTATAGGTAATTAATGAAACGCTTTGTGTTTCTTGTTGCATAGTTAACTCTTTTCAAGTTCCTAGATTAAGCATAACATTAAATGCATAAAAAAAATTGTACTCCTTTCGTCTTAATCCAAACTCATTGTACTAACTAAAACGCAGGGAAAAATTTTTATTCATTCTATAATGGATTATAGCTCTCCTGTTTGCAGTAGAGATATAATGATTGCTTATAATACTTAAAAAAATAATATATAAAATGAACACATTAAATCTTACAATTCCAGGTTTTTCAATATGCTGCAGAACTTGGGGAAATCCAGAGAAACCGACTATCCTAGCCCTACATGGTTGGCTGGATAACGCGAACAGTTTTGCTCCTCTTGCCTCGTATTTAGCCAATGATTTTTATTTTATTGCCGTCGATTTGCCCGGACATGGTTATTCTTCGCATCTTCCTGAAGGATGTCACTATCATTTTTTTGATGGTATTTTTGTAGTTATTGAATTAATCAATGCGCTAAAACTTGATAAGCTCCATCTATTAGGACACTCAATGGGCGCTTGCTTGGCGAGCCTAGTTGGCGGTGTAATACCCGAACGATTTCTATCCTTAAGCCTGATTGAGGGTTTAGGGCCCTTTTCCCATCCTGCAGAAACTGCATGTCAGCAATTAAGAGAGTATGCATCTTTTCTTACTCAAAAAAGAAAAAAATCCAAAGGATATGATAGTTTAAGTAGTGCTGCTCTTGCACGTGCCTTTAAAGGATATGTTTCTTTAGAAATTGCAAAAATTCTTTGTGAACGAAGTTTAATAGAAAAAAAAGGTAAATTTTATTGGCGGCATGATCAACGTTTATTGGTACGCTCACCTTTGCGGATGACAGAACCTCAAATACTTTCTTGTTTACAGGAAATTACTGCAAAAACCTATCTTCTATTATCGAGTCGAGGATTTTCCTTTGACACTGAGATCATAGATCATCGAATTAAAGCGGTAAAAAATCTCACTTTGAAAAAAATGGATGGCGGACATCATATTCACATGGAACAACCAGAAGTTATAAGCAAACTTCTGGCTGATTTTATTATTACGGATTAATTAGAACAATCACTCATATTGGTGGTGATTTTAACTTCATTTAATGACTTTTTAACGTCACAAACAGCAGTTGAAGGATACCGCTCATGGTTCGGATCACCAGCTACAAGATCAGAAATCGCACTTACTATACCTTCACCGCCTTCATCAAAGTTAGAATAAGGGGTCCAATAATCCATGTTAGCTTTAACCATCACATCAAAGGCTAAACGGGTATTCCAACTAGGCTGATTGGCTAATATGTAGAATAAATGGTTATATACCCCACTGGAGTAATGAACATCCAGACCACCATAATATTCATCAGCAGTATCAATAGAATCACCATCACGACTTGGTTGATCCATATAGCGTAGAGCATCCCAGCCGCTATCTTCTTTCATGATCTCGCCGCCAATTTGCCAAGTGCTTTTATTTACTGAATAATATTCAGCTGCTTGAGCTGCCATATCCGAGAACGCCTCATTCATACCACCTGATTGGCCATAATATTCAAGGTTAGAATGTTGTTCTGTAAAACCATGACTGATTTCATGTGCGCCTACTCCTAGTGAAACCAAAGGATACATCATGGTATCACCATCACCAAAGGTCATCTGCTGGCCATCCCAATAAGCATTCTCATAACCTTCACCATAGTGAACTCGCATTACTAATTGCATTGGAGAACCATCAGAATTACTCAATGCATTGGTGTTATACCATTCTTTATACATATGGTTAATCACATGACCTGCATACAAAGCATCATTCGTGGGAGAAGCCGCTCCATTTTGTTTGTCGTAACCATCTCCTCTATAACCAGTGAGGTAAACATTAGAGTCATTGGTTGGACAATTAAATTTCATTGCTCTACGTTTAGAACTGTACCGGTGATCCATGTCAATTACTTTGACATCGGTGTTTTCCATAAAACACGACTCAGTACCTGAATCACGAGTTACATCTAAATAAGGTAAGTCAGCACCATATCGATAGAAACCTGTTTTATTATTTCCACCGAAACCTGCCCCATTAACTGCACTTTTGCCAGTTTTAATATCATTCCATTGGACGAAAGGTTTGCTATTTTCTGCGTCAATTATTGCAGTTGGACGCTCAGGAATTTGATCTTTGTGAACAACAAGGACACTCACTTTATAAGCCCAATGTGCTTTATGCTGAGCATCTATATAAATCATAGGAGTGACTTTCTCCTCAGTCACTTCTTTACCTGCATACTTGGCTTTAAACTGTTGTAATGCTGAATCCGCTTTTTTCACAAAATTAGCATCAGGTTGTCCTAATTCGGATTGTAGGCCTTGATAAACAACGCCGTTCATTGCCACATTAGACTGTGCTTTGGTTAATGATTGTGCTGGATACATGCTATGCATAATTGCATAACCACCATAAACAGGAAATCCTACATATTGTTGTTGCATACGAACATGAGTTACTTTGTTACTGTCAGTATGTTCGCTGATAAAACGTAAACTGTCTTTAGCAACTGCGACACCTTGTGTCGTTAAAGCAAATTTTTGCTTTACTTGCTGAAGAGATGCCTTTTGTAAAGGCATAGGTTCTGCGGCTCTCGCAGAGGATGCTATTCCTAAAGCCAGAGCAACAGCTAAGGGAGATAAATAGTAATTATGATGCATGGAAACCCACTCCTTCTTTGCAACTTAATCTAAATTGAAAGCAACTCATCTCCTGCCAAACCAATTAATCCTTAAATCAAGTTATAAAAACCTGCTTGGTTTCAACAGTGAGTCACACCTGTGAACACAACCAATAACTCTAAAAACTTATCCAAGCTAGCATAGTTTTCGAATTTTTGAAATTATTATTTGATGCTTCGCTACATGTCCATAGGAAATATGAGTGGATAAAAAAGAATTTTTATTTCAAAGAATCCCAAATGGTGATTTTCAAGAGTATGAATTCATTTTATTGAGTTATTGTTTCTTGATAATACCATGCGGCCAAAGCACTTATACCAAGAACAAGTAATATTGCAGCTAAAGAAAATTGGCCTTGTATCTTGGTAATTGCAATCATACCACTAGTTAATGCAGAAGTTAAATCCTGCATGCTGACATACAAAGCGGCCACCGTTCCTGCAATTTGTGGAAATGGATGAAAAACTCCAGCAAACGCATTAATAAATGTAAAACCTGCCCCCATGCTAAATAAAGAGATAGGAATCATAACTGTCAGTACATTCATTACTCCGGCAAGAGCAAAGCTAAGCATAATCCCTCCACCACTAATCATTAACATGATTCCAATAAACAACATATATGAAACACCTTTAGACATAACCAATTGGCTGTTAACGAGTCCGCTAAGACAGATAGCCACTGCAATAAAAACTGAAAGTTGACCATATTCCAATGGACTTAGATCTAATTCATTTTGAAATAAAAATGGAGCAATAGTAAGGTAAGCAACCAAACCCGAACAGGCAAAACACGCACATAAGGTATAGCCTAAAAAGATTTTAGATTTTAATAAAGCAGCATAATTTTGTTGTATTACTCTTAACTTAGTAGCATCGGGATTAAGATTTTTATTCGTTTCTGGCAAAACGAGAAGAATAAAAATCCAAAATGCCAAACCGACAACAAAAATAAATAAAAAATTGGCCCTCCAACCAAAATGCTCCTGAATAAATCCTCCCCAAATTGGAGAAGCAACTAAAAGAAGTGTACTTGCCACGCCAACATAAGAACCAATTTTCGACAAATATCGATCAGAAAAAAGATCACGTATTAAAGAGCGCCCCACTGAACTGCACGAACCGATACCAAATCCTTGTAAGAAGCGACCCAAAATTAACACCCAGACAGAAGGTGCCAATAAACAACAAAGACATCCTATAATACTTATACCAATTCCATAAATTAGCGGGCGCCTACGTCCAATTTTATCGGACCAGGGTCCAAAAAATATATGAGAAATTCCTAATCCAAACATAAAAATAAACAAGGTTAATTGAATGGATGAGTCGTTACTATTAAGAGATTTAGTAATGGCTGGTAATGACGGAACATATTGGTCAATAGAAATTTGCACCAATATCATCATCATAAAAATAACAAAATATATTACAGGTCGTACTTTTTGTACTTGCTGTTGTTGGTCGAGCCTTGCTTGCATCAAAATTCCTTTTTTTAGAATTGAATAAAAAATGCCATTTAAATAATTCAATCCTTACCTAATCTAATAGTCTAGGTTACTGTGGGAAATGGAGCAAATTTTTACCTAGCTGTCCGTGTTACCCAAATATTAAAAAGTGTAGATCATGTGGATATCTTCGGAGATATATGGACAATTTCAGGAAGATCAGGCAAAATCTGCAAAAATTGCTCGATACGAACAAAAATATGAAAACAATTCTGGTTTTACATGGACCAAATTTGAATCTCTTGGGAACTCGAGAACCTTCAATTTATGGAGCTACAACGTTAGACCATATTAATACTCGGTTAATCAAAGAAGCCACCACGGCAGGATTTGCATTAAAATGTCATCAAAGCAATTCGGAAGCGGATTTAATTGAAGTAATTCACCAAGCAAGTATCGATAAAATAGATTATATAATTCTTAACCCCGCTGGATTTACCCATACCAGCGTGGCTTTGAGGGATGCCTTATGTGCTGTTGCAATACCCTTTATTGAAGTACATATCAGCAATATTTATTCCCGCGAACCTTTTCGCCACCATTCCTATTTCTCAGATATAGCGAAGGGTACTATTAGTGGATTAGGTGCGCAAGGATATTCATTAGCATTAACATCAATTATTGAAAGAGAATCAAATAATGGACATTCGTAAAATAAGAAAATTAATTGAACTGCTGGAAGAAACTGGCATTTCTGAAATTGAAATTAAAGAAGGTGAAGAATCGCTCAGATTAAGCCGTCATAGCAGCGGACCTGCGGTTGAACAACACCAGGTTCACTATGTTACTTCACCTGCACCGCGTCATGAATCACATCATGCTGTAAATAATATACCAGCTCCGGCAATACCTTCACACCATGAAAGCAAACCTGAGCCTACGGTCTCAGGTCACAAAGTCCGCTCTCCTATGGTGGGTACAATGTATACTTCTCCATCACCAGAAAGTGCACCTTTTGTTACTCTTGGGCAATCAGTCAAAGCAGGTGATGTTTTATGTATTGTTGAAGCAATGAAAATGTTTAATGAAATTGAAGCGGATCGCGCCGGTAAAATCGTAGAAATACTCGTCGCCAATGGTGAACCTGTTGAATACGATCAGGTTCTGTTTGTCATAGAATAGAGGTGCATCCATGCTCAGTAAAATTGTTATTGCCAACAGAGGTGAAATTGCCCTTCGCATTTTGCGTGCCTGTAAAGAACTCGGCATCCAGACTGTAGCCGTACATTCAGATGTAGATAAAGATTTATTGCATGTTCGTCTCGCAGATGAAACCGTATGCATAGGACCGGCTCCAGCGCAAAAAAGTTACCTCAACATCCCAGCGATCATTTCTGCTGCGGAGATTACTGATGCGGTAGCAATTCATCCTGGTTATGGGTTCCTTTCTGAAAATGCTGATTTTGCAGAAGTAGTAGAACAAAGTGGATTTCGTTTTATTGGTCCTCGAGGCGATACTATTCGTCTCATGGGAGATAAAGTATCTGCTATTAACGCAATGAAAGCTGCCGGAGTTCCTTGTGTTCCTGGATCGGACGGTCCCTTATCTGATGATGATCAATCAAATCTGGAAATTGCTCGAAAAATTGGTTATCCAGTTATTATCAAAGCAGCAGGAGGCGGTGGTGGGCGCGGTATGCGTGTTGTGCATAGTGAGGCCAACTTGCTTAATGCCATAGCTCTTACCCGTAGCGAAGCCAAAGCTGCATTTAATAACCCAATTGTTTACATGGAAAAATTTTTGGAAAATCCACGCCATATTGAATTCCAAGTGCTTGGAGATGGTAAAGGTAAAGCAATTCATCTAGGTGAGCGTGATTGTTCCATGCAAAGACGTCATCAAAAAGTAGTCGAAGAAGCACCAGCTCCGGGAATTAGCGTTGAACTTAGAAATAAAATTGGCGCTTCCGTAGTCAAAGCATGCCAAGAGTTACAATATCGTGGTGCTGGAACCTTTGAATTCCTATATCAAGATGGATGTTTTTATTTTATTGAAATGAATACACGAATTCAGGTTGAGCACCCCGTAACTGAAATGATCACAGGAATTGATTTGATAAAAGAACAAATCAAAATTGCCAGTGAGATACCGATGACACTCACTCAGGAAGACATAATTCTACGTGGTCATGCTATTGAATGCCGAATTAATGCTGAAGATGCAAGAACTTTCATGCCTTCGCCAGGAACCATAAAATTATTACATCAACCCGGTGGACCTGGTATTCGCTTTGATTCTCATATTTACAGTAGCTATACCGTTCCTCCGAATTATGATTCCATGATAGGCAAGCTGATAAGTTACGGAGAAACTCGTGCTGTAGCCATTGCAAGAATGCGAAATGCACTCGATGAAATCATTATTGATGGTATAAAAACCAATATTGAATTACACCAACGTATTTTCCATGATCAATCTTTTATAGCAGGCGGTACTAATATTCACTATCTGGAAAAAATGCTGAAGGATTAAACGCTGTGTGGTTTCAATTGAAAATAGAACATTGTCCAAGCCAAGAGATAGAGTCCCTTAGCGAGGAGTTAGAAGAATTTGGTGCGCTATCCATTATGCTCACCGATAAAAATGACAATCCTGTTCTCGAACCCGAACCAGGAACAACCCCATTATGGCCTGAAGTGGTTATTCAGGCCTTATTTGCAGAGGTGTTCCAGGCACAATACACACGAGAGCATGTGATGAAAACTCACCCCAAGTTAACGTGTGCTCTAGAAGTTCTGGAGGACAAGGATTGGGAAAGAGCTTGGATGGATGATTTTAAACCTCAACGTTTTGGTAAACGCCTATGGATCTGTCCTACTTGGTCGACGCCACCTGAACCCGATGCGGTTAACTTAATGTTAGACCCTGGTCTGGCATTTGGTACCGGAACTCATCCTACGACTGCTTTATGTTTAACCTGGTTGGAACAGGCTGATTTAAAAAATAAATCTGTTATTGATTACGGCTGTGGCTCAGGGATACTTTCTTTGGCCGCATTAAAATTAGGCGCAGCGAAAGTCCATGCAGTCGATATCGATGAACAAGCCCTTCAAGCCACTCAAAACAATGCATTGGGAAATCAACTTGATGAACACCAATTGCTAATTAGCAAGCCCGATGTATTACACCAACCTGTAGATTTAATTATTGCAAACATTTTGTTGGCACCATTAATTAATTTGAAAGAACGTTTTCAACAATTGTTAAACTCTAAGGGGATACTGATCGTATCAGGCATATTAGAAGAACAAGCCCCTAAGCTTATTGAAACGTACGCATCAATGTTTATTGCGATTCATCAGCAAAACCTTAATGGATGGTCATTATTGGCTTTTACCCATAAAGCAGATTAAATTGTCGTACTCGTTATTTGGTAGTGCAAGGACCCATTGATAATATTCTAAATTTTCCGGGTTCTGCTGCGCCTACCGAGGCTATACTTATTTAAGGAAATTATAATGGTCCAAGAACATGCATTCTCTGCTTTTAAACCTCAAAGAGCGCTGCTTAGTGTTTCAGATAAACGAGGCATAGTGGACTTAGGTAAAGTACTCCATAAAATGGGTGTAGAGCTTATTGCAACGGGAAATACCGCTGCATTACTCAAAGAACATAAATTGCCAGTTGTCGATGTGAGTGAGTGTACAGGTTTTCCAGAAATGCTCGATGGTCGAGTAAAAACTTTGCACCCAGCCATTCATGCAGGTTTACTTGCACGCGGGAAAAAAGACGAAAAAACACTTAAAGAGCACTCTATCAAACCCATCGATTTGCTGGTAATTAATTTATATCCATTTGAACAAACCATCAGTCGTCATGACTGTAACTTCAATGAGGCTATCGAAAATATTGATATTGGCGGCCCCGCCATGATTCGTTCCGCAGCGAAGAATTATGCACACACTTTCGTTGTGGTAAAGCCAGAAGATTACGCCGAACTAATCAAGTACTTAAAAAGCAAAAAAGTTCCTGCAGACTGGGGGTTCACTTTAGCTAAAAAAGCCTTTGCCCATACAGCTGCATATGATGCTGCTATTACAAATTATCTGACTACTCTCGATGCGCAGTACACTCCCTGTGGTTTCCCAGAAGTACTTACATGTCAGTTTAATAAAATAACCGATTTACGTTATGGAGAAAATCCACATCAACAAGCCGCTTTCTATGTTGATAAAAAAGCTTCATCCGGTTCTTTAGGTTCTGCTCAGTTAATTCAAGGCAAGCAATTATCCTATAACAACATTTTAGATGCGGATGCGGCATTGGATTGTGCTAAATCCTTTTCTTGCGAGAAACCCGTATGTGTAATTATCAAGCATGCAAACCCCTGTGGTATTGCTATAAGTGATTCTCCTCTTAATGCTTATCTCAAGGCTTTTCAATGTGATCCACCATCAGCCTACGGCGGTATAATCGCTTTTAACCAAAAATTGGATGCTACTACCGCCAAAACTATTCTTGAAAAGCAATTTGTAGAAGTCATTTTGGCCCCTGAGATTAGTGAGGAAGCCAAAGAAATTTTTGCCAGCAAAGAAAATATTCGTGTTTTATCAACTGGAGCTTGGAAACATGATGATGCATTTCGCCTGAACCTGAAAAAGGTAGATGGGGGCCTGTTGGTACAAGAACATGACTCTCTTTCATTAGGCAGCTATGAAATTAAAGTCATGACTCAAAACAAACCCTCAGATCAACAAATGAGTGATTTAATGTTTGCCTGGCTTGGGGCAAAACATGTCAAATCCAATGCGATTGTTTATGCTAAAGATGAAGCAACAATAGGAATTGGTGGAGGTCAAACCAGCCGGGTTATGAGTGCTCGTATTGGCCTATGGCAGGCAACACAAATGGGATTCGACCCTCGTGGTTCAGTTATGGCTTCTGACGCATTTATCCCCTTTCCGGATACTGTAGAAATTGCTGCAGAAGCAGGAATTGCTGCTATTATCCAACCCGGTGGTTCAATTAGAGACGGACAAATTATAGATTGCGCTGAAAAACATGGACTCATTATGGTATTCACTGGAATTCGTCACTTTAAACATTAAGATGTAGAAGAAAATACATGTACCATGTAGTCTAGATAGCGATGCAGAATAGGGAACGAATTACCCTTTATGGAGAATAGAACTGTGAATACTCTGGTAATTACAGGAGTTAGTCGAGGAATTGGACTAGAAACCGCCAAATTATTTTTAAAGAGGGGTTGGTTGGTTATTGGAACTTCAACTCAGGGTAATGCGCCCCTAAAAGACAAGAATCTAAAAATTCATCCCCTTAATTTGCTAGATTCAAAGCAAATTAATTATTTCACGGAACAATTACCACAATTTGATGTCTTAATTAATAATGCAGCCATCCTCCTAGAAAATTGGAATGAACCAAAGATTAGCATAAGCCGGTTAAAAGAAACTTTTGCGGTTAATGTATTTGGGACTATTGAATTAACTGAACAGTGCCTTTCTAAATTAAATCCAAATGCCCAAATAATTAATATTACTTCGGGATGGGGTGCTTTTAGTTCCAATGATTCCGCAAACGTACCCCACTACAAAATGTCAAAATCATGCTTGAATATGTACACTCTTCTTCTGGCTAAAAGACTTCCTGGAATTACTATCTCCAGTTTTGACCCAGGTTGGGTGAGAACGGATATGGGAAAAAGTAACGCTCCCAAACTGCCTTCGGAAGCGGCACACGAACTTTTTGAATTGGTAAACAAGAAGAAAGAAAGCGGTTATTTTTGGCATGAAGGGAAAACGAGAGATTGGTAAATAAAACTTTCCAAGAACTCTACTCTTGATCCGTAACCATAAAGCAACCAAAATAGGATATATAATTATTTGTCCACAGGAGTTAGGATGACCCATGACAAAGAACTTAGCGAGTTATTACAGGCTATAGCGGAAAAAAGTCTGCAAATTATTTCCGATATTAAAGAAACTCCTTTACAAGTTCCCATAATAATCAATCAATATATTGAACTAACGGAACATTTCCAAAATGTAATGAGTATTCTTCTGCAGAATCCGGAAAAAATCTGGGAAATGCAACTCGCATACTGGCAAGACGCGTTTAACTTAGCACAAACCCAATTACAGCATTGGTTAAATGGAACGCCCATGCCCATAAATGATCCACGCTTTCATGAAGAAGATTGGTTAAATAATCCTTTTTTTAATATGTTAACCCAGCATTACCTTTTAGCCAGTCAGCATATGAATACTTTATTTGAAAAGATAGAATACCCTGATAAAAATACGGCTAAGCGTTTAAAATTTTTTACCAAGCAATATTTAGATGCATTATCGCCAGCTAACTTTTTGCACACGAATCCTCAGATCATGGATGAAACATTGAAAAGTCATGGCAAAAATTTATTACATGGACTTCATAATTTACTTTCTGATCTAGAAGTAGGTTCTCCTCGTCTGATGATTAAAATGACTGATACGGAGGCATTTAAGCTCGGTAAAAACCTCGCTATTACTCCAGGAAAAGTAGTCTTTCGTAATAGTCTAATGGAACTCATACAATACACGCCACAAACCACTAAGGTAAAATCTATTCCTCTTCTTATTATTCCGCCCTGGATAAACAAATATTATATCTTGGATTTAAGCCCACATAATTCTCTTGTTGGCTGGTTAGTAAAGCAAGGAATTACTGTATTTATCATTTCTTGGGTAAATCCAGATTCAAATTTTTCCCATAAAAGTTTATATGATTATTTAAATGAAGGACCATTAACCGCCATTGGTATGATTCAAAAGCAACTCAGTATAAAGCAGGTTAATGCTATGGGCTTTTGTATTGGTGGAACCCTCCTATCCATGTTACTTGCTTATAATAAAGCACGACAAGACAACTCCATTCGGAGTTCAACTTTTTTAGCTTCTATGATTGATTTTAGTGATCCCGGTGACATTGCTGTTTTTATTGATGAACAGCAAATCGCAAAATTAGAAAATGAGATGAAGTCTAAGGGATATCTGGCTGGAAAATTTATGGCTTCAAGTTTTAACTCACTTAGAGCAAATGACTTAATTTGGTCTTTCTTTATTAAAAATTATCTACGAGGTAAAAACCCGGTTCCTTTTGATATATTGTATTGGAACTCAGACTCCACCAACATGCCAGCAACCATGCATTCCCAATATTTAAGATGGATGTATTTACACAATGATCTGGTAAAACCAGGTAAAATTCATCTTAATCATACCCCAATTAATATCAGTGCTATTGATATACCTACCTTTTTCCTTTCAACTGAAAAAGATCATATTGCTCCGTGGAAAACTACCTACTTGGGATTTCAACTTATGAATGGTCCCAAACGTTTTGTACTGGGTGGATCTGGTCATATAGCAGGAATTATCAATGCGCCTGAAACGAAAAAATACGGCTATAAGGTTAATAATCATTTTCCTACTCATCCAGAGCAATGGTTAGAGAATGCTACAGAACATTCAGGCTCCTGGTGGCCAGAATGGTTAAAATGGCTAAAAACGCATTCAGGAAAACTCATACCCGCTCCAGATTTTAACCAATTGCCATTAAAATCCATAATGGATGCACCAGGTAGTTATGTACTAAAAAAATAGATACAGTCTAGAAGAAGCGAAGTAAGTCCAAACATTCTTACGGATGTTGTCCTACAATGTAGCCCGTTGCTTGCAACAGTTTGCAACCAACGAGCTACATTTAATTTTAAAAAAAGAAATCTTTATAATGAATTAATAAACTTCTTACGGTTAGCATCCGCTCGTAGTCACGGCAACCGTTGGAGGATTTGATGCACTGGTTGCTTGGGTATATACCACGTTACAATTGGTTTTGAGAGTATACGTTGTTGAAGAGCCGGAAGTAGATGCTGAAAAGGCACTTGATACATTCACTGCATTCACAATACCTGCGGCGGGATGAGTATCCAAAAACTAGTCCCACTGTAGCACCTTCCATAGTAAAGCCAGTAGCTCCAGTTTTGGCCTGTGGATAAAGCAGCGCCATGGGCAGTTACATTAGTTGAATTTAGTGCTCGAGCTAAACCATTGAGATCCGCTATAGTCGTTTGTACTAAAGCTATAAAATTGTGGGGATGCATAAGCAGCCAAAATTCCCAATATAACCATCACCACAACAAGCTCAATTAATGTAAAACCCTTTCCCTCATCCATTTCACACCATATGTCTTTTTTTATCAGATATCTATTTCCTATATACGTGGGTTGTAGCCCCAATAAACTTGTTCGTCGTTTATCAAGGCTACTGTATAAACTGAAAATTAACATCCAGAAGTATTTATCGCCACGGTTGGAGGATTTGATGCACTGGTTGCTTGAGTATATACCACGGTACAATTTGTTTTGAGGGTATAAGTGGTTGCTGTACCTGAAGTAGATGCGGAGAAGGCACTTGATACATTCACTGCATTCACAATACCGGCAGCGGATGGATATCCGAAAACTAACCCCACTGTAGAACCTTCCATAGTGATAGAACCCGTAGCTCCAGTTTGGCCTGTAGCTAAAGCAGCACCATGGGCGGTTACATTGGCGGAATTTAACGCGCCTGCTAAACCATTGAGATCCGCAATATTAGCCTGACTACTAAAATCATAAAACTTGGGAACTGCATAAGCGGCCAGAATTCCTAATATAACCATGACAACAACTAATTCAATTAAAGTAAAACCTTTTTGCGTCTTCATTTGTATATCCTTATATTGAGAAATTTTAGTCCTACATGCCAAAAATAAATTGATTACCATGATCCACATCCCCAGAGTATTTTATCATGGCACCATTGAAATGAGTTATTTTAAAAACAATATTACCCTCAGTACAGTATAGATCAATAATCATTTGGTGAGGAAATTTTGATTGGTAATACCCTCTACTGCCTAGATTATAAATAAGTTGATGTTTTTGAGGGTCGTAGTTCCAGCTTCCAGGCGCATTTTTTCCTTAGAAGTTTTCATGGTAATATGAAATTGCTGGAGTAAATGGCTCTCTACATACGCTTCTTCAATCGAAGCTTAATTCCAATCCAAAAATCGTACAAATACACCTATAAGAATAACGACTAGAATAATTATTACAACAAAATAGATCCGTGAAGGCGTTAGGATTTTTCATATCTATCATTGTTGTTTCACCAAAGATGCTAAGTTCCATGTCGGCAAAAATACGCCCAATGCTAGAATCAATACCATTCCACCGATGATCACCAGTAAAATAGGCTCAATCGTGTCACTTAAACGAACAATGTCATAATCGATCTCGCGTTGATAATAATCTGCCACTTCGTCAAGTAGATGATCAATGGTACCACTCTCCTCCCCAAGTATAATCATCTGAATAATTAGAGGAGGGAAAAGATGGGTTTTATCTATAGCTGCTGAAATTGTATTTCCTTTAGCGATTAAATCAGTAACCCCTTGTATTTGTAAAGACATATAAGCATTATTAGTTGATGCTCCAACCATTTGAATACCTTCGACGGCAGTGATACCCGCACGTAATACCAGAGAAAGAAGTCTGGCAAATCGAGTGAGTAATATACGATGGATTAGCCATCCCACAATTGGAATTTTAAGTTGGATTTTCCCCCACTGAATCGCTCCTTTAGGCGAACGAATATAGGCTCTAATTGCCCATGTAGCAAAGACAATGATCCCAATCAATAGGTGCCAGTAATGGATAATAAAATTGGAAGTGGCCAAAAGAATGCGTGTGGGCAAGGGTAAAATTCCATGCATATTGGCATAGAGTTTAGCAAATGCAGGAATTACGAACACATTAATGATCAGCAACGCTATAATGATTGCTCCAATCACCATTATGGGGTACCGTAAAGCAGATTTTACTTTTTTTGTAATATCTACTTCCATCTCAAGGTATTCAGCAAGATGGAGAAAAATATTATCTAAGTTACCGGTATTTTCGCCAATCACTATCAAATTAAGAAAAAAATCAGAAAAAATATCAGGAAATTGTCTCATTGCAACATTAAGTGAACTGCCTTTGTTCAAAGAAATAACTACTTTCTGCAAGGCCTCAGCGAGCGTTTTATTGCGTGTGGTCTCGGCAAGACGTGTTATTGCCGAAGCTACTGGAATTCCAGCATGGATTAGAGAGTACATCTGGTGACAAAATATATGCAAATCATTTAAAGTGACTTTAGGTACAAACCATTTTTTTGGGGTACTTGGAGTACTAGTAGCACCAGATTTTTTACCAGCCCTAGCTGAAATATCTAGCGGTATGAGACCCTCACTAATCAATTGATTAGCGAGATCTTCTGCACTCAGCGCGTTTCGTTGACCACTTAGCGCTTTACCCTGCTGATCACGGGCACTAAAGTAATATTCTGGCATTTCCTAGCAGTCCCTTATCAAAATAATACTCTACTTCTAATATTAAACATTGTAGCTTTGCTTTGAGTGAAACGCTTACTAATAGGATTGACTTAATACCGTTACAGATTTAAAAGGTATACTTTGTTTATGCACTTTATCGCCGCATAAACTCTTCATCTAATTGCCCAACTACACGAATGGCTTCAGCAACCGAAGTAATGCCTCGCTTCACTAAATCGAGTACAGATTCAGACAGCGGGCGATAAGTTTCACAAGCCAACGCTGCTTTGACAAAGTTGCTTGAATCATTATGTCTTAATGCCATTAACATGTCTTTATTTAACTCTAAAAGTTCATAGACCCCTGTTCGTCCTAGATATCCACGATAATTACACGCAGAACATCCTTTCGCTTTTTTAAATGGGAGTGTTAAATCGACATTCATGGACTCGAGCCAAACGGTTTCATGCGGCTCAAGCGGCTCGACAGTAGAGCAATTATCGCACAAATTACGAACCAGACGTTGGCCGATAATTCCTTTAACAGCAGCTGCAACCATATAACCCTCTGAACCCATGTCAATTAAACGCATGGCTGAGGTCATGGCATCATTAGTGTGCAACGTGGCTAAAACCAAATGCCCTGTTATTGCAGCACGCATCGCTATTTGGGCTGTTTCAGAATCACGAATTTCTCCTACCATAATGACATCCGGGTCTTGACGGAGCATGGCACGAAGAACTCGAGCAAAGGTCAGATCTATTTTGGAGTTGACCTGGACCTGATTAACTCGCTCAATCCTATATTCAATGGGATCTTCGACAGTTAATATTTTACGTTCTGGAGAATTAATACGTTGCAGGACACTATATAATGTAGTTGTTTTACCACTTCCTGTGGGACCCGTAACAAGGAGCATTCCGTAAGGCTTAGAATAAATATTTTCTAAACGTTTCACAATTTGAGGGTCGATACCTAACTGACTTAAGTCAGTAATATGACTGGATTGATCTAATAAACGCATCACCACTGCTTCTCCATTCGCTGTAGGGAGTGTTGATACCCGTACATCAAATGATTTTCCTTTAATTTTAAAATTAAATCGTCCGTCTTGTGGTATACGTTTTTCAGCAATATCTAAATGAGCACGAAGTTTTAAACGTTGGACTAAAGCACCCAGGATACGTTTATCATCCAAAATGTTTTCATTGAGTATTCCATCCACTCGAAAACGAATTCGTAAAGATTTTTCACCGGGTTCTATATGAATATCTGAAGCACGTGCTTGAACTGCATCCCGAAATAAAGAGTTTAATAGTTTAACAACTGGAGCTTGTTCTTCACTTTCTTGAGCCTCATCAAATAAATCATCTTGTTGCTCTTTGAAGTCTTCTAAAATTTCACTGGAAAGTTCTTGAGCAAAGTGAGTAATTTCTTGTGTACGACGATAAACTCTATCAAACACTTTTAGTAACGCCAATTCGCTCACTACAGCCATTTTAATAGGGCGTTTTAAGATTTTTGAGATCGCATCAAAGGCATTAATATCTTGAGGATCCGACATTCCTACTATCAATACACCATCTTCATCTTCTCCAAGGACAAGAGCTCGATAACGACGCGCATAAATTTCAGGTAGAAGATGAGTTAGATTTTTATCTATTTCATAATGATTTAAGTTGATAAAAGGTATCTTAAGTTGATTGGCAATGAAGTTTAAAACCTCTTCCTCCGAAATTACTCCCATATCAACTAAAACATGTCCTAATTTCCCTCCGGACTTTTGTTGTAACTCAATCGCTTTATCCAAGCTTTCTTGAGTAATTAACTTCTCCTTAAACAATAATTCGCCCAGCCGCATCCTTTTCATTATTATCCCTGTAAGACTTTCAATCGATTTTCGGCATAATCACGTACTGAGGGATCACTATCCGGATTTTGGCTCGCACGAAGATATGCCTCTATGGCTTGATTAATCTTATTACTATGTTCTAAGGCAATACCATAACCTAACCAATAGCGACCGTCATTAGGATCAACTTGTATTAAAGATCGGTAAAGACTTCCTGCTTCTAAAGTCCGGCCTTCAGATTGCAGCGCTGCCGCCAAAGTGCCATAGAAGTCGGGATATGACATTATAGAGGGTCGGTATTTTGATAAAAGACTAATAGCCTCTATGGCTTTTCCTTGATCAAGAAATAATCTCGCTTTAATCGTAATAAGAGCCGTATCAGCAGGTGCGTATCGAAGCCCTTCATTCACGATCTCGGATGCTTGAGCAAAATCCCCATAAGTCAAATAGAGTGAAGCTAAATTTTCTCGAACATCAGATGCATTGGGTATCCGAACCAAGATTCCTCTTAAAAGAGATATTGCCTCTTCATCAAACCCTTTATCTATAGCTTCCAGCGCTTTATTTAATTGAGCATCATGCCATTCCTCAAGGGTTTGAGGTGTATATACTTTATTTACTGCAGATGAAGATGGCACACCTTGATTATCTACCCCATTACTCACGGCATCTGTTGCAATGGGGGCTTGAAAAGCAACTCGTTGGGATGCTGCAGATGCCAATGGCTCAATATAACTTACCAGATAAATTGGTTCTGGAGCCGAGGTAACTGCAGCTTCAACTATGGGTTCCATTTTTATCGTTGCATCAAGGCGATTTATTTCTGCCTGATGAACACTTTGTTGGGGTTTAATGTTCTTTTTTGCGAAATGTTTATGAAGCAAAAAAAGGAACATAGTAAAGGCGACCAATGTTAGGCCTAATAGAATTTTCTTACTTACTCCATTATTTCGAAGAGGAACCGGCATATATAAAGGTGTGACTGGCTTTGTGTGCTTTTGCTTCGCAAGATCATGTAACATTTCATTAAGCAAACTCATAGATATAGTCCATAGGTCCAATACATCATAATAATAACGCTAAGCCCTAGTACCCCGATTCCAGAGTAGATTAATAATGAATAAATCCATTCTAAGCGTGTAGAACTTAATGTATCAATTATGGCTCGCCGTACCGCGTGACCATCAACTTGATTTTTCCCTTGCCCATATGCCACTAAAAGTGATTTATGACACAAAATATTTAACAATCTTGGTAAGCCTTGGCTTGCACGATATAACCGTTTTTGTGCTTTTTGAGTAAAAACCGAACCATAGGTATACCCAGCTCGAGCCATCCGATGATTCAAATATTTATCCAGTTCATGACGCGCCAAAGGTTGTAGATGATAAGAAAAAGTAATACGCTGTTTTAATTGACGCAATCCAGGTTGCTCAAGCTTAATATTTAATTCGGGTTGGCCAAAAAGGACTACTTGGAGTAATTTATATTCTTCAGTTTCTAAATTAGTCAAAAGTCGAACCGCCTCTAAACATTCATCCGATAAAAACTGAGCCTCATCAATTATTAGTACTGTTTTTTTGCCAGCGCGGTGCAGTTCTAATAGGCATCGATTAATTGCTTCCAATAATTGATATTGTGTCCAGCTATCCTCGGGTTGCATGCCTAGCTCACGAGCAAGTGAAAGTCGTAAACCTTCAGCAGTTTGATCCGGATTGGGAATATAGGCAGTAACGTATTCGCCAGTTAAGTAGTTAAGCAGTAGCCTGCATAACAAGGTTTTACCCGTTCCTACCTCACCAATGATTTTAATAAAGCCCTCACCTTGAGCCAAACTAAGCAGAAGTACATTCAACGCTTCTTTGTGGGTGGGGAGTTCACAAAAAAACTCCGTGTTAGGTGTGAGCGTAAATGGCGCTTTTTGCAATTTAAAATGTTCTAAATACATTGCCTCTCCCCTTTAGCGCGTACCTAAGTTTTCAGTCGATTTGGGTCCTAACATAATAGGCACTTCACCCTGAGTACCATAAATATCAGGTCTACCACCAATATGAAAACCACGTTTAAGACTTGAAACACGACGCGCGGTCACCGTAATGTCTTTATTAGTAGTTCTTCCATTCACAATAGTTGGTCTTAGTAAAATGACAAGCTCCGTTTTTTGAGAGTCTTGTTTTGTCGCGCGCACTAAAGTTCCTAGAAACGGGATATTACCAAACCAGGGCAATTGGCCTATTCCTTCAGTGGTTGTATCTTGCATCAACCCACCAATCACTACTACTTGCCCGTTTTTAGCGTGTACCATAGTATCTGATTCACGAATGGTGCTATTGGCTAATGGTAAATCCAATACGCCCCCTTGAGTTCCTAAATCAATGACTTTACGTTGGTCTTTCACCAAGCTTACGGTGGGATGTATATGTAAAGTAACTTGACCATTTGCATCAATTTGTGGCGTAACATCCAACGTAATACCTGAGAAAAAAGGAGTCAGGTTAACATTTAGCATAGGTTGCGTTACGAGGCTCGAAGTGACAATATTTTGATTTTGGGATACATTGGTTACAAAAAATTCATCAAACCCTACTTTTATCGCAGCGCTTTGATTATTCATAGCGGTAACGCGGGGACTTGAAAGAACTTGAACATTCCCCTGGGTTTCCAATGCTTGTATCACGGTGTTAAAATCTTGAGGATTCCAGTGAATGTCGATGTTAAATGCTTTAGGAAAACTGGATTGCGAGATATCGACTTCTGGAAAATTACTTAGAGCGTTAAGCCTCGAACCAAATATTTTCCAATCAATTCCCATTTGGAATTGATTGGTCAAATTGACCTCTAGGATTTTAGCTTCTAGAATCACTTGCCTGTCCATACTGTTTTGCACCATATCCAGATAGCGTTCCACGTGCTTGAGTTCTTTAGGCGCCGCATGGACAACAACTAAACCAGCCATTTTATTAACGGTTACCGAGCGTCCATCCTCTTTACCGACCATTTTTTTGACGGTATTTTCCAGTGACTTCCAAAAATCTATATTACTTTTGGTTTCTACATCACCTACGACTGCACTGTAGTTCTGATTCCCATTACTAAGAACTCCTGAAATATTCCCACCAGAAACGGATGTTCCTGAACCTGAACCACCAGAAGAGCTTGCATTGGTCACCTCACCCGAACTTACAGTCATACTTGAACGACTTTTTCGTTCGAGTTCAAGATAGTTCACTTTGAAAATTTGAGTTCTTAAGGTGTTAGGTAAGATTTCATATCCACCAGGAATAGCATTAAAGGAATAACCATAGGCATCCTCTAGTGCTTGTAGGACCTGTTCTACAGTAACCTTTTTCATACTTAGAGTAACATTTCCTTTAATCTCAGGACTCACTACCATATTGGTTGAGGTATCTGCAACCAATCCCATATAAAAGGCTTGAGCGGGCACGTTTTTAACCGCTATATCGAAACGTTGGGGACCTCCACGGGATCGTGCGTCACGAATTTTTAGACTTGGAAGTAATGCTCTGACCGGGCTTCCTCGCCCTTTAGTACGGTCTGATTTCATAATTATTTTATTGTTAGCAACACCTTGTTGCATCACCTTATTCATTTCATCAATTGCGGTCCCCTTTATAGGAGCATGGGTGTTGCAGGCAGTAAGAAATGAACAAATTAAAACGATGATCCCTATTCTCATTAATGAGTCTTCCACAAGCGTTTGCCAAATAAATATAGAATCTTTCTATGTCCAGCGTAGAACAATACCACATGGTTTTTATCAATAGCAAGGACACGTGCCCCCTGAATGCTACTCCCCGTTCCTACAATTTGACCATTAATCATCGCCAATCGTCGCATTGGTCCAATCAAAATACTTTGCAGATTAAATTCACTTTCATCCATTGTTGTTTCATGGACTAAAGGACTTATAATGGGTTTAGTTGGATCATATAAAGCAGCATAACTTATATTAAATAAGTTAAAACAACAAAACCAAAGCATGATGCATTGTTTTTTTATGCTCATTGATTTTGTCCTTTTTTTATTATCAGTTGAGCCGTTTGGGGCTTTAAAGTATAAAAATCGACAGTTACCAATGCTTCCGGATATTTTGTTACAGTATAATCAAATTTGTCCCAATAGAGTTGCCAAGGTAATTGTTCTAAACGTTGCAAATATCTCATTATAGGAAAATAAGTGCCTCGCATAACGAGACGGTAATGAGTCGCTTGTATGGTTGGAGGAAGTGCTGGTGCTTTGAGAGCTGTTTTAGATGTTGGCGTATTAGTTGTCTGTTGGTTCACAGGAGGAGGCAGCGGAGGAGGATTAACCGTAGAAAAATTCTCGATCGTTACTCCCATCGTTTGTTTTAACATATCATGAAGTAGCTTTGCTAAATCACGTCCCGCAATATAACGCTTATTGTAATGGATGATTTCTTTATCGAGACTGGTAATTTCAGTAGATAACTCTCTAAAACGGGTAATAACTTTTACTGTTTCTGGGTTGCTGATCAAGATTTCAATGATCTTCTTTTTTTGTGTCAAAATTGTAAGCTTTTCGTTTAACTTTTGAATCTCTTGCTCTTTTTGATGTTTTGAATTTATTATGGGTTTTACAACACCAAAAAACCATAAAATAATAAGCACTACGAGAGTAAGGAAGAGCAACAATATTCTGTCACGCTCACTGAGGTGATCAATTTTTTGTTTTAATAAATATATTTGCTTTGAATAAAAGAACTTTAGATCCATTTCACTTTACTCCCTGCGCATTTTTAGCCGGAGCAGTTTGTTCAGTAATTGCTTCTTCCTGTGGTCCAAGAGCATGGGTAGCAATGGAGAATTTCAAATAAGGGTGATTTTTAATTGTTTTTACAAAAAATAAATTGAAAATGACATTTTTAAACGAATTAGTAGTTAATAGCTGACTCATCAGTTCGGACACTGAATCAGGACGAATAGCGTATCCATTTAAAGTAATACTATTGGTATCATGATTAATTTGAATTTGATTTAGCCATAAAGTATTGGACGTTGTTTGAGCCAAATCAAACAGGTATTCAGAAAATCCCCGTCGCATAACCAGGTGCTGCAAGGAATCAAGTTCTATTTTCTTAGCTTGCATTTTTTTCTCAAGGATTTTAACGCGTTTCACAAAAGGAATATCACTGACGAGCAGTGGATAGCTCTTTGCCAATTTATTGAAATCTTCTTGTGCCTGCATTAAGTTCCCTTGGGTCATCCTAAGGGTTTTATAAGTTTGGAAGTTATTTAACTCAAGAACCATTGAGATAATAGCTAAAATGACCAAGGTAATAAGGACTATCAAACCCATTAATGCAGCAGGTAAGCGACTGGTACTTTTGGGAAGCCCTTTGAGAAAATTTATTGATTGACTCATAATTTACTTTCCCTATCTAGAACCATAAGTGCACCACCAATAGCATAAAAAACCTTTTCCAGCGTTTCGGGAGCAACGGGTTCAGACGTAAAAAATGAATTAATATCTAATAATCTTACATCCTTATTAAGTTCTTCTTGTAAATAGGAAAATAAATCGGTTGCTTTATAAAAACTGGGCGTGAAGAAAATTTGTTTTGGCTCAGGAAGTTTGAGTTCCATTAAACAATAATCAATACTACGTTGAATTTCTAATAACATATTTTGATCTGCAGCACTATGAGGTTGGATTATGGTTTTACTCATAGGTAAAGTACGAAAAAGATACAAGTCCCCCATGTGATATACATGATGTTGACAGCTTTCCCCATCATAACTAATGACAATGAGTGGAGCTTCATCCGATACGGGCTCAAGAGATAAGATTTTGCTTAAAGCCAATTCACTGATGCTCACTCCAGTAACCTTTAATAGACAACTTTCTATCATCGATATATGACTAAGCAATGCAGACTGCAACGTCACAGCCACAAATGCTTTTTTTCTTTTATTACCCGCACCATGGGGAGGAACAGTAAAAACATCTACAACAATATCATTCAAAGGATAATCAACTAAACCTTTAAGTTGCCAACGCAATGCTTTAGCAAGTTCATTTTCAGGTACTTCGGGTGTATCTATTAAGATCAGCTGGTATAAGCTGGAGGAAAGAATAACTTGGCATGGGCGTCCAACCAAATGGTGTTTATTCACATCGTCTTCTAAAGACTTAGTAATATGAACAGGAGATGGCTCAGAGGAATAATGCTCCTCACAAAAAAGGATGTGCTGATTGTCCGATAAGCCCACAAGCGAATATCCAAACTCACTAAGAAAGCACGATAGAGGCCGAGACGATTTAAACTTCTCTAATCCCAACATGGATCATCCTGATCATTGTTCAATGAATGGCAGTATAAACTGAGCTATATCCACTTGTCGATTGAAAAAAATTGGTATTTTTAAGGCAGGAAAGATGCTAGGACATATTGCTTAAGTACACCGTATTGATCATTGGAACTCTTTCACTACCATTACTTAGAGTCATATCGATTGTTACAGCACGAACTGCCGTCAAGGTTGTTGTTAAGGTAAAGTTAGATTGATAATAGGTGAGCGAAAAATGAGTCACTTGGTTATTGAGGGTTTGTGCTGAAGCACCTGTCCTTAACAAAATCGGATTAGACCAACTATAAGATATAGTAGAACCATCTATAGTGGTGAATGTCATATTAGTTGGATTGATTGCTGAAAAACGATTTGCCTGTTGTAGCTCTTTGGTCATCCGTGCCATAACCATCGTTGCCTGATTGGTCAATGCAGTAACTTTTACACCTGTAAAATAGTTAGTAAAACCCGCACTTAACATAAGAGATACTGCAGATAAAACCACACCTGTGATTATCATCACAATGAGCATTTCAATGAGAGTAAATCCTTTAATTGTTCGCATAATTATAAACACTTGCATTAATTGTGGCATTCCCAGTACCCGTTACATCCAGAGTAATTATTTTTGGATTGGATCCTGAAATAGTAGGGGAACTTACAACAAAATTGTTTTCTAACGCATAATTCGATAATGCCATGCATATATCAAGACCAGGGGTACTAGTACATGGGTCGTCTAACGCGGTATAACCATTTATATCACGGTTCATTAATATTATTTGCATACGTGCATTCGCTAAAAAACTTGCTTGCGGTGTTGCCCTAGGAATGCCGCTGTAACGTTGTGCTTGATT
Organism: Legionella sp. PC997; assembly: GCF_014109825.1. Lineage (NCBI taxonomy): Bacteria > Pseudomonadati > Pseudomonadota > Gammaproteobacteria > Legionellales > Legionellaceae > Legionella > Legionella sp. PC997. The sequence goes on from NZ_CP059576.1 coordinate 2,994,041, forward strand.
TATCCCCATCAATAATCCGCTCACAATAATCCCTATAGTGACTATAAAAACAATCAGTTCAATGATAGAGAAACCGTCCTGTTTCCGGTTTGGCATATCTTTTCCTCATTGATTATGTAATACAGTAGGAATTACCCCTGATGCAGTTCCCGATCCAGTTCCACTAACTGAATTAAGAGTATAACTGGTTGGCAGCGAAATAGCAGTCCACAAACCACCAGTATAGCGGTAAGCTACGTTACCGGCACCTACCGCTAAACAATCATTTGAAGCATTACAATGCACACCCAGTAAATTCAGTGTTCCTGGTGATGTTTGAGAGACACAAGATGCATTTGAAGTAATTGGAAGACTGCAATTAAAAATAACACCATTATTCCCGACAACAATACAGTTACCAGTGCTTGGACAATGCACGTCATTAAGCGACTGCCCACTAATATTAAAAGCACTACTCCAATTTAGACCATTAAAATAATGAACCGCACCAATACTGCGTACAATCACACAACTATTCGCTTGCACACAATCGATATCGTTTAGAGTTCCTCCTATATTCATCCCGTTGTCAAAGGGGTTAGTAGAGTTTATCGGAAAACTATAAAGATCATTACGTAGCGTGGCGATACACATGTCGTTAACACAACTTACACTAGACACAGAAACATTTCCCATGCCATTCGTACTATAGGGTAGACCAGTTCCTGTATAATACATGAGTGGCCAGGGGGGGCTTTTGCCTTGGCCTACTATCCAACAAAGAGTTGGATTGTTAGGGACATCACAAGAAACTGCCATATAATTTGAATGGTCAACCGTTCCTAATAAGGCCCACGAGCTGCCATTAAATTGGTAGATAGAGCCTACATTTGTAATTGAAGAACCTACAGCCAAGCCATAATTACTACTGGTTTCTACTCCTCTAAGATTAACACCACTTGCAGTTAACATGGTCAGCCAAGATGCACCATTATATTTAAGAATAACACCGTTGGCACCTTGGTTCCCCACCGCATAGTAAGCTCCACCTTGAGACAATAATACTGCTTGATTTAGCGTTACCCTACCATTAGGCGAATTTAAAGAAGGAGCGCCCCCTTGGCTGCTAATTATATACTGTGATTGGGTGGCAGCAGCGCCAGAAAGATGCGCTGCCGCAATGGTTCCATTTTGTCCCCGTCGCAGGTTGAGTAAGGTGGTTCCGCTTATCCCATCATAATAAATGATTTCTGAATCGATGATTATGGCCCCAAAGGATCCTAAGTTAGCAATCGAAGCAAGAGAAATAAAAGAAGAAGTGGCGGTCATCGCGCTAGTAATGGTTGTTGTCGCTTGATTTTGGCTGCATCTGTATTGGTACTCCCCTTGTCCAGTAACAGTGACAACCGAACTCCAGGAATTATTGCAGATTCCAAGTGATAATTGGTAACTGCCATTTTCAATTCCAGTTTTAGCTAAATCATAGGCATTATTCGCAGAGATAGTACTGATGGAAGAATTGGTGCCGCTTACAATCATAGAGACAAATGCGCTCGCAAGACCACCCACAACCACAAGAAGAACAGCAATCACCATCATTAAAAATCCAGATTGCTTATCCATTGACGAACCCCGTTTCTGCAGAAACTGTAAGCGTATTGGTACCGACTCCAGATGCTGTAATTGTAATTGTGGCAGCTGATGCAGGCGCACCCATTGAATCAAATGTAATGCTCACAGAAGAGAGTGTAATTCCTGTAGGCATGCTCACAGAATATGCGCCATTTGGAGGATTTGGAGAAATGGTGTAACTGTTTGTTGAAAGGATAATACTATAATCCGTATTTAGACTGGTCGCCAAGGTTTGGGTATAACGTATATCACGTTTTAATTGTTCTGTTATGGAAGACAAACTGTACAAGGATACTGATGGAGTTTTTATCCCAAAAAAAAGTGCTACAAGGGTAATAATCAAAATCATCACAATGAGTTCAATAAGGGTAAAGCCAGATGTTCGGTGCATCACACATACCTGTAATTAAAATACTCCTCGCTTTTAAAAAATATAGTACCGCTGACTTTGTTTAATTGCTATGTATCTGTTTAAAAAACATAAATTATCTGTGAAAAATGGAAAACGTCTTACCCATGGTCTAGCATAAACTCATAGAGGATACAAAAGATCAAGTGAGGCAGAACAAATGAAAAAAATAATAGTTGCCTTAATCATCGCATGCTCATCTATTCTATTAAGTAATTGTGATACAAAGTGTTGCGACGATGGACTCGGACATTGTATTCAAACAGGTACAAGTACTTGCCCAAAGACAGATTACAATGCTTGGTGGTATTAAACACTTTTACTCTTCAATTAATTCATTTTGAATAGTTACATAATCTATTTTTCCTGAAGGTAGTACGGGAATTTTATTTCCTGGAACAATTTTATGCGGTACAAGTAATTCTGAATAATTCAGTTCCTTTATTCTCTTGATAAAGCTTGTTTTATTGGCATTGTCAGCTTCACTATATAGTATAATTTGCTCTCCTTTTTTCGGGCTCTTCATACTTACGGCAGCATGTAATAACTCAGGCCAAATTGAGGCAGCAACACCCTCTACGGCAGTAAGAGAAACCATTTCCCCGGCAATCTTCGCAAAACGTTTTGCTCGGCCCGCAATGGTAATGAAACCCTCTTCATTCATAGTCACTATATCACCTGTATCATGCCACCCGTCTTCAGGTGGAATAATCTTTTCCGACTTGTCGCAAGAGAGATAACCTTTCATGATATTAGGCCCACGTAAGATTAACCGGCCCCCTTCCGCAATACCATCTACAGGTTGTATTCGACTTTCCATAGAGGGCAACAACATCCCCACACTTCCTGGAATAGAGGCTAAAGGGCAATTCATAGAAATCACTGGCGACGCTTCCGTCGCACCATATCCTTCATAGACTTTCACTCCAAAAGTGTCGATCCAATGTCGAATCGTTTCCGGTTTCACTTTTTCTGCTCCAGCAAAAATGTAACGGACGCTGCTAAAATCATGCCGTTCTGCCGCTCGAGCATAGCCTGTTAAAAAGGTATCGGTTCCAAGCATAATGGTAGCACTGGTTTGATAAATCAAACCCGGAATTATTTTATAATGCAATGGAGAAGGATAAAAAAAGCAACTAATTCCATTTATTAATGGCAGAATCGAACCGGTTGTTAATCCAAAACAATGAAAGATAGGCAAGGCATTGAAAAATTTATCACGAGAAGAAAAATCCACTCGCGAAGTTAATTGGCAACAATTGGCTAATAAATTAGCGTGAGTTAAAACAACTCCTTTCGGAAGCCCTTCTGAACCCGAGGTAAATAGTATAACTCCGGGCTCCTCTGCAGAAACCGGGTTACCAATTAATTGATAGGCTCGAGTAGGAAACATCCCCTTGAATATCCCAGAAAGCTTATTCCCTAAATTAATAGAAGATTTAAAATCTTCGAGGAAATAAATCTTAATCCCTGCGTTCTGTAATCCCTCGACCAAATCGTCCAGTTTTGCTGTATCAATGAATTGTCTTGCAGTATAAATCGTTTTTACTTCTGCAACAGTACACGTAGCTAACAGATTATGTAGTCCCAAGCTAAAATTTAGCATAGCTGGAATGCGTCGATATGCATGTAAAGCAAAAAAGGTAACCATGCCCGCAATCGTGGTAGGCAGCATGATACCGACATGCTCTCCTACTTGAGTTTGCTCCTTAATTTGTCGACCTAAAATAAAACAACGAGCAAGAAATTGTTTGGAAGTTAACGGCGCACGATTTGCATCTTCAATTTTTGCTTTACTCTTTGTTCCTAACACACTTCCTTGAATGAGTGCTTCAAACATTGTCATTGGTTGATAACTATTTGCAAAAGTCTGTTCACTAATTAACTGAAACAACCGAGTGCTCATTGCATTTCGGTTAAGAGGTGTATTTTCCTTCTCGATATAAGATCGTGTCGGCAATACATGTAAGATAATTTTTGGAAATAAATAAGTACGATGCTTATCTTTACTTATCGAAAAAATACTGTGTTGGGCTCCGTCGATACGGATTGGAATCACTGAAGAGCCAGCCTTTTGTAACACCATTCCTGGGGCATCAAAAACCTTTAAGCTCTCTTCTTGCAATCCAATTCCCTGCGGAAAAATAACACAACGCTTTCCTTCTCGTATGGCTTTGACTAAAGCTCTTGCTGCAAAAGCGTTGGTAGAGTCAATGATAATGACATCAGCAAAAAGCATCATCATCTTCATCCAAAGTTTACCAGCTGATCGTGGAGGAAACGCTACCGTCAATTGCTCAGGTAAAAAAGCAGCAAGCAAAAGCAAATCAATTTTTGAGGTTCTATTGGCAATAATGACTGAATTAGACTCCGGCTGATACGTTCCCTGCACCTCCACCTTAAACCAGTAGGCTAAGATTGCTCTAATCCATCTACGGGCACGTTGCTTTTGGCTTTCCTTCCACATTACTTGTTCCATGTTTTTGTTTCTCTTATAAAAATCCGCTCTTGGTTATACCCAATCAATCATTATTTTTCAAGATTGCAACCGATAACCAGGTGTAATAGACTTTCTTTACTAGTGAACCGTCAAGGATTGTACGATTACAGACCCCGATTTATTTCATACAAAAATAACGTCTAGTCGACTCACTCATCCTATTAAGACAATTTTCATTGTTTTAGCTTTGATCTCACTTTTTTCGACTGCCTTTATTTTTCATAATTATTCAAGTGTACTCATTAACTGGATTGAGCATCTTGGCTGGATTGCACCCATTCTTTTTTTAATAATATATTGCGTTGCAACCATTATGTTCTTGCCTACTATGGTGATCACCCTGGCCGGCGGGGCGCTTTTCGGGCCTTTGTTTGGCACCCTACTCAATTTATTGGGGGCAACAAGCGGCGCTGCATTCTCTTTCTTAATTACCCGACACTTGATTTATAATTGGTTTTTACAAAGAAAAGGCGAAAAATTAAGCAAACTCATTTCTGCGGTCGAGCAAAAAGGATGGGTGATTGTTGCATTTCTTCGCTTAGTCCCAATAATTCCGTTTAATATAGTCAATTATGGTCTAGGAATAACCACGATTAAATTCCGGCCTTATTTGTTCACTACTTTTATTTTTCTTATTCCCGCTGAAATTGTTTATACCTATCTAGGTTATGCTGGAATGGGGGTTTTAAAACAAGAAGTATTTTATAAACACCCTGTAGTTTTAATAGCGGGTCTTGTTCTATTGCTGATATGTATTATCAAGCTATTGCATTTTGATCACTTTCGTTTTCAAAACGCAGAGAAGAAGATAATTGATTAAGTAATGGATGATCTACTGCAAAAACAATGTCATCCAAAGAGGATATCGGGCGAATCCCTTGTAAGGAATTAGTTACAAAAAGAGCATCCGCTTCCTTTAGCATTGTTTTGGTTACCGAAACCTCCATGCAATTTATGCCTTGCTGCTTGGAACATTGTAGAAGTCTTGAACGAGTAATGCCAGGAAGCACCCCATCGGTTACAGGAGGTGTTAGCAAACAATTATCGTGGATCACAAATAAGTTTGCACAGGTGGTTTCTGTCGCATGCTGTTGCAAGTTAAAAAATAAAGCATCATCGGCAACTGCCGCAATAGCCTGACGACGAGCGAGGATCGCCTCTAAATAATTGATTGATTTCACTTGATATATAGGATTAGTTCCATCTCTTAGCCAGGACGCACTTACTAATCGCTGTGGATGGGTTTCTATAGAATAATTAAACGCTTGAAATGCAAGTTGACTTACTTGTCCTCGTGCTGCCAAGCCTCTAGGGGCAGAACCCCCACTTAAAATCGCTTTAATACCACCATGATACAAATTATCTTGCTTAATTTTATGGAGCAGATGCTCTAACCAGTGCTCAAAGGAAAGATCGAAGGGGATATCCAATTTTCGTGCCGAATCCGTTAATCGCTGCCAATGCAAATAAGCACAACATGGCTTCGCTTCCTCTACTCTGAGCGTTTCAAACAACCCCTCGCCCAAAAAGATGCGATCATCTATTGGAAATGCAAAATTACATTCCCCTTCTGTGAGTACTCGTGTTCGTATCATAAACGGTACTTAATCCTAATTCTTCAGTTGATTCCCTTACGAATGATTACTGACAAATCGAGTTTAATAGTCGCCAAAATCGTCCAGTTCATCCCGTAACCGCTTTTCGTCTAACATATTTTCCAATCGCCTGCGTGCATCCAAACCACGAGGAACATTTTCCATAATTTCTGCTTCAACATCCAATTCGCTGTCCACATCAACGAAGTCTTCTCCGACTTCTACAACAGCATCTTCATCATCTTCAAACAAATCACTCATACCATTCTCTCAATGAGTTATATTGTACCTAGATACCCATCCCAAAAGGATCTAAAAACCAGGACGGCTTATATACCTTATTTTTTTTGTCTTGACTAGTTTTTTTTAAAAAATAGCAATTCCACGAAGATTTTGAGAGTGACAAATTTTTTTGAAGATTTCAATACCTTGAATTTTTACAATAAAGAATCGATAATTTAATAAGTACAACACATTGATAACTTATGACAGATTACGTCAAGAAGGCTTTAAGAGATACAATGAAACAAATACGCTCGAAGATATCTGTTTCGTATCGCGCCACGGCTTCAACTCAAGTATGTACCCGCATTCGCTTGCTGGAACAATATCGCCAAGCAAAGCAAATAGCACTTTATTTTGCGATAAACGGGGAAATTGAGTTAGATGAGCTATGGAAAAATGCTCTTTTACAAGGGAAAATTTGTTATTTCCCTGTTCTAAATGAGGATTTAACCCTCTCTTTTTTACCCGCCACAGCAGATACTCCTTTTCAGAAGAATCGCTATGGAATTCCGGAGCCGGATGTCAGCCCTGATTTGGCAATTCCCGTGGAGGAATTGGAGTTAGTTTTTGTTCCATTGGTGGCCTTTGATGTACGCTGTAATCGTATTGGGATGGGTGCTGGTTATTACGATCGAACTTTCAAAGGCAAAGAGAATTGTCCCTTGTTTGGCGTCGCCTACCAATTTCAACGAGTCGATGATTACCTTGAGCCTGAACCTTGGGATATTCAGCTTAACGCTGTCATAACCCAACGTGCTATTTATTGGTATGGTGGCTGACTCTAGTTTAGGTTAGGGCATCTGCATTGATTTCCCCAGTACGTACTCGAACGACTTGTTGCAATTCATAAACAAAAATTTTGCCATCACCAATCTTACCCGTATATGCAGACTTACAAATTGCTTCAATTGCAGCTTCAACCATGTCGTCTGGTAGCGCTAGTTCAATTTTAATTTTAGGAAGGAAATCCACTACATATTCAGCCCCACGATACAATTCCGTATGCCCTTTTTGTCGGCCGAAACCACGTGTTTCCGAAATAGTTATTCCTGGTACACCAATTTCCATTAATGCCTCATGAACATCATCTAATTTAAAAGGCTTAATAATTGCCATAATCATTTTCATAATATATTCCGCTGTGTTTATACTTTTGTTAGACTCTTTGCAAAACCAAACATGGAGTGATTATGTTCGACCCCAAACAATTTGATGATTTAGCAAAAAAACTTTTTTCAGCTCTTCCCCCCAGTCTACAAAACATTGAAAAAGACATCCAACAAAAATTTAAAGAAGTCCTTCAAGCTGCCTTTTCTCATATGGAACTTATTACCCGGGAAGAATTTGATGTACAAACCAAAGTTCTGGCACGAACTCGCGAAAAAGTAGAACATCTTCAAAAGCAAGTCGATATGTTACTGACTCAGCTTAATAAAGATCAAAAATAAAAAAGAGCAGCTTAAGCGGCATAGGAAATTTGTCGCTTTATTAGTCCAACATCAAAGGAATAAGCAATGAATCTTGCGTTTACTAAAACACGTAGTACCGTTGGGATATTGGCACAACCCGTGTCAGTAGAAGTTCATTTATCAAATGGATTGCCTGGATTTACAATAGTGGGGCTGGCCGAAACCGCAGTGAAAGAAAGTAAGGATCGAGTCCGCTCCGCGATTATTAATAGCCAGTTCGAATTCCCCTGCCGCAGAATCACAGTGAACTTGGGACCTGCTGACTTACCCAAAATTGGGAGTGGTTTTGATTTACCCATCGCTCTTGGAATTCTTGCTGCATCAGATCAAATTCCTCAAAATCAATTGGCCGATCATGAATTTATCGCAGAACTTGCCTTAAGTGGAGAGCTTCGAGGGATTTCTGCTATTATTCCTGCGGTCTTAGCAGCACATAAAAGCCAAAGTTTACTTATTATTGCCAGTGCAAATGCTCATGAAGCGGCACTAACCGGCTATCAAAACATCTATAGTGCTAATAATTTGCGCGAAGTGTGTAGCTACCTTTGTCAAGGAACTTCATTACACGCGTTACCACCCAAGCCGGAATCATGCGTCAGACCATACACGATGGATTGGTCTGACATCAAAGGACAATTTCATGCAAAAAAAGCAATGGAAATTGCAGCATGTGGTGGTCACAGCATCTTGCTAAGTGGTGCTCCTGGAAGTGGTAAAACGATGTTAGCAAAACGGTTTAATACCTTATTACCTCCACTATCTGAAACACAGGCCTTAGAATGTGTGGTCATCAATTCCATACGGGGTAAATTACCTGATTTTAGCCAATGGCGCTCACCTCCTTTTCGCGCCCCCCATCATACTGCGTCCCCTGCATCTCTAGTAGGTGGAGGAAACCCACCTAAGCCGGGAGAGATCTCTCTAGCACATCATGGGGTTTTGTTTCTTGATGAGTTACCTGAATTTAGCCGCCATGTTCTAGAAACTTTAAGACAACCGCTTGAGTCAGGAACCGTTTGCATTTCCAGAGCCGCTGCACAAATCGAATATCCCGCTCAATTTCAGTTCATCGCAGCAATGAATCCTTGTCCTTGCGGGCAATGGGGAAATCCACAAGCAAACTGTTTATGCAGTTCTGATCGTATTAAACGTTATCATGCAAAGATTTCAGCACCTTTATTAGATCGGATTGATATGCATATCACGGTCCAAGCATTAACTCAGGAAGAATTGGTTGCTCCGAATAATAATCCCCTAAAACAAAGTGAATTAATCCGAGAACAAGTTATCCAAGCACGAACTATACAGGTAGAACGACAAAATTGCCTCAATGCCTATTTAAGCGCTAATACTTGTGAAAAAATTTGTGCGTTAGGATCTGAAGAACAAGATTTTTTACATCAATCGATGCTGCAATTCAAACTTTCTGCTCGAGGATATCATCGCTTATTGAAAGTTGCACGTACGATAGCCGACATGAATCAAAGCATCCTGGTTTCTAAAATCCATTTACAACAAGCATTATCCTTTAGACATGCCTTACGCACTCCTGTATAGCCCCTTTTAGGGGGCTATAGTTTCCCAGCAACATTTAGGCTGTGTGCATGCTCTTCGAAACTCCACTTGTGCACTCTAGCCTCATTCATTTTGAACCGGTCTAAGTGGGGTAAGTGCTATAAATTAAAAGCAAGGGTAAATGCGCGTAGAAGATAAAATAGCACTGGGATGAACAGCCCAAATATAAAAATGCCAGTTAGGATAGACAGGGAGTAATACTTCGTCCCATCAGACTGAAGTTCATTATTGCCATAGATTTTTTTTCTTTGAGTTAAAAGATAAGTTAAAAGAAGTAGCCCATAAAAACAATAAGAAGCATAACTTATTCGAACTAGGTAATTGGACATGTCTTGGCTATTCATATTATCAATAGGCAAATTGATAAGGAAAAAACTTACCAGCCAAATAAACATTGTTTTGGTCGAATTATTTTGTTCCTCTAAGGCCGAAAACCAAGTAAGGATTAGGGGGAAAATCAATAAAGGAAAATAATAAGACCAACCTAAAGGACTCATAAGTAACATCATAGCCAATGTCAAACAAAAAGGTTGATGATTTATTGGATCCTTTTCAGCGGGACCTAACTTTCTCCAGTACCACAGGAACAAAATTAAAAGCAACACTGCATACAATATATTAATAGGTATTAAATAGGACTTATTAGGAATTATTTCACCTCCAAAAAAAAGACGATAAATAAAACCATAAATGGAAGCATTCCAACCATCCCCATACCAAAATACGCCCGTCATCATTTTGAAATATTGTTGATAAAGCATTGGTCCTTTTAATACAGCAGGTAAAAACGAAGCCACTAAGAAAACTAGTAACATCGTCACAAAAACTCGCTTCCGGCCTTGTTTTAAAACGTAGAAAAATAACAGTGCGGGAAACAATTTAATTGCAATAATAATGCCCCATAATATACCTGCAAAATAATCGCGATGATTCCAATAAAAATAATAACCCAGCATGAGGAAAAACAATAAAATACCACCAAATTGCTGTGTTACAAAATTCATTAATGTCGGAAAAAATGCGAAATAAAGTAGATATAAATTGATATGATTTTTTTGAAAAAATTGAGAAGAGAAGGCATAATAAAACGCAATCCGTGTGCCAATTACTCCCAAAACAAGAGAAAGACAAAACCATACAACTAATCCATTAAAGTAACTTAACTTCGCCAAAAAGCTAAAGCTCCACACAACAAATGGTGGATTTACATTGGCAGGTAACATCTTTAAGGAAGACATATACATTATAGAAAAATTTATATAAGGATTTTCTCCTTGTAATACTGCTTGACACGAATAATAAAGAGATGAGAAATCACTTTTTTGATAACGCATAAAAATGAAGAAGGAGAGCAAACAATAGAAGCTCAACAGCAGGAGAATGCCTATTTTTTGGTAGCGACTCATCCAATATATTTCCTTGAATTTTTTCTTATTAAATAGCACGTCCTCTGTGACTTATCAAAATACTACCTTTGATTACATAAGGCATCAAAAATTGCCATCCGTACGAAAACCCCATTAGCAACTTGATTTAATATAAAAGAGTTCGGCCCATCGGCCACATCACTGTCTATTTCAACACCACGATTTATAGGTCCCGGGTGCATCACCATTACATCCGGACGAGTATATGCTAGACTTCCCTTGGTTAACGCAAAATCACGTCGATAAGAATCCAGATCCAAATGATCTGACTCCAATAAACGCTCGCGTTGAACCCGCAAACAAATCACGACATCAGCATTAGTTAATCCATCGCGTAGATCGTGAGTAACCCGCCCATAATGCAAGCTCTTTGGCTGCCATAGTTCCGGCGCAACGAAAACAAGCTCACCTACACCCAGTTGTGCACAAATCCATTGAAAGGAATTCGCTACACGTGAGTGTCTAATATTTCCCAAAATAGCTATTTTTAATTGATCCAACCGTGGTTTTTGTTCAAGGATCGTCATCATATCCAGCAAAGCCTGACTTGGATGAGCATGGGTACCATCCCCAGCGTTTATTATATGGACACTATTTCCAATTTGATTTACTAAACTTTGTTGTAAACCCTCTTGTGAATGACGAATTACAAAATACTGAATTCCCATTGCAGCCAAGGTACGGATTGTATCTTCAATAATCTCTCCCTTAGTTTCAGAAGAGCTTTGTAAGTCTAAATTAATTACTGGCATCGATAAACGCTGGGCAGCCAATTCAAAACTCACCCGAGTGCGAGTACTGTTTTCATAAAACAAATTCGCAACCGTATGTTGTGCATAGGAAGGATATTGGGATGAGTTATGATTTTTAAAATAAACCGCGCGTTGGAGTAAAGACTCAATCTGTTGTCGTGATAATTGACTAATTTCTAAAAAATGATTCATAAAACCCTTATCTTTTTAACTTAACTCCCAGGGTCTAGGGTCTTCCTCATTTCGCAAGATGGAACTCAACGCTCTGATTTTAAACACCTTATCAGATAAGCCAAGATAGGAGAAAGGAACAGCCCTATTCAGGATGTTGTAACCATTGCTCAAGTATAACACAAGCCGCTATACTATCTACCTCAGATTGTTTGATTTTACGATATCCACCCTGTGCAAATAATTGCTCCCTGGCTTCCACCGTAGAGAGTCGTTCATCAACTAAATGAACCGGCAAAGAAAATCGCTTGCGCAATTCTTTGGCGAATCGACGTGCGGCAGATGTTGTATATAATTCACTGCCATCAATACACGTGGGAATCCCAACAATTAATCCTTGAGGTGACCATTCCGTAATCAATTTGGCGACTGCACTCCAATCAGGAACACCTATACGAGCGTTAAGCGTTGAAAGAGGAGAAGCACTACACGTGAGCTGTTGTCCTACTGCAACACCAATGCGTTTATAACCAAAATCAAAACCTATGAAAACAGGACTAGGCATGGCCGATATATGAACTCAGTTGACTCATTTTGACCCCTAAAGTGGATCCCGCATACTCCCAACGATCTTCGAAGGGCACCTCATACAGAATTTCGGAGCGGTAGGGGCAAACTAACCATGTATTCTCAAGAATCTCTTTTTCTAGTTGATGCTCTACCCAGCCAGCATAACCTAAAGTTATTAAAACATCTTTAGGTCCTTTGTCCTCTGCAATGGCGCGAATAATATCATTAGATGTGGTTACCGTCACCTCATCTTGCAAAAACAAACTAGAACGCCAACCACCCAATTGTTTATGAATAACGAATCCTCTCTCTGGTTGTACTGGTCCGCCAAACATTAAGGGTAAATGGCTTTGCTCCATACGGACCGGTTCAATATGTAATTGTTCAAAAACAATAGACAACGGAAATTGCATTGGACGATTTATAATCAAGCCTACCGAGCCTTGTTCATGGTGTTCACAAACATAAATAACAGTTCGTTCAAAATTAGGATCATTGAGGGAAGGCATCGCGATCAGCAAGTGATTAGCCAAGGAGCTTATAATTGCCATGAGCCCTCCATAAAGGTCGGTTTATTTAGCTGCTTCTATTTATAATTATACACCAGTTGTTCGTTTTTTATTCAATTATTTAAAGATTATCCGCGACTGAAACTTTTACATAAAGTGTTGCATGTTGAGAAAATGGCCTTCCTGCTGTATATGAAACCGAAGAGGAATCCGTATCCTTTGTTCCTTCTGGGCTTCCCAAAGAAACCCACTTATTGAGTGGTACCATCAATGTTGTATCTATATTTTGATCATCAAATTGTTGTCCCCCAGCCGGATTTTGTTGTTCACGCACCCGGCGTAGCTTCAATTCGACCTGTGATCCTCGCATAATGGGCTGTACTAATAAACCATTTTTGATTTGATGTTGTTGATACTCGATTCCTGTGAAAAAACCCGCCCCTACAGCAGTAACGATGGGTACTTCTTGATCGGTAGATACGAAAGCTGATTCTCCATTCATAACTTTAACCGATTGGGTCCGCTTCACTTCAGCAGGAGATTTCGTACTATAGGTTACCGAATTTTCATTTTGTGCACTAAGCCAATTTGGGTCACCTTGATAAATAGAAATATTAAATGTTACTGGAGGTACATCGATTTGATGTAATATCGTTCTAATTTGGGTTAATGTTTGCGGAGAAACCTGAACAACTAAGGTTTGATCAGAACCACTTATTTTTTCTCCAGTTTGCAGCATAGGTTGCACTAACTGAATAACTTTTTGGGCAGGAACATAATGCAATTCAATTACCTTAGTAATTGTTTCGGAACATACGCTATGTGCTAACAACAATAATCCTATTAGCCAAAATCGCTTCATCCTGAGCTCCTTGTCCCGTTCCTATTTATCTCATCGATTTTCTTAAAAAAAAAGTATTGTGGTAAACCCTAGTATTTTCAATTGTAGACCAATATAAAAAATCATTGCAGCAAATTGAAAATATTTTTATTTTTTTATTTAAAAAAAACAAAGAATAAACCGAAAAATTTGGTGAACTGCAATTCAATTGTTTTGTTCCTGAAAAAGTTTGGGTATACTTCTCAAAAATTTGCCTAAGAGATGCGAATATCATGGGTAGCATATTTAATATGTTTGGTCCTTCACCAATTAGACCGATAGAACAACACATGCGAAAAGTGCACCAATGTGCCAAACAGCTCTACCCATTTTTTGAAGCCGTCCTTAAAAAAGACTGGACGACCGCGAATAGAATAAAAGAAAAAATAATTTCTCTTGAAAAAGAAGCTGATTTAATCAAACGGGATCTACGTCTTCATTTGCCTACTGGACTATTCCTTCCTGTTTCTCGTACTGATCTGCTTGAGTTGCTTAGTGCTCAAGATTTCATAGCGAATAAGACGGAAGATATTGCAATACTCATCATTAGTAGACAAATGACTATCCCAGCAGCAATAGTTCCCATTTTTATGCCTTTTTTAAGTCGTTGTCTTGATGCATCAAAGCAGGCTTGTAAAGCAATTAATGAATTAGATGAATTACTAGAGACTGGTTTCAGGGGCTCAGAAGTAAAGATCGTTGAGGAAATGATCTTAACTCTTTATGAGATTGAACATGACAGTGATGAACGTCTAGCAGATATTCGACATCGTATTTTTGAAATCGAAAAAGATTTATCTGCAATTGATGCGATTTTTCTCTACAAATTGGTCCAATGGATTGATGATTTAGCCGATGGCGCTCAACATGTGGGCAGTCGTCTTCAAATTCTAATCGCGCGGTAGTCAAGTTCTATGGATTATTCAATTATATATCTTCTTGTAGCAGTCATTTTGTGTTTTTTGATGACTTGGGGTGTCGGTGCCAATGATTTAGCCAATGTCATGAGCACTACCATGGGCTCAAAAGCCGTTACCGTCAAGCAAGCAATGCTAATCGCCATAATTTTTGAATTTGCTGGTGCATTTTTAGGTGGAACTGGTGTTACCGAGACAATGCGTGATGGAATTATTAACTCCAGCGAACTTTCTGGACAGCCCTTGATCCTTATAGAAGGAATGTTGGGTGTTTTATTAGCTTGTACTATCTGGATGAATCTCGCGAGCTATCTTGGAGTTCCTGTTTCTATTACTAATGCCTTAGTGGGTTCCATGGTAGGTTTTGGCACGATAGTGCTAGGACCCCAAGCAATTCATTGGAATCAAGTAAGTCGTATTGCCATAAGTTGGATTACCTCCCCGATGATTTCAGGAATCACTGCATTTATATTATTTACGAGTATTCAACAAACTATTTTTGTTAAAAGTAACCCACTAACCAAAGCTAAATTATATATTCCTATTTATCTGTTCCTCATTGGCTCTATTTTGTCATTTATTACCGTATTTAAAGGGCTGAATCATTTTCATATTCATCTGAATTTCAAGCAAAATTTAGCGGTTACTTTAGCAACGAGTATTATTATCACAATTATTGGAATGATAATTATTAAACGCATTCCGGAGCACCCAAGAATAAGACGTAGAGAACGATTTATCCAAGTAGAAAAATATTTTGCTGTACTTATGGCGATGACTGCTTGTGCGATGGCTTTTGCACATGGATCCAATGACGTAGCCTTAGCAGTGGGCCCCCTTTCCATCATTTACAGCTTGATCATGAGTTCACATCAAGTTTTTAATGCCAATAATTACCCCGCATGGATTATCTTATTAGGTTGTGTGGGTGTAGTTACAGGCCTGCTTATGTACGGTAGAAAAGTCATTGAAACCGTAGGTAGCGCAATCACCGCTTTGACACCTAGTCGCGCCTTTGCAGCAACGCTTTCAGCCGCAACTACTGTAGTAGTAGCAACAAGTACAGGTATTCCCGTTTCCGCAACACAAACATTAGTAGGCGCTGTTCTTGGAGTGGGTTTGGCACGAGGTATCGGTGCGTTGAATCTGATTGTAATCCGTAA
Organism: Legionella sp. PC997; assembly: GCF_014109825.1. Lineage (NCBI taxonomy): Bacteria > Pseudomonadati > Pseudomonadota > Gammaproteobacteria > Legionellales > Legionellaceae > Legionella > Legionella sp. PC997. Next base: position 3,009,874 of record NZ_CP059576.1, read on the forward strand.
CATCTTTATGTCATGGGTTTTAACATTACCTGCCGCATCTATTTTGACGATTCTAGCATACAAAGCATTACATTTCTTTTTGGGCTAATAAGTGTGTGTAGGCCGGGTGTAGCAACGCAAAATCTGGATGAAGAGTCCCGGGTTTCAGCTTAAGCCTTCACCCAGAATACAATGACTAATTGGACATCCCTTCTTGATGTAGAGAAGAAGCTCTCCCCTTAGACCTCCTGAGAGAATGGTGTATCAACGATTTATAAGCATATAAGGGTATAAAAACATCTGAGGAAAAATTTTGATTGCTAAGCTAAGCAACGATTAAAATTCTTCCCAGATCTCACCTTTTTCATTAACATAATCTTTATTATCACGCATCATAAAAATACGCTTGTGCTTGTTAATTTCTTTTACTTGAGATGCAGATTTATTATGAGTTGCATCAAATTCAAAGAAAAATTTATCATAAGGACTAACATAAGCTTTATCTATATCATCGGAATTCATAACCAATCCAAATAACTATAATTTAAACCAGGTATTTTATAGCTTTTTTATCTAAGTTACCATTACTCTAACTTTTTAAAAAATTAGGAGCGCGGGATGAGTTTAAAGAAAGCGGAGTTACACGTCCATTTGGAAGGTACCATCACTCCTGGATTAGCCGCAAAGCTGGCTGCACGGAATAAATTAGCTCTGCCTGAAGGCCTCGTTGCCCCTGATGGAAAAAGCTATTTATCTAAAGACTTTCTCGATTTCTTAAAGGTGTATGATACGTTGGCCTCGGTAATTCGATATCCTCAAGATTATTATGATATCACCTTTGACTATTTACGAGCTCGCGCCCAAGAAGATGCAATTTATATAGAAATGATGTATTCACCCGACCACGCAGAACTATCCAGTAAAATTCCTTCCGCAGAACATCTGTCAGCAATCCAACAAGCAATTGACGATGCTAAAGATCAATTCAATATCGTAGGACGTATTTTAATTACTGCCGTGCGTCATTTTGGAGTGGAAGCAGTAGAGAATGTTGCAAAACAAACTCATAAAGATAGATTTCCTTGTGTCACCGGCTTTGGTTTAGGCGGGGATGAAGCGAAATTTCCTCCTAAACTATTCAGTAAGGCGTACCATATTGCGGCGGATGCAGGGTTACAATGCACCGTTCATGCCGGAGAATTTGCTCCTGCAGACGGAATGGTTGAGGCAATGGAAAATCTACCCATCCAACGTATTGGACATGGGGTTAATTCCATTTATTCCCCAGATACCATGGCAATGGTAAAAGAAAGGAATATCACATTAGAAATTTGCCCCACCAGTAATATCTTTTTGGGCTTATTTAGAGATATGAATAATCACCCCTTGCCAAAATTTTATGATGCGGGCATTAAAATTAGTATCAATTCAGACGATCCACCCTTTATGAGTACTACTTTAGGTCAGGAGTATCAACGCGTACAAAAGTCATATAACTACAGCGATGAAACAATGAATGCAATAACGCGTATGTCCATAGAAGCTGCTTTTGTTGATGAAAAAACAAAAGCCGAACTTTTAGCAAGAATTTGATTCGATTAAATTGCACTCTGGGTTAAGGTTTGATTCTTAACCCAGAATCCTGGCCCAAAAAATCTGGACTTCTTGTGGGCAGGTTATGAGGGTTAATCATTGCGATGCAACTCACCCATTAGCTGTTCAATATAACGTCTGCAGGTCAAAGGATTATGCAAAAAATTAATAATACGACGAGTCCCACCCGTACCCGTGATGCTAATCATCCCATAACCCAAAAGGCTGCCCATAATAGATTGACGGATGTCGATCGCTTCAATTTTGCTTAATGGAATATCAATTGTTTGTCTCACAACGACGCCAGTGCGTATAATCACGTGATTTTTTTTGATTGTGAGCGAAGAAAAATAATAGGTCATCCAAGTTATGCCAATCCATAACAAGGATAGCGCAGCAAACCCGTATCCAAGTTTATGTAAAAAATCGATTTCCACATAATTAACAATGATTAAAGCGGCACATAACGCAACAACTGGCCAAAAAAATATAATCCAATGCATGCGGGTAAAATAAATAACATTAGTGTCGTAGGGCTTCTCAAACATTGATTCACCTATAATCCTGAAAGTCTACTGAAAAATTATAATATTGCATTTAGCTCGAATTTACTATTCTATACTTCTTACGGAGTATATACTAACTCTCTTACATTTTTTTATTTAGACTCAAAAAATGCGCTCTATCAGTCGTTGCCTCAATAAACAACTTGCTGACCTATGTCAACGCTCTGTTCAATTAGAAGAGCTCGCCAATAAAATAAAGCTTATGCTTCCGGATGTTTTAGCAAATCAATGTCAAGTTGGCAGTTTTAATAAAGGTTGTTTGCTATTAACAACAACTGACGCTGCCTGGGCAACACAATTACGGTATGCGATTCCTGAGTTACGGGATAAATTACGCAAAGAAGCCGGTATGTATCAACTTTCTTCAATTAAGGTGACGGTTATTGAACCCCTGATTGAGTACGAAAAAACATCCCCGTCCAAACATTCATTATCAAAAAAAGCTAAAGAAATTATAATTAGCGAAAGTCAGCAGTGTAATTATGAACCGTTACAAAAGGCGTTATTGCATTTAGCGCATGGTGATAATTAGATACATATAATTAAAATGCAGTCAAAAAAGTTTGTATGCATCCATAGAATAAAATTAGCTTGTTATTGCATCCTAAGGACAACGAAGTGAAAAACGGTTTTGTTTATTTATCTCTATATAATTCCAGATCGCGCATCACCTATCCGCCTACAAATACTCATAATTGATAAAAATTATTTGTTTCAGCCAACGCAGTTGCAAAACGACGGCTTACCCATTCCGATCCAAGATAAGCAAAACAATCTTGTAGATAATCAGTCAGCTCTACTTCTTCCATAACATGTTCTTGCCCACTTGGCTCGACATCATGATGAAAATAGCAATCAAAATAGCGCATTGAAAAATCGACATAATCTCGGGTATGAAGAATAAAGGTGTGCCACAGTTCATCAAGAATAAGCAAAGGGCCAAAAAGGTAGGTTTTTTTACCTTGTTTTGCCCTGTGCACATTTAACCACATCCAAGCCAATAAATCAGCGAATAAAGCCTGGCCTTCAGGCTCAGAAAAGTTCGGATGATGAGAGCAAAAATGCTTCACTACTGTATTATTTTTATAACCCAGTAGCTCGGACAAACCAATCATCCACAACACGCTTTTTTGGTGCTTGGTTTTTGGGTTACATACCGTATGATACGACAAATCATTTCTTCTTTAGTCATCATTATCTCCACAATAAATTGTATACAGTGCAGAAAGTCTAACCAATGTTCACAATGGAAGCAATTTAATTATTTATTATATCGACAGCGTACGGCACAATCTTCTGAGTATTCAGGAGATTGTGCCAAAATATTTACCAAATTACACAGCGGTTCTTATTCACCATGGGGCTGTCGTTAGGAATATGGAAGGCTTCCTGAAATTGAGGAATATTCGCTAAGCTTCCATTTACTCTATATTGTGCTGGAGGATGGGGATCCGTAGTGACCTGATTACGCAGTTGTTGGGGTCGAATGTTCATCGCCCAAACATGTGCTGTTGCGATAAAAAATTGTTGATCTGGTGTCAAACCGCCAATTGTAGGCGCATTTTTATAAGCATCCGAATGCTTAAACGCTCTATAGGCTAATGTAATTCCCCCTAAGTCTGCCGCAGCTTCTCCTACAACCAATTTTCCTTGGACATGTAAATTATCCTCTACGGTATATTGAGAGAACTGGTTCACAATACATTGGGTTGCAGCCTTGAATTTTTCTAAATCACTCGGGGTCCACCAATTTTGTAAGTTACCATGGCCATCAAATTGTGCACCTTGGTCATCAAACCCATGAGTCATTTCATGTCCCATTACAAAACCAATTGCTCCATAATTTACAGCAGCTGGTGCATTAGGGTCAAAAAACGGTGATTGAAGAATCCCTGCTGGAATATTTAAATTGTTCATCGAAGGATCATAATACGCATTGATGGTTTGTGGTGTCATGACCCATTCGGTTCTATCTATTGGCTTACCAATTTTGTTAAGATCACGCTTCGTCAAAAATTCATTAGCACGAATTACATTTAAAACGTATGGCCCTCTATTAATGACCAATTTGGAGTAATCTCTCCACTTGGAGGGGTAACCGACTCGTTCTTCCATCATTGCAAGTTTTTTCAATGCTGCTTCACGAGTTGCAGGAGTCATCCAAGATAGCGTGCTAATGTCTTCTTGAAGGACTGTGCGAATATTTTTAAGTATATCCAATGCTTGTTTTTTATCTTCGGGAGAAAAATAGCGGTCCACATACATTTTACCTATAGCAAAACCCAAGGCCCCATTTTCCGTAGCAACAACTCGTTTCCACCGTGGCAGTATTTTCTCAGCCCCCGTAAGAACCGAAACCATTTTAAAATTTTGATCTACAAAAGGTGCAGACAAATACGAAGCAAAGGCATCAATTAAATGCCAACGCAAATATGTTTTCCAATCATCTAAAGAGACCGTTTTTAATTGATTGTTCATATCCTTAAAAAAACCAGGCATTGCTAAATTAATACTTTTGATTTGGGCAAGTCCCATAGCTGAAAAATACGCTGGCCAGGAAAAATTGGGTGTAACTTGAGCAAGTTGGGCCCTATCCATAATATGATACACCGCATGAGGATCTCGTTGTTCTATTTGGGACATAGAAGCCTTGGCCATTTGTGTTTCTAACTTCATTACGATCATGGCTTCAGCAGCTGCTTTATCAGGCGAATCACCTAACAGCTCAAACATTTTGCGTATATGGTTTATATAAGCCTCTCGAATTTGTTTAAATTTAGGATCATCTTTTAAATAATAATCGCGATCGGGCAATCCTAATCCGCCCTGCATGGCCGCAGCTATCATATCCTTACTGTTTTTAAAATCTTGCATGCTGCCGAAATTAAAAAAAACATCAACTCCAATTTGATGCAAATGAGCTATTTCATTTTGTAGATCAGTTAAAGTTTTTAAATGATTAATGCGATCAAATTCTGGTTGCAAGGGTTTAATACCCAGTTGATTAATGCTAGCTTCATCCATCCCGCTAAAATAAAAGTCACCCACTTTTTGCTCTATGCTACCTTGTTTTGCATTTGTATTTTTAGCAGCATCGATTAGCATGTGATGAATGATATTTTGCACTTTCTCATTAATCAGATTAAAGCTTCCCCAACTCGAATAATCAGGAGGAATGGGATTGTTTTTTTTCCAGTTGCCCACTGCATAAGCATAAAAATCTTTACTGGGTGAGACAGTGGTATCCAACCAATCCATATGCAGTGCTTGTTCAGCATTTGTCTTGGGCGTTTCTTCAGTGCTGGTAGAATATATTGAAGTACTGCATAACAAAGCAAAAGTAAAAAGACTAATATTTAGTTTCATGCTACAACGCTCCCTTGCCAACATTTATGTTAATTCACTAGGAATCCGAAAACGTAGCCAGGAGGAGGCAAATCATAACCAGGGGACATATGCGGTTCTGTTTTCCTGGGTTACGAACATTGTCTTCCCCAGGCTACATTCCTACGCTTCGACAGGATAAAATTCAGTGTGCATTGTAGGGAGATATTCTTCTTTATCAAAATAAGTATATTCCCAAGCGTCTTGTCTTATCATTAGCTCACGCAACAATCTATTATTCAGTTCATGACCAGATTTGTACCCTTCAAATGCACCAATCAAACTAGAACCTAACAAGTATAGGTCGCCAATCGCATCCAATACCTTATGAGAAACAAATTCTGATTCAAAACGAAGTCCATCGTCGTTGAGAACGCGATAATCATCGACAACTATTGCATTATCCAAGCTTCCGCCTTTTGCTAAATCACATTCCCTTAATTTCTCATAGTCGGATAGGAATCCAAAAGTACGTGCTCTACATACCTCTTTCACATATGAAGTTGTTGAGAAATCAAAACTTACAGTTTGTGGCTTATCATTGAACGCTGGATGATCAAAGTCAATGGTGAAGGCAATTTTATACCCATCATAAGGATAAAATTGAACGTATTTTCCATTGTCTTCTACCCGAATGGGTTTAAGAATACGTATGTATTTTTTAGGTGCGTTTTGTTCACGTATTCCTGCTGATTGGATCAAGAATACAAAAGGAGCCGCACTACCATCCATAATGGGTAACTCTGGAGCATTCACATCAATATATGCATTATCGATTCCTAATCCTGCTAATGCGGATAGCAAATGTTCCACAGTAGCAATTTTTACTGCTCCATGGTGTAATGTGGTACATAACATAGTATCGCCCACGTTTTCATATGACGCAGGTATTTCCACTACGGGAGAAAGATCCACCCGTCTAAAAACTATGCCTGTATTAACAGGGGCAGGTCTCAAGGTTAACAGCACTTTTTCACCGGAATGCAATCCTACACCAGTTGCCTGGATCACCTTTTTAGGAGTTCTTTGTTTTGTCATTCAGTGCTCACCTTGTTCCTCATATATCGTTTTTAAATTTTTATTTTGCACGCAAAACCTAGTGATCGTATCAATATTTTAATATTTAGTCTAATTATTTTTTATCAAAAAATTAAACGGCCCTTCATCTACTCTGCTGCAGATGAAGGGATGTAACGTATAATTATGCCTCTTCTTGCCGGCGTAAAAATGCTGGAATATCAAGATAATCTACATCTGGAATGCTGTCGCCATTATGTTTTGCGCCCGAGGACATACCTGATTGAGCTTGTTTGCGAACTACAGCGGGTCTATCTAATTGTTGATAATCCAAAGAACCATCACTGCGCGTTGTTTCAAGCAAACGTGCACGATGAGATTGGGGTTGGGATTGTTGGTGGCGTTGTCGTCCATCGCCTAACCCAGTTACAATCACTGTTACGCGCATTTCATCGGTCATGTCTGGATCAATTACTGTACCAACTACCACTGTTGCATCATCAGAAATGAATTCTTTGACTACATCCCCGACTTCTTCAAACTCCCCTATTGACATGTCAAGACCAGCAGTAATATTGACCAAAATTCCTCGTGCGCCAGAAAAGTTTACATCCTCTAATAATGGAGATGCAATGGCTGCTTCTGCAGCTTGACGTGCTCTTTGTTCACCTACGGCACTACCAGTACCCATCATAGCCATACCCATTTCCGACATCACTGTACGTACGTCTGCAAAATCAACGTTAATCAAACCCGGACGAGTAATTAAATCAGAAATTCCTTTTACTGCACCAAGTAAGACATTATTTGCTGCCTTAAACGCATTAAGAAGACTGATGTTTTTTCCCAAAACACTGAGTAATTTGTTATTAGGTATGGTGATTAATGAATCCACATGTTCTGCTAAGCGACGGATTCCATCCTCTGCAGCCAATGCGCGTTGCTTACCTTCAAACGAAAATGGTTTAGTAACGACTGCTACAGTTAAAATACCTAGTTCTTTAGCAATTTCTGCGAAAACCGGAGCCGCCCCTGTACCAGTTCCACCTCCCATGCCTGCGGTAATGAATACCATATCTGCACCACTCAAGATTTCACGGATATGATCTCTATCTTCTTCGGCTGCCTCGCGACCTATTTGTGGGTTTGCACCTGCACCCAAGCCTTTAGTCAGTTCGTCACCTAGTTGAATATGTATTTTTGCATTTGAGCCTCTCAGAGCTTGTGCGTCAGTATTCGCACAAATAAACTCAACTCCATCAATATTTTCTGCAACCATATGTTGGACGGCATTACCACCACCACCGCCAACACCTACTACTTTAATAACAGCATTATTATCTTGGTGTTGGCCTTCCATTAATTCAAACATAACCTGCTCCCCTCATATGTTTAATCTTTCAACAAAATACGGCATGAACCCTTAAATTGCTCATTACCGATTTAGTTATATACGTTAGTTGTAACCTAAAAATTACCCTGAAACCATTCTTTCATACGGGCCCATAAACTTTGCGTATTATCATTCATTGTGGGTACCTTGTAGTTTGATACATACTGTTGTTGGTATCCTTGCAACAACAAACCTACCCCTGTTGCAAATGAAGGATTTTCTGTTGCTTCAGCCAATCCAGAAACATGATGAGCGCAACCTTTTCTTACAGGCATCTCAAAACAAAGTTCTGCAAGTTCAATACCGCCTCTAACATTAGCAGCACCACCAGTGAGAACTATGCCCGCAGCCATTCTATCTTCAAAACCACTACGTCGTAATTCATTGCGTACTAGAGTAAATAACTCTTCATAGCGCGCCGCAACTACATCAGAAAGAGTTTTAGCTGATATCTTTCTTCCTGGCCTGTCACTAACGCTTGTAACTTCTAACATGAGATCTGAATTTGCTAATTCAGTTAAAGCGCACGCATGATTCAGTTTAATGGATTCTGCTGCTTTTGTGGGTGTCCGTAATGCCATTGCTATATCATTCGTCACTTGATCCCCCGCAATGGGAATGACGGCGGTATGTTGAATCGCCCCTTCACAAAATATAGCAATATCGGTAGTTCCACCACCAATATCTATCAAGCACACACCAAGGTCTTTTTCATCTTCGGTCAAAACGGCATGGCTTGAAGCTAATTGCTCCAGAATAATATCATTTACCTCTAAACCACAACGTCGCACACACTTAACTATATTTTGCGCAGCACTTACTGAACCAGTAACAATATGTACTCGCGATTCAAGTCGTACGCCCGACATTCCTATGGGTTCGCGGATGCTGCCTTGTTGATCGATGATAAATTCCTGCGGCAAAACGTGCAGAATCTTTTGATCTGCAGGAATTGCCACAGCTTTTGCGGCATCAATCACACGTTCTACATCAGCCTGGGAAACTTCTTTATCTCGAATTGCAACGATGCCATGTGAATTTAAACTGCGAATATGGCTACCGGCAATTCCTGCATAAACCGTTCTCACTTCACATCCAGCCATAAGTTCAGCTTCTTGAACCGCTCGCTGAATAGAGTTCACAGTAGCCTCTATATCAACCACAACACCACGTTTTAAACCACGTGAGGGATGACGACCTATTCCGATAATTTCTATTGCACCATCAGCTGTGACCTCTCCAATTAATGCAATTACTTTTGAAGTTCCAATATCCAATCCAGTGATAATATCTTTTTCTATTTTTTTTGCCATTATCGTTCCGTTTGTTGTTTCCACTGCACCGCCATACCACGTGGATAACGCAAGTCCACGCTAGACAATTGCTCAATTTTTTCAGCAAACACTGCTGGATATGCTTTACAAAAACGCTGCAATCGTTCCTCTAACTCTTTCTTTCCCAAATATATTTTTATATCATTGCCTAAAAGTAATACCCAGGATTGGTTCTCTCTTAGATGCAGTCCAGTAGGGTTTAAACCGTACATTGACAATATCTTACTCAATTTTTCGTAAACTTGTAAGACTTCTTCTTGTTGAGATAGTGGTCCTTTTAATTTTGGCAAGCTTAGACCCTCTGGAACCGCACCTTCATTAAATAATCTGCCGTCCTCTGTCATCAGGGCATTATCCCAAATTGCAACGGGTTTTTTTTCAACAAGTCTTATTTTCAATGTGTCGGGCCAAACACGCTCAACCGATGCAGTATCGATCCACCCCAGTTCATTCAATTCGTTCTGTAACGCACTAATTGATAAAGTAAAAAAACTATTATTCAAGTGTTTTGATAATACCCCTTCCAGCTCTTTATGCGTCACATGTTCATAATTTGCAGCGACTTTAATTGTGGTAATTGGAAACCGCTCTGCATCGGATAGAAAATAGTACCCTAAGCGGCAAGTTAAGAATATTGCACTTAAACTTAATATCAACAACCAACAGATATATCGCAAATTACTGGAATCAACATCCCTATTTTTATTCATGGTGCTCACAAATAGTTGGTTACCAAGTGTTGGCGGCAATTCTGATGCACCATTGCAATACGAATCAACTCATCCAATAAATCAGGATAAGCTAAGCCACTCGCCTGCCACAATTTTGGATACATACTAATCGAAGTAAATCCAGGCAAAGTGTTTACTTCATTAAAATAGATCGTTTCTGTTTTATCATTAACAAAAAAATCCACCCGCGCCATACCCTTGCATTTTAAACGGATAAAAATATCTGCAGCAGCTTTCCTTAATTGCTCGTATAAATTCTGACTCATAGAAGCCGGTATAATCAGATCGGTTTGTCCACTTTCTAAGTATTTTGCTGAATAAGAATAAAAACCATCAGGATGATGAACACGTATTTCACCAGCGATGCTAACTCGTGGCTCACCCGAAGGTACTGAACTCTCCAGAACAGACAACTCAATTTCTCGTCCAGACACAAAGGACTCCACTAAGATCTCTTCGTCATAGCGTAAAGCATCATCCACTGCGACTAACAATTCAGCCATATTTTTTGCTTTATGTATGCCTACACTGGAACCCATTGAGCAAGGTTTAACAAACAAAGGCCAACCAAATTCTTCAGCAACTTCATGGCAAAAGTGTTGCCTTTCAGATACAGAGGCATGCCAAGATAAGAGCTTATAATTTGCTGATTTTAAACCATTAACGCAAACGATGCGTCTGGCCATATCTTTATCCATTCCAATAGATGAAGAAAGTACATCACAACCCACATAAGCAACACCCGCTAATTCAAGCATTCCTTGCAAGCAACCATCTTCATATAAAGGTCCATGCACTACCGGAAAAACGACATCAGCATCCACCGATAAACGTCCATTAATAAACAAGCTAACCAAAGGCTTCGAGTGTTCGGTTACTACAGGAAGTTTTTCTTTAAAGGCAAGTAAATCCTGGTATTGGTGAAGATGAAATAATCCCTCTTTATCCATTGCTATAGGAATAATATTATATTTTTCAGCATCCAAGTGAGTAAGCACAGATGCAGCGGAAATTAATGAAATTTCATGTTCTCCGGATTTTCCACCATAAAGCAGAACTAAATTGAGAAGCTTAGACATTTAACGGTCTCCGATTATATGAACTTCGCGCACCAACTCAATTGTTGTCTGCTCACGAACTTTAGTTTGTACTAAATTAATCAAGGCTTCAATATCAGCTGCAGTCGCTGTACCTTGATGGTTGATAATAAAATTAGCATGTTTCTGAGAAACTACTGCGCCCCCGATATTGAAGCCTTTTAATCCACAGGACTCAATAAGTCGAGCTGCAAAATTTTCTGGTGGATTTCGAAACACTGAACCACAATTGTATTCATTAGTAGGTTGCGTGTTTGCACGGTGAGCTAACAAATCTTTGATGACTTGTAGTGAAGTTTCTTTATCACCAGTAGGCAGCTTAAATGTGGCCGAAATGAACCATTCATCGGGAGGGACAGAAACATGTCGATAAACCACCTCATATTCCTGAGGTTTACGAATTCTTATTTCACCATTTCGTGTCATAGTTTGCAGTTCCACCACAAACTGCCACGTTTCGCCACCATGGCAACCCGCATTCATGCGTAAAGCGCCACCCATCGTTCCAGGAATGCCCGCCCAAAACTCACCACCAGACAAATTATTACGCGCACAAAAACGCGCCATACTCGCACAAGATACCCCTGCTTCAACTTTAACAATTTGTTTGTCTAAAAGTGCAATTTCTTTTAAACATCCTTGAGTCAAAATAACTGTTCCTGGAAATCCAGTATCGCGAATTAACGAATTGGAACCTAATCCCAACCATAATAAAGGTTCTGTTTCCGGAAGTTGGCGAAGAAAAATAGCCAGATCAGCAATGCTTATGGGCTTATAGAGCTTCGCAGCAGGTCCCCCAACTCGCCAGGTAGTATATTCTGCCAAAGACTCATTATAAAGCAAACTGCCTTGAAATTCTGTTACAAGGCTACAATCGTTCTCAGTTGGACACATGTTGCTCTCACACTTCCTTCATTAAGTTTACAGCAATTTGACCAATACTACCGGCTCCCTGCATCAATATCACATCACCATCTTTAATTAACTGATTCAATTTTGCTTTGAGCGATTGTTCATTTACCAGAGTTACTGTTTTATCTTTACCTCTAATTTTCTGCGCCAAACTCTCACTAGTTACTCCAGGGATTTCGGGCTCGCCTGCGGAATAAATATCAAACAAGAATAATTCATCAGCAAGGCTCAACACATCAACAAATTGCTCTTGTAGCGATTGAGTTCTCGTATAACGATGTGGTTGGAAGACATGTACCAGACGCTTATTGGGCCATACATGTCGAAAGGCATCGATGGTTGATAAAATTTCCTGGGGATGATGACCGTAATCATCTACAATAAGAGCTGAACCATTTTCAAATTTTTTCTCACCTAACATTTGAAAACGGCGGCCTACCCCTTGAAATTTTGCTAAAGCACGTTTAATAGAAGCATCATCCACCCCTAATTGCGTCGCTATCGCAATAGCGGCTAAGGCATTTAATACATTATGGCGGCCTGGATACTGAAATTGAATGTTTAATTCAGAATAAGGTACTGGACGTACTACGGTGAACTCACTAATAAGCTCATTTTGGGTCCAATTGGTCGCACGATAATGTGCTTCTTCAGAAAATCCGTATGTTAGAGTAGGTCGTTCAATAGCTGGAAGAATCTTACGTACTTCCGGATCATCAATACATACTACTGCTAACCCATAAAAAGGTAGATGATGTAAAAATTCAAGAAACGTTGTTCTTAATTTATCGAAATCATTTTCATAGTTATCCATATGATCCGCATCAATATTAGTTACTATGGCCATCATGGGTTTTAAGAATAAGAAAGATGCGTCACTTTCATCAGCCTCAACTACAAAATAGGGGGATTGGCCCAGTTGAGCATTTACTCCCAAACTATTTAATTTTCCACCAATTACAAAACTTGGATCTAAACCACCTTCCGCTAAGAGGCTGCTTACCAAACTTGTGGTTGTAGTTTTACCATGAGTTCCAGCTACAGCAATGCCATGGCGAAAGCGCATAAGTTCAGCAAGCATCGCTGCTCGTGGTATTACTGGAATCATTTGCTCGCGAGCAGCTACAATTTCAGGATTATTCATACCAACAGCTGAAGAACGCACTACCACATCTGCGCCTTTAATATGTTCGGCTTTATGTCCCATATAAACAGGGATTCCTAAAGATTTTAATCTTTGTACCGTACTTCCTTCTCCTAGGTCTGAACCTGTAATACGATATCCTTGGTAGTGTAATACTTCAGCAATACCACACATGCCAACCCCACCAATTCCTACGAAATGTATTTGTTCTACGCAGCCCATCCTTGAAGATATAAATTGTCCTGAATTACCCACAAATGCCCCCTTATGCTGACAGTGGCCCTAATCCAAGAGCTTGCCAACGATTTTCGTGATCAATGCGCAATAATAACGCAATTACAACACAATTGATAACCATACTTGCACCACCATAACTCATGAGTGGCAGAGTTAACCCTTTTGTTGGTAATAATCCCGAGTTAACGCCCATATTTATAGCTGCTTGTAGCCCCAGCCAAAAAGTCAAACCATAAGCCGTGTATGAAGCAAACAATCGCTCTTGTATATAAGCATTGTATGCGATAGTCATACCTCTAATAACAAGTATACTGTATAGGAGCATGACCATTAAAATGCCTACCAGACCCAATTCTTCTGCTAACACAGCGAATAAAAAGTCGGTGTGTGCTTCAGGTAAATACAATAATTTCTGGATGCTTTCTCCCAAACCAGAGCCGAACCATCCTCCTCGACCAAATGCAATCAAGGATTGAGTTAACTGATAACCACTATTATATTGATCGGCCCAAGGATCTAAAAACGCTGTAAGACGGGCAACTCGATAAGGAGACGACACGGCTAAAAAGGCCAGCGCTCCCATAACTACGAACATCAATCCTATATAATAGCGTAATTTTACACCCGCTAAAAATAGCATAGCCATAACCGTACCAGAAATCACCACTGTGGCGCCAAAATCTGGCTCAAGTAATAATAAAAAGGAAACAACTCCCAAAATTACCATGGGTTTAATAAATCCCAAAATACTATTACTAACTGCATTTTGTTGCCGTACTAAATAGCCTGATAGATAAAATATCATAGTAAGTTTGGCAAGTTCAGACACTTGCACACCTATTGGCCCTAAAGCCAACCACCGTCGGCTGCCATTAACTGACCGACCTATTCCGGGAATCAACACAATGACTAACATAAACAAACAAATTAGCAACATCGGCATGCTGATTCGTTCCCAAACACTACTATCTGTCCTAATCACGATAAGAGCAATCATTAGACCCGCAAATAAATAACATGCTTGGCGAATCAGAAAATGAAATGGTTGGTGGAAATATTTGGTAGAAATCATGACCGAACTTGAGGCCACCATCATCAGCCCGATGATCAGCAAACCGATAACCACACTAATTAGCCATTTATCATAAAGCGAAATAGGTCTACTTACAGGTTTGCCTCGTTGATTCACATGTCTTGGCCGCATTGATTACAATCCATTTACTAAAGACGCAAACGATTCACCGCGATGATTAAAATCACGGAACATATCTAAACTGGCACATGCAGGAGACAATAAAACAACATCGCCCGGTTTTGCCTGTGACTTAGCCACAACTACAGCATTATCCAAAGAAGAAGCGCGCGAAATAGGTACTACATTAGCTAATGCAGCTTCAATCTTATCTGCATCTTCACCAATTAAAATAATAGATCTTACATAATCAGCTATAGGTTGGGCCAGTTCACTAAAATCAGCGCCCTTTCCTTGCCCACCTGCAATAAGTACAATCTTACCTTCCATAGAACCTCCTATTCCATTAATAGCAGATATAGTTGCACCAATATTCGTCCCTTTAGAATCATTAATCCAGTCTACGCCATCGAGAGTTCGCACCCATTGGGATCGATGCGGCAAACCCGTGAAAGAACTTAACACCTTGATGATATGATGATGTGAAATTCCTGCAGCATCCGCTAAAGCAGAAGCAGCAAGCGCATTAAGCCAATTATGAACTCCTTTGATTAATACAGACTCAACAGGCAAAATGCAAGTACTACCTTTTGCCAAATAAATTTTATCTTTTTGGGTAATCAAACCCCAATTGTTTTTTTCAGGAGCATCAACACCAAAAGAAATATGATTCACTCCTGAAGTTGGAATAGTATAATGATCACCACGATTAAACAAAGCAACTTGTGCTTGATGATACACTCGTTGTTTCGCTTGTGCATAAGCTTCCATTGTATGATGTCTATCTAAGTGATCAGGAGATACATTCAGAATGGTAGCTGCGATTGGTGCTAAAGAATAAGTTAAGTCCAATTGGAAGCTGGACAATTCCAGAACCCACAAATCGTATTGATGCTCGTCATCAAGCATATCAAGAACTGGCGTCCCTATATTTCCGGCCACAGCAACTTTGAATCCTGCTGCCTTTGCCATTTCTCCTACTAAAGTAGTCACCGTTGATTTTCCATTAGTTCCAGTAATTGCGATCACTGGAGCATGAATCTCTCGAGCCAAACACTCAATATCACCATAAATAGGGATACCTATTTGCATGGCTTTTTTTAAAAAAGGTATCTCCAACGGCAAGCCGGGGCTTGCAATTATATCTGACAGTTGGGTTAGTACTTCATCAGGGATATGCTGAGTATAAACAAGAACATCGGGGAATTCTTTTGTGAATTCAGCCACACTTGGAGCTTGTGCACGCGTATCAAATGCAATAAAAGGTTTATTTTTCCTACGTAAATATCGCGCTACCGATATTCCAGTTTTACCCAAACCTGCAACTAAATACAAAGGAGAATTCATGAATGCACCTTTTTATCGAAGTTTTAAAGTGGCTAACCCGCATAGCACAAAAACAACAGTAATAATCCAGAATCTGACAATTATCTTAGGCTCTGACCATCCTTTTAATTCAAAATGATGATGTAACGGTGCCATTCTGAATAAGCGTTTACCATGAGTATATTTAAAATAACCTACCTGTAAAATGACCGAAATTGTCTCGATTACAAATAAGCCACCCATCATTAATAAAACCAGTTCTTCTCTAATGACTACTGCGACAATACCCAAAGCAGCCCCTAAAGCTAAAGAGCCCACATCGCCCATAAATAACTGAGCAGGATAACTATTGTACCAAAGAAATCCAAGTCCTGCGCCCACAATCGAAGAGCAAAAAATGGTTAATTCTCCGGTATTTGGAACATAAGGTATACCCAGATAAGGTGCATAGACCGAATTGCCAGAGGCATAAGTAAAAATCCCCAAAGCACCTGCAACCATGACGATAGGCATAATGGCCAAACCATCCAATCCATCAGTCAAATTTACTGCATTGGAGCTTCCCACAATTACAAAATAACCTAAAACAGGAAAGAGAATACCTAAACCTATCGTTAACGATTTAAAAAAAGGAACGGTTAATTGAGTATGGACCGGTAATGTAGCATGCATGTATAAATAAATTACAGCAATAAGCGCAATGACTGATTGCCAAAAATACTTCCAACGCGCAGGCAATCCTTTACTATTTTTTAATACCAATTTGCGGTAATCATCAACCCAGCCTACTACCCCATTTGCCAGAGTCACCAAAAGCACAAGCCATAAGCTGGACTGTTGCAAATCACCCCAAAGCAAACAACTTACCGTGATTGCCAATAAGATTAAAACTCCTCCCATAGTTGGAGTTCCTGCTTTGGATAAATGTGATTGAGGACCATCATCTCGTACCATCTGACCAATCTGTAAGCCTCGCAACCAACGAATCATCGCAGGTCCACACAATAAACCCACTAAAAGTGCAGTTAGAGAAGCTAAAATGGATCTGAAAGTCAGGTATTGAAAAACTCTTAACGCATGATATTGCCCTTGAAATAGCTGCGTTAGCCAGTAGAGCATAATTGTTCCTCTTGGTTAACCCAATTATGGGTTTGTGTTAAATATCGTCCAATAGAATAATGGGCCAAAAAAGCGGCCAAGCATACCACAAACCTACATACCATTCAGCATCGTACAAAAAAAATTCTTTGCTTTTTTATCATCATATAGACAGGTCGCTAGAACTCCTCAATCTAGCAGTTGGTGCACAATTTTTTCCATTGCACTGGCTCGAGACCCTTTCACCAAAACAACAACATCTGGGGCTAATTTTTCTACTAGATTGTGCACCAGTAACTCTTGGCTGGAAAAATGCTCACCTCCGACACCAAACGACTCAGCCGCCAATTTGCTGTAAGAGCCACAACTTAGTAACTGATCAATTCCTAATCGGCGCGCTGCAAATCCAACTTCCTGATGGTGCTGAGTTGCCCAAGTCCCCAATTCCCCCATATCGCCAAACACAAAGATTTTTTTATCAGGACGTTCTGCCAATACTTCTAACGCGGCTAGAACAGAACGTAAATTTGCATTATATGTATCATCGATTATTGTTGATTGATTTTTTCCTTTAAGAACCGTCAAACGTCCTTTTACACCGCCAAAGCTATTTAGCCCCTGTTGAATCTCTTTTATGGCAATTCCAACTGCATAACAGCAAGCTGCAGCAGCTAGCGCATTGCGAACATTATGCAAGCCAGGAATTTTTAAATGAATATCGGCCTGTCCATTAGGTACAATTAAAGAAAATTGACCACAACCTTGCTCATCTAGAACAACATCTTGAGCATAGATATCAGCAGGGTGATCTAGAGAAAAACGAAGAACCTTTTTCTCAATCAATATTTCATCCCAAAAATGAGCATAAGCATCATCATCATTAACTACTGCTACACCGGCAAGAGATAAACCTTGATGTATTTCTCCTTTGGCGCGAGCCACACCATCTATAGAACCAAATCCTTCCACATGGGCTGGAGCTATATTGTTAATTAATGTCACATCGGGATGAACAATTGCAACAGTGTGTGCGATTTCACCAGGGTGATTTGCACCCAGCTCAAAAACTGCATAACGGTGTTGGTTATTTAATTGTAAAATGCTTAGGGGAGCACCAATATGATTATTGAAGTTTCCCTTAGTAGCATGAGAAGGAGGGGGTAAAATGGCAGCAATCATTTCTTTGGTTGTTGTTTTTCCATTAGATCCAGTCAAAGCGATGACAGGGCAATGGATATTTTGTCGATGCGCTGCCGCTATTTTAGCTAATGCTTGTATGGGATCTGCAACAACAAATTGCGGTATACGTACTCCATCTACAGCATGACTTACTATGGCAGCGACTGCACCTCGAGTTTCTGCTTCTTTTACAAAGTCGTGTCCATCAAAACGCTCACCACAAATGGCAATAAACAAACTTCCTGGCTTGAGTTCACGAGTATCTGTAGAAATTCCAGTAAGTTCAGTATTAATCTGGCATGGTTGGGCAAGTAATGCAGCAACAGTATTTAGGTTCATAGTATTCAGACATAGCTAAAAGTCTAGTGTACTAAGACTTGTGCTTAGAGTTCAAGTGGGTAATAACAGTAAAAAAAGTTTAATTTTTTTTCCTTACCAAACGCTATCTTGGATGCGGGTGTACCATGCAGGTTTCAAGAAAATAAGTCGCGTATCAATTCCCGGATTCATCTAGACACCCGGGCTAAATGAGGCCTATCCAGCAGCAAATTCAAAATGAGACTGATTAATTTGTAATAGGCGATAATAGCGAGCAATACGATCTTCAGTTAAGGGTTTACGCTGATCATCCAGTAAGTGCGCATCCAAACCTTCACTTAATTGCCTTGCTGTTTCTAACATCACTGTAAATCGTTCCATATCGATACCGGGATTTTTTGAGGAGTGCATGTACAAACAAAGACCACGCACACTAAAGGCACCAATATTTTGTAAATCAAAAACGCCTGTCGCAGTTGCAGCTGCCAAACTACATAAAACAGGGCCTTGACCATTAGAAAATTGATGGCGGTGAAATAATTGTCCTTCACCAAATCGTAAACCGGCAGCTAAAACGGTTTGTAATAATTCATATCCAGCGAATTGTCTGTTTTCTTTTGCAAGCAAAAACATCATCAAAGTAGGCTGATGATCTGTTTGACCTTTCGTCTCAACTTCTATTTTAGGCGTGGATTTTGACTCAATTTCTATCTTTAATTTATGGTCCTCTTCATCATCCAAAGGCATTAAACGTGGCTGTGATGGCTTTGTAGTCGTTTTCTTTGTTAGTTGTAAATTCTTATCCACTTCAATTTTATTCTCCATTGCCGCAGCATTAACCTTACGCACAGCAATAATGTCATCAGTATAATTTTGTGTGCTATCGGAACTCCTTTCTGGTGTCCCCAAATTAGGTTGATAACGTTCTGGACTTAAGCTCTGTCTTCGAGCTTTCATTAAGCGCCCAATTGCTACGATAACGCCAATTAACAACAGGACATTAAGAATTAAGCTCCAATTTGCCTGCATCATTTACTCCATAGCCAAAGCTTGTGTTACATCAACCGCAACCAAGCGAGATACTCCAGGTTCACGCATAGTTACCCCAATCAAATGATCTGCCAATTCCATTGTAACTTTATTATGTGTAATAAAAAGAAACTGTACGAATTGTGACATCTCTTTCACTAAAGCGCAAAAACGCCCCACGTTTACATCATCTAAAGGGGCATCCACTTCATCTAACATACAAAAAGGTGAAGGATTTAACTGAAAAATAGCAAAAACCAATGCTACCGCAGTCATTGCCTTCTCTCCCCCGGATAACAAATGAATGGTACTGTTTCGTTTTCCAGGAGGTTGTGCCATTACTACAATACCAGCTTCCAACAGGTTATCACAAGTCAATTCCAGCTGCGCTCTCCCCCCGCCAAATAAACGGGGAAATAGGGCTTTGAATGCAGAGTTGACTTGGTCAAAGGTATTTTCCAAACGTGAGCGGGTTTCTTTATCCATTTTTTCAATGGCAGTTTCCAGTGTTGCCAACGCTTGATTTAAATCATTATATTGCTCATCCAAATACACTTTACGCTGTTGTTCTGCAGTAAATTCTTCAATTGCAGCAAGGTTAATAGCCCCTAAGCGTTTTATTTTTTCAGAAAGAGCAATTAATTCATCTTCCCGCATAACCTGAGTGATCTCAGCAGGAATCAACTCAAGTAATGAGGATGCTTGTAAACCTAATTCATCAAGCGATTCATGTACGGAACTAGCACGCACAGCCAAAGCCTGCTCTTCCATTCGAGCTTGGCTTATTTGTTCTTGGATCCGTTTTACCTCGAAATCACAGTTTAAAATATTTTTCTCACATTCTTCAAGCTCCATCCTTAATTGTGAGGACTGCTCCCTGCTTAGAGTCAATTGCAATTCTACTTCATTATGTTTTTGTAACAGTACACTCAATTGTTCGTTGAGCTCTTCTCCTGGACCTTCTGTTTGCAGGCAAAGCATTGCTAAATGTTCCAGCCGCTCCTCCAAAATATTTAACCGCTCTTGTTCTCGCTGAATACGATCGTTTATTTGCTGTATTTTATTTCGCTCTCTATCATATTCCAGTTCTGCCTGATGGAGCATAACCCGAGACTCTTCTACTTGTTTATTTCTTAAAGCCAAAGTGTGTAGCCATTCTTGTTTTTCACGTAGGCAATGCTCATGTTGTTGCTCATACTCTCGACATTGTTCTTCTAAAGATTGTAATTTCGCTTTTATATCATATTCTTCTGCAGCCATTGCTTCCAAAGTTAGGGTTAACTCTTCGCACTCGGAGGCAAGTGCTAGTGCTTGTTGTTCTGCATGAATAATGGCTTGTTCATTAGCACTTCTTGCCACACTATTTACTCTTAATGCCTCATTACTGGCATTTACATTGAGCTGTTGTAATTCGATTTCCTTTAAACTTCGTTGGACCTGCAGGTGAGTCTCATCACGTTCGGTCCTTAAAATCGCAATTTTTTGTTGTTGCTCCTCAACAACTAGAGATAAATCAGAGATTTTTTGTTGTCTTGCCAATAAGCCTAACTCATCCTGAGTTTCTGGAGTAACAAATTTCACCCAGCCCCTTCCCAACCAAAAACCGTCGGGAGTTATAATTGACTCATACTCGGCTAATTCAAGTAACCAGCTCAATGCCTCATCAATATCTTCGGCAGTGTAAATATGTTCCAAGGGGGATGCATGTGCGGGAATATCACCTTTTATTTTATCTATGAGACGTGGATGAGCCCCAGATTGAAGCTCTTTTTTTCTCAGAGTGACAATCTGTTCACCTTGCCGTTCACAAATTGTTCGCTGCGGCCATAGTTCATCAAAAGTTTCTAGGACATAGGCATGTAGTGCTTCATTAAGCACACGCTCACAAGCAGATTGCCACTTGGGCTCCACCTGTAAAACATCCATTAATCGAGGTTTTTCTGACCATTCCTTAATTGTATTCTTGTTGCTTTGCATACCTTGTTTTGCGGCACGCTGGGCTGCCATCAATGCGGCATATTCACTATTTGCATGATGGAAATCATCTTGTAATCCATGTAAGTTTTGTTCTACATCTTGTAATTGGGCGCGTAACCGTTCGGCATTCTCATGACTTTGTTTGAGTTGAAGCTGATCAAACTCTTGATCTGCAATTAATTTAATATGTTGAATCTGTAAATTTTCTCGAGTTTGTTGTAAATCTGCTACGGAAATTCGTTCTTGCTCTAATTGAAGTTTTTCTAATCTTAATAGGGTTTGCTGATGTTTCTCCTCCAGATGCTGTGCTTTAACTTGTGCTACTTGAAATTCCCTTTTTAGGGTACTTCCTTGTGTCTGAGCCTCTTGCCAACGAAGTTCCCATTCTGTCTGTTGTTTTTGCGTATCTAGCCAATTCGTTTCTTGTTCTTTAAACTGATTCTTTAATTGCTCAAGTTTCTTTTCTAAATCGCATGCATGCTGTTGACTATGCGCTAACTCTTCTCTATCGTGTTTGTGTTGTTCCGTAGCAACCCGCCAATCCTCTTGCATTTGCTGTTGATCTTGCTCCAAACGTTTTTTTTCACGTGTCTGCTGTTGTATGGTCTCTTCCAAACGTGCTATTTCAGTTCCCAACTGATAGAAGCTCGCTTGAATTTGCTGCGATTGGGTATCTGCATCATGCAGAGTTTCATTTAAAATGATCCGGTCTTTATTTGCTTTTGCTAATGCACTTTGCTGATGTTCGTAGCCCACTGCTAATTCTTGTATTTGGCGTTGTTTTATTTCTTGTTGGGCAATAAAATCTCGCCATTTTAGCGCTAAAATTTCTGCACGACATAACCGCTCTTCATCTTTAAGAATAAGATAACGTTCCGCCGCTTTAGCTTGACGCTCTAAGCGTTGTAATTGTTTGTCTAGTTCTTCTCGGATATCGGCAACACGGGTTAGATTCTCACGCGTATGTTCAATACGTTGTAAGGTCTCGCGTCGTCGCTCTTTATATTTGGAAACACCTGCCGCTTCCTCGAGGTGCGTTCTTAAATCTTCCGGTCTGGCTTCAATCAGCTGAGAAATAGTACCCTGACCAATGATTGAATAACCACGGGCTCCAGCTCCTGTACCAAGAAAAATATCGGTTATGTCTTTACGCCGACAACGACTGCCATTCAAATAATAAGAAGAATCACCATCACGAGTTACAACGCGCTTTACGGCGATTTCGCCATAACTTGCGAAAGGACCGGCCAAACGCCCTAGACTGTTATCGAAAACCAGTTCAACAGAAGCCTGGCCTACAGATTTACGATTAGAAGAACCATTAAAAATCACATCGGCCATAGATTCACCCCGCAAGTTTCGTGCGGAACTTTCTCCCATGACCCAACGTACAGCATCGATAATATTCGATTTTCCACAACCATTAGGTCCAACAACTGCCACCAATTGGCTCGGAAAATGAACCACTGTAGGATCCACAAAAGATTTGAAACCGGCTAGTTTTAATTGCTTCAAATGCATAGGTCGGGGCAATTTAAAAAAAATAAGCTCGCATTATAACTGAGGATGAGCAGGCTATCTACATAAGTACAAAACCTCTTTCCAATAAAGACCGGATGAAAATAACTTAGGTCGATGTAGCGATTACCTAAAGGCTAATTGACAAACAAATGAACAAGGATATAATTTGGGCATTTAGTAAAAATGGATAGATAATGAAGCGTGTACTCAATAAATCACTCTCCCTCCTTATACTCAGCACTGCTTTTCTTTTTTCAAATCCAATTTTTTCAGATCCACCGAATCTTACTTTAGTAAAAAATGAACTCAAAAATTATTATGATTCAGGCCTATATCAAAAAGAGTTAACTCAAGAGATAAAAAAAGCCCAAAATTATATTGATCAACAAGCCGAAATCAATCAAAAAGAAAAATCACCTAAAAAGCTTGCTTTAATTCTAGACATCGATGAAACCAGTTTATCGAATTATCAATATATGATTAAACGTGATTTTGGTGGGAACCGGGAAGCATATCATCAAGACATAATGGCTGCTAATGCTCCAGCGATTGAGCCTATGCTCACTTTATATCGAGATGCACAAGACCATGGTATTGAAGTATTTTTTGTTACCGGTAGAAATGAATCTGAACGCAAGGCCACGGAAGAAAATTTGCAAAAAGCAGGTTATACTGGATGGTCCGGTCTGTATTTGCGGCCTATGAACTATTCCTCAAAATCAATTATTCCCTTTAAATCCAATACCCGAAAGATGCTCACTGAAAAAGGCTACATCATTGTGGCATCGATAGGAGATCAATATAGTGATCTTAAAGGTGGGTATGCGCAAAAGATATTTAAGTTACCCAACCCCTTTTATTATTTACCGTAGGTATTTGATTATATGCTGCACCGCAGGCGAATAAAGCCGGTTATTCATAGTTTTTTAGAATTATCAGGTACAATTTCATTTGTATCCTGATGGACTATATCTTTTAAAACAAGTGACATTAACAATTGAATTTGTTGCTCATACATTTCTCGATCATATCCTCCTTCTAATCCCCAATATAATTTTTCGATGCAGCTTTTATTCTCTTGATATAATCTGAATAAACTCTCATAAAAATAGGTTAAGTCGGTTTCGTTAAAACGAGTTTTTCGTGCTTCAGCAGTCCCCATTAACTGACCGTCAACAAATTTCCCACAATAAGCTGTTTCCGCTTCATGAGAATCCCAACCTGTAGGTAAAAATAAAGCTACTTTCTGCTGATTCGTTTTCGCTTGTTTGATTTGTTCTTCAATTTTTTCTAATGCAAAAACTAAAGCTGGATGTACTAAACCGGGTTTGCGTACGGTACTACTTAAATCTACTGCAAAATATTCGAAACTTCCTCGTTGCCACGCCTGAATTTTTTGTCCTACATCTGTTGCACTCTGTTTAAAGGTTTTAGTAATAAATGCATTATCTTGTTGGGGATAAACCCTGGAGTCAAAAATATCAATATGGCATATATCCATATCTGAAGCAGAATTCATCAAAATATCACATAGGCCATTGTCTCGATTTACGTCAGTTCCAACAATAATATGTTTCAATGGTTTACTCGATAAATGCTCCAGATATTTAATTAGAACCGCTGACTTATTTAAAATACAAAAACCACTACCCTCGTCACTGTATGCATGATGCGTCGGCAAGCCAAAAGAAAAGTGTATTTTTCCCGAATTAAATAAAGTCATCGCAATATCTTTGATTAATACCTCAAACGTTCCAGGGGTAATGATGATATCTGGAGATAATTGTTTCCATCCTTTTTTTTGCGCTTGGATGCAGTAAATAATAATTTCTTCAAGATATTTTAATGGGTGTACTGCTAATAGAGCCTGGAGTATTTCATCTTCTTCGGGAAATTGCGCAAGAAGTGCCAAAGCGATTTCCGCATCCCCCTTTTTTATTGCAGTAAATAATTGTGTCCAGTGTTTCGGTAGGTTTACAAAATTAGTGGTAGCTACGGGTAAGGATGAGTCTGCTGATTGAATTTTTGTAATTACCTCGGTCATATGTTGGAGACGTTCAAATTGATCTTCGTCCGCACCTGCCGGCATGGCATGCATTTGATTTATATCTTGGGGGGAGGGAATTTGAATACAACATTCTTGAGCGTTATGCGTACTAGGAGAAACCTTAGGTCCAAAAAAATATTTATGCTTCATCTTCATTAATCCATATGAAAGTAAGGAGCAAAAGAGTTTCTGCTCCTAGCGAAACTCCTTTAATTTTTATTAGATTATAGCGTATAGGGGCATGATGCAATGAAGCGGGGCAATTAATTTAAGGCAACAGCACTATAAGGATAAGGTGGGGGTGCATCATAGCTCTCCATCCCATCTTTAATCTCTATAAGTTCTTGAGATAAACCTTTACGCCTTCCTGATTCAATAGCTTTAGGGCCCGCAAAGAAGGTTAATCCAACTCCAGTGGCTGCTGCTAGAGTAGAGGCAATTCCGAAAGCAAGCTCTGTTTCTAATAAGCTAAGTCCTAATGAAAAACCCCAGGCACTTAGAACAGAGCTCGAGCCACAAGTAGTGATAAAACCAGCTATACTAGAGCAAATGAGCAGAGCACCCAATACAATAAGTAGACCACCTAAAACTTGTTTACCCGTAGAGTTGCTTCCCGATGTATAGGCAGCGATATCTCCTAAACGTTGCGCTAGTTGTTTATCTGTAGGATTAACTAAAGCGGAATTTAAAATAAGAACAGTTCGCCCATAAAAATGATAATCAATGTCTTCATGCTTTTGCTTTTTTAATTTTACTTCGGCATCAATTAAATTGACTGCATTGATGATGTGTTTTTGAAGCGCGGTAGGCTTTAAGAGCTTATTCTGAGTAATATATGCCAATCCATTGTTCAGGATTTCTTCTTCCAAAATAGGCAAAAAGTATTCTTGAATTGCAAAACATCCTGGTGCACTTTGTTTATTACTTTCAAACCAGGCAGTCGCACTATAACCAGTCAATAATGGATATGGTAAATCTCCATGTTGCGCAATATGAGTACTTTCAATAAGGCTCCCTAAAACCTTCTCAAACTCGGCATCTTTTTTTTCATTTTTTACGTTGGTGTACATATCCCATAAGAAACCACACAAACGAAGATAATTACTCCGATGGACTTGATTCAAATAGTCAGGATCGCTTACTCCGGGATATATCGTCAATTGATTCAAATACCGCACAGCTATCAAGCAAATACGTACCTGAGGAGAAAGGTCAAACAGGTGCGTGTCTTCGTAATTAGCCAATGCATCCCAAATTCTATTACTCAAATCCTGCACCGATTTCATTGGATTTTCTTGCAACGTTTCTAAAAATAACTGTGCTGCAGGAATATGCTCATTTAACCATGCTCGGCGAGAAAAAAGGTTCTGCAACAACTCCTGGGTTCCAATTATTGCTTGCTCATGAGGAATCATCTTTTGTTCGAGGATATTACGTTCCTCTTGCAAACGGCTTAACTCCAGTTGCAACTTAAAGGTTTCTAGTACCTGAATATTCTCTCCATAATAATGAATCTTGGGACGCATTAAATCCTGAGCCAGCACCATATCCATAGAAACCTGGTGCTCTATTAAGGAAATACGTAAATTCAGAGACCGCAATTGTTCTTCATAGGGTTGAAGTTGTTGCCTCTGGCTTTCAACGAATTGTAAATTCTCTGAGATTTGTTGTTCCAGTGGGGTTAATTCTTTTTGCCAGGATAGGAGATCAGCGTGATTGTAAACAACTGGGTTAGCTGTAGGCATAATGATTCTCACATGTGGGTTACATTAGAAGCGCATTCGATTATACACGGTGGGAACTATTGATTCAATTATTGCATTTTATACTCATAGTAAGTTCTAACTTATTGATTATAAATGCAAAAAATTGGTTAAAAACTTTACCTATTTTCCACTTCCTCCATACATCCACTAATATATTGGGCCTAAACAAAGTGCTCCCTTATTTATTTCATTCAACTTACTTTTTAATCAGAATGGATCACTAGAAATCACCATTAAAATCAAAAATTATTTTTTTATTTATTTCAGAAAGTACCAATTTATGTCTTATAAAAAAATGTGTATTATGTGGCTCCATTAATCATCGATAAAAGGAGTTTTGATGAGGTTTATCCGAATTTTCTCAGCTTTGGGATTGATGGCATTCGCTTGTCTACCCACTCCACTCCATGCTATTTCTGCTGCTGAAGTTAAAAAGCTTTATGAAGAAGCAACTTTAACATTTGATAATGTTTTTATCGGTGATTC
This sequence comes from Legionella sp. PC997, assembly GCF_014109825.1. NCBI lineage: Bacteria > Pseudomonadati > Pseudomonadota > Gammaproteobacteria > Legionellales > Legionellaceae > Legionella > Legionella sp. PC997. Next base: position 3,037,200 of record NZ_CP059576.1, read on the forward strand.
CATTACATTTCTGGGTTTATGGCCTGAACTGTTGAACCATAGTACAATTGGTAACCGTGGAATTGGTGGGGACACTACAAACGGTTTATATGAAAGAATGGGTAATATTTTAGCAACAAATCCTAAACGTGTATTCATAATGATAGGGCTAAATGACGCCTATCAAGACAGGACCCCTGTAGATTATATGTTTCTAAATTATAAAAAAATTGTCGATTTATTAATAAATAATAATATAAATGTTGTTATAACTTCAACTGTAATTTGCAATCAAGTTCTTTCAGAAAAATGCCGTAATGCATTACCTAAGATTAATGAGCTTAATAAACGTTTACACTCTCTGACCCAAGATTATAGAATTCCTTACCTGGATTTAAACTCATTGTTGTCCGGAAAAAACGGGCTTGACGAAAAGTTTACCTCCGATGGAGTCCATTTGAATTTGAATGCTTATAAAATATGGGCAGGGCTCGTAGCTCCTTATATCCTATAGTAGTTTTTTATTAAACTTAGGATGGTTGAAAGGAGCCTATTGGCAGTTTATTCAGAATTAAAAGAACATATATATCAAAAAGATCTTAATCAAAATAACCTCCCCAATCCTGGCGAGGCATAGATCATAATTTTATCAAAATTCAAATCACTACTTATAAGCATCCGAAAAAATAACCATCCGCTAACTTTCTTTAAAACATTCACCAGGATATAGCATGCCCCCTAGGGAACCGATACAATGGAAACAGTTCCTAAAATTTCTAAGGACATCGGTTGAGCACCCAAAAAACTTTTGGACCTTATTTTTTCCCATTTATGTTACTCACAGCTATTTTGCTTGGAGGCCTCACAGGTTATTTTTGGGGGTCAGCTACTCTCTATTTAAAACCTTTTGGGGAAATTTTTCTTAACCTCATTTTTACGGCAATTGTCCCTTTAGTTTTTTTTAGTATTTCTTCCGCGATTGCACGCATGGGCTCAATGGGAAAACTCGGTAAGATCTCTTTTTATATGGCGATTGTATTTGTTTTTACCGGAATCATAGCAGCAGTTTATGCTCTTTTTATTGTCAGCCTATTTCCTCCCGCTGAAGGAGTCACATTAACACTTCATGCTCAAGAAAAAACCTCTGAATTAAGTTTTCTCAATCAAATTGCTGATATTTTTACAGTTCCTGAGTTTAGCAAACTTCTTTCCCAGCAGCATATTTTGGCACTTATTGTATTTTCAATTCTCGTAGGCCTAGCGGCATCGAATACCAATAATAAAGAGACCATATTTATAGATTTTTTGAAAGCGGGTGAAGAAATTTTCATGCGTGTTTTTTCTTTGGTAATGTATTACGCACCATTGGGTTTTTTTGCTTATTTTGCAGTTTTAGTCCATGACCTAGGTCCTCAATTGATGACTAATTACCTGCGAATTGGAGTTCTTTATTATACATCCGGCATGATTTATTTTATCCTTGCTTCGACAGCATTTGCCTATTTAGCTGGAAAAACTCAAGGTATAAAATTATTTTGGAGTAACATTTTTTTACCCGTAGTTACTGCAATTGCCACATGCAGCAGTGCCGCGAGCATTCCTGCTAATTTGCTGGCCGCAAAAAAAATGCGAGTTGCTCCTGAAGTTTATGAAACTGTAATTCCTTTGGGTACCATTATTCATAAAGATGGCTCAGTAATCGGTGGGGTGTTCAAGATCGCTTTTTTGTTTGGAATCTTCCACTTAAATTTTTCAAGTCCCAGTGTACTGCTGACCGCCTTAGGAATTTCATTATTAGTTGGTACGGTAATGGGCGCAATTCCAAGCGGAGGCATGCTTGGTGAATTACTTATCCTCAATGTTTATGGATTTCCTCCTTCAGTTTTAATAGCAATAGCGGCAATTAGTATTATCATTGATCCACTTGCAACAATGCTTAATGTAACATGTAATACAATAAGTAGTATGATCGTTGCACGTTTTGTGGAAGGAAAAACATGGTTAACTTAACGTATTGAAGGTAAATTATGAATCAATCCTACAAAAAATTATGGCGCTCTCGTAAAGATCGAAAAATTGCTGGCGTATGTGGTGGTTTAGGGGTCTATTTTGGCGTCGATCCAGTATGGGTAAGAATTATTTTTGTTATTTTTTTCCTCCTAGGTGGTGCTGCATTTATTGCCTATGTTCTGTTATGGCTTCTCATTCCTTTAGAGCCTGAAGACTGGCAGGATGCATAAACCCGTATGCGACCTGCAAGGCTTGATAAGGATTTTTTTCTTTGTTTTTTACATTAAGACTAATCAGATTGGATTTTTAGTTCTAGGTAAGCCTGTACCCACTTCTATGAAGTTAAGTTTAATCGTTCCCACGCAGACGTAAATCTATTCTTAAAACACTATCTCTCCAGAAATGGTTTTCGCGTTTGTGGGAACAATCGATTTTTCCATAACTTCATGCCCGTAAGGTGCTTAAACCATATCTAACCAGTTATTTGCAGTTCATTGTTGTGTAAAACAAAAGACAATGCATTTAAAATCGCTGCAATCCGAAGTACAGATTGTACTGCAACTTTATTTAACTCATGTTCCAACAATTGCTTCACATGTGAGTGAATGCACATTCCACAACCATTGATTGCGGATACTGCCAAAGCGAATAACTCAAAATCCGCTTTAGGTACCCCAGGATTTAACATGGCATTCATACGTAAATTAGCAGGCATTGCTGCAAGTTCCTTATTTTCTGCTAAATGGATAGCTCGATAATAGATATTATTCATTGCCATTAAAGCAGCTGCGGTTTTTACAGCCTGCTCTAATTCCACAGTAATGTATGATGAACCTTCTGTTTTGATGGCATCGATAATATGATTATCTTTTAAAGTATAAGCTACAGATAATGCAACTCCATAAAACTGGGCCTCGGTTAAACCTGATTGAGTCACATTACCAAATAAACTGCTCACATTAAGACGAATATCTTTAGCAAAATCAGGTATCATTTGTTTCAATTGTTCTATAGACATAGTACTCTCCTTTGCAGAAGTTCTTATCGATAAGAACTTCTGGATTTTGCTCTGGTTATAATGTTTCACCGCCAATAGGACGATTACAAGGACATAATTCGTCGGTTTGCAAGGCATCCAAAATACGCAATATTTCTTGGGGATTACGTCCAACGTTTAATGAATTAACACTCACGTGTTGAATCACATTATTCGGATCAATGATAAATGTTGCCCTTAAAGCGCAACCACTTTCCTCATCCCTAATACCTAAACCGTCAGTTAATTTTCCGTGGACATCTGCAAAACTGTACTGATCTAACTGATGTAAATCCTTATGTTCTCTTCGCCACGCTAATTTAACAAACTCATTATCAGTACTTCCCCCGAGTACTACTGCATCTCTATCGTTAAATTCGTTATTTAATTTTGCAAACTCCACAATTTCTGTTGGACATACGAAAGTAAAATCTTTAGGATAGAAAAATAGTATTTTCCATTTTCCTGGAAAACTTTGTTCAGTAATCTCTTCAAAAGCACTTACACCATTTTCTTCATGATTATTAAAACCAGGCTTAGCTGCAACAACAGAAAATTCTGGAATTTTTTGACCAACAGTTAACATATCATTCTCCTCATTCATTTCGTTCAGTTAAATTATAGTTATGGTATATAATTATTTAAAATGAATAAAACAGATAACTTTAATCGGAAAAATCGATGAGTAGATTAATAAGTCTCAAACAACTCCATTACCTTATCACACTATATGATCACCAACATTTTGGTCGAGCTGCGGCTGCTTGTTTTATTAGTCAATCAACCTTAAGCGCAGCCATTACCAGTCTTGAAGAAACTTTGGAAGCTCAATTACTGGAGCGAGATCATAAAACATTTATATTCACACCCTTAGGGGAAGAAATAGTCCGTCGCAGTCGATTTATTATTGAACAAAGTAATGATTTAGTGGACTACGCACGGAATCAGGGAAAAGTAATGCAAGGACCATTTTATTTGGGAGTAATTCCAACCATTGCCCCATTTATTTTAAGTGATTTACAAAATTTGTGTCAGCAACTTTATCCTGAACTTATTTTATTTATCAGGGAAGACACTACGGACAATGTTTTAGACGATTTAAGTAAAGGAAAGCTTGATCTTGTTATTTTAGCACTTCCCTATCCTACCCAAGAATTCAAGACACATGTCTTATGCAAAGATTATTTTAAATTGGTCTTACCAAAAAGCTGGTCCAATAAAGGATTAGACAAAGAAATCAGTCAATTACCGGAAAATAGTATTTTTCTTCTGGAAAAAGAACACTGTTTAACAGGACATGCTTTACAAGCATGCCAATTAAAAGAAAGTAAACAAATTAATCGTTTCTTTGCTACTAGTCTGCATACTTTGATTCAGATGGTGAGTCACCAGCCCGGCATTACCTTTTTGCCTAACCTTGCAATTAACAGCGGAATTCTTACAGGTACTGATTTAGTCTCACTTCCTTTAAAAGGGGCTCACGCCTATAGAGAAATTGGTGTGGCCTGGCGCTCAACTTCCCATAAAAAACACGATTACACGCTATTAACAAAGTTAATTAAACAAATTGTTGTGGCAAAATGTGTCGATGCGATTGAAAAGCCTTCTGAACATACTCCCAATATATTATAGTATCCCACAATCATGGAGAACATTATGCGTAAATACTTAACTTTGAACCTTTTTATTCTTTCCCTTTCAACATCAATAAGTTCCTATGCTAAGGAACAAAACACGGTTCGCATTCCTCAGCTATCAAATAAAGAAGTATCAATATGGACAACCGTTATCCATCCCAATCAGAAACATATTCTAAAAATGCATCGACATGACCATAATCGAGTCATTGTTGCCTTAGATGATGGGCTGCTCAAAGTAGTAAACAATAAAGGAAAAGAACATTTCTTAAAATTGGAAAAAGATAAAGCATATTATCTGTCTAAAGACGTACCGGGGGAATTACACACTGATGAAAACATGAGTAATCATCCGATAAAAGTTGTGGTCATTGAATTAAACAAATAAACGGTTTCGCAAAAGGAACGAAACCGTCCAATGCGCTTTATGATCTTTTAACAAGATTTTTATTCTGAAAACCACAATGATGACTATGGTGGACAGGCAATAAAACACCCAATTTTTGATAGGTTTGAAATTGGGTTTGAGCCCAGAGGGTACTTATCTTAGCATTGACGCGATTTCTTTTTTCTACCAAGCTCGATATATCACTCCATTTTGCATTTGGACTAGCTACTTTGCCTTTTATTTGCATACTTAGAGCTCGTTTTTCTTTAATTAATGGTGCCATTTGTGTGCGAAAAGTATTTTTAATTTTAGCCAACTCTGAGCGTTGCTCCGGGGTTAACAGCTTACCAACATGCTGTTTATAATGGCCTGTGTGATTTATCGAAACTGTCGCACCCGATGCCGCTGGTTGTGCTATTGCAATAGAGGTACTTAATACACTAAAAGCTAAACTATTAATTAAAAGGAAACGTTTTACGTTCATTTTATTTTCTCCTATTAGGTTTTCACAGATAGTGTAAGGAGACAATGTAATAGGAATATGACAAATGCACTGTTTGTTGTAACAACTCTGTTACAATGCTGAACATAGGTCGGTTTGCTGTTATAATAAAGCCGGCATAGTCATAACCTTTAAACGTTATATTTTTTAAATTCTGCTTCCAGTACTTAGACTAAATTTCTTTTATCTGGTGATTCATGAGCACAAGAAAAAGCCACATATTGATTATTGATGATGATCAAGAAATTACGCATTTGATTAATGATTACTTGATTAAAAATGGTTTTCGCACCACCTGGACCTTGAATGGCTTAAACATCAAACAGTTATTAAGAGAACATAATTTTGATTTAATTATTTTAGATATCATGCTCCCAGGCATTGATGGATTAAATTTATGTCAAACAATTCGTCAAACTCATAGCATGCCCATAATCATGCTCAGCGCAGCAAACAGTATTGCAGATCGGGTTGCCGGCCTGGAGTTAGGCGCAGATGATTATATTTCCAAACCCTTCAGCTCTCGTGAATTACTCGCACGGATCAAAGCCCAATTAAGAAGAACGCAAGGTGAATTGGAACAGGATCGTAAAAAACTAACTCCACTACAACAAATTCATTTTGATAATTGGATACTTGATCGCAATACTCACTCTTTAATCGATAAAGAATCTGTAGCCATCCCATTAAGTCATCGAGAATATGAGCTATTGATTATTTTCTTAGAACACCCTGGTCGAATTCTGAGCCGCGATCAATTGATGGACTTATTGTACGACAAAGACTGTGACTCGCAAGATAGAACAATTGATGTACTTATAGGCCGTTTGCGAAAAAAAATTGAGCTCGATCCGCGCAATCCACGCTCCTTATTAACGATTCGAGGAGGAGGCTATCAATTCAAAACTAAGGTTAATTTGGTATGACGCAATTAACCAAAACCGCAAAAAAAACCCTCATCGGATTAATTCTTGGTAACTTATTAATAATTTTTTCCCTCATGCAGCTAGGGAAATATTATTATGAAAACATCCGTTCGCCTCTTCCTCCTAAAGCAGTGCACTCATTGATTCATCTCGTCACCTTATTACAAAAAAATCCACAATCCATATGGCCCTTGATCTTACGAAATCAAAGTATTTCTTGGGCTGAAATAACTTTGTCTCCTAAACCCTTGCATGATAAAAATGCATTGGTAACATTAAAAGCTCCAGTGCTTTTTAACTTAATCAAACAAAATAAAAAATTAGAATTCTCGGTTTTTATAAAAGAGAATAATTGGTTAAATATTAAGGTTATCTCCTTTTTTCCCGTCCAAGCAAACTCAGTGGTCAGCCTGTTTCTTATCTTAATTGGCGCGTTACTCTTCATCAATTATTGGGCCGTACGAACACTCAACCAACCCATTCATACCCTAATTCAAAGCCTTAATTACAGTGAGCACCAAGAAAATTGGTTACCTATCCCAGTGACTGGAAACCAGGATCAAAAAACTATTTTTAAGAAAATTAATGACTTACAAGAAAAAGTGAACAAGCTTTTAGCAAATCGAACTCGAGTAGTTACTGCAATTTCGCATGATCTGCGCACCCCATTAACTCGTTTAAAATTACGTGCTGAATATTTGGAGGATGATCCCAATTACAACAAAATAATGTCGGATATTAATGAGATGGAACTTATGATTCGTGAAACTCTAGATTATTTCCGGGACGTCAATGTTGAGGAAAAGCCCCAACTTTTCGACTTGGTAGCTCTGCTTTCATCACTGAAAGATGATGCTCTAGAACTAAGCTATGATGTCAGTTTTACTAGTGAACCCACGAAGCTGGTCTATTATGGTACGGTGAATTTATTAAAACGGGCGTTCAATAATTTAATTAATAATGCAGTTCATTATGGTTATAAGGCGATGATTCACCTAAATTCCCTAGCTAATAAAATAGAAATTACAATTACCGACCAGGGCCCAGGATTAGCGGAAGCCGATCTAGAACATGTTTTCTTGCCTTTTTACCGAGGTGAATATTCGCGTTCACGCAGTACCGGAGGCACCGGACTTGGATTAACTATTGCTAGAGAAATTATTCAAATGCATCAAGGCGATATTACCTTGACTAATAATTTACAAGGAGGCTTAAAAGTCATTGTAACTTTACCCATAAGAACAAATTAAAATTTGCGCATTCCGAAAAGATACTACCTCCCTAATGCAGTTAATGAGCTTCAGTAGATGGTATCGTCTTATAATGAAATAATTCACAATATTAAAGGCTGAAGAGCCCTCTTGCCAAACTCATGATGACTGCTCAGAATAAGAACACGTCATCCCAAATCCAGTAAGGGATCTCCAGTAAGTAGTATATCCTGCGCTAAGATCTCAAATTAAATTCGCAGCCCCTTCCAGACGTGTCTTAAGTAAGAATAGTATTATATTTTTCTTCTCATTGGGTAGAGAATTGGATTGTACCAAACCCAAACAATATTCAGCGAAGGCTGCAAGTTTTTGCTGGTTTGTCTGTGTCGATTCCTCCAACATATGAGCTTTTCTATAATTATTTTCCAGCTCGTTAACAACAACATCCATCATCTTCGAATCCGGATTTTTTATTTTTTCTATCCCCGCTTGTTTACTAACTTCCGCAATTTGTTCTAAAAGATCGCTAACTTGTTCCGAGGTCACTTCGTTCGTTTGATTCCGTTTGTTCGCAATGGACTTTAAGTCATTTCGATGCGTACTTTCCCAATATTCCCTATCACCCTGGAATGCAATTACAGTCATCAGCACTCGAGAATCAATGTTTTTTTGATTAAATAACGCCCGGTCAGTGATATTAAAAGTCCAATCATTCTTCAGTCTAAAAAAGGGTCGATACAGAGTAGCCATTTGTCTATCGGTTACTGGATCATAGATTGTGAATGTCGTCCCCCAGAAGTTCATACTCGCCTTAGCCAATTTTGTATACCCGTCTGGTCCATAAACATCAAAGGTAGGAAAAAAGGCAAATAATCGTTCATCAGCAGCTCCAATAAAATTTTCATAATTATCGTACACATCAAAATGGGCAGTCAGCGAAAGAAATCTTGAGCGCGCATAAGCTAACTTATTATCAAAAGGATCAAAAAATTCATACGTTAATAACAGACTAAAGAACTTTCTATATAAAGTACCTAATTTTCGTGTTTTTGTTTCAATGTCATAGCTAGTGGTTAAACTGATCCAATGTTCTTTAATGAACATTTCATCTGGAATTTCCGTATTTATTTGGGCAAAACTTGTATTAATACCTATGAATAGTGAAAATAAAATAGCGATTGCATTGTTCATATAAAACTTCATCCTATGCTTCCTTTTTTATTATTTTTATTCGTTCCAGAATGAATTGAATACTGCATTTCATTCATGATTCAGAAGGTTGATTATAGGGAAGTTCTCTTAATAGAAATATTAATTGCATGATGCTGTTTGATATAAGAATAATATTATTATGTTAGCGGAGTGGGATTTTAAAAGAATCCCGTACAAATGCCAACTTAATACGGGATTACATTAAGCATAAAAAGATAAAAAGAGGAAAAGTCCAACTCAAGTTAATTTTGCAGGTAAACTCTTCACATCAGGATTTTTTGAATACGCTTCAAGAATTTCATTAATTAATTGTTCTACAATACTTTCTTTAAGTTCTTCTTCAATCAAACCCATTTTTTCTTTCATACTATTCAGCCGGGTTTCTAATTCTTTGGCAACTGAACCATTAGGAAAAAGCGCGGCCAAAACACGCCTAGCTTCCCCAGGGCCAAGATGACGATATAAGTGGTTTCTCACCGTAGCATCTTCAGCCGTGGTACTAAATGCCCAAAGTTCTACTGGCCCTAAGGTCAAGGTAAGCAACTGAACATTCACACCAGTTTTGGTAGCATATTGAGCTAAAAACGTTCCCCCACCTTGTCGTGGACCATGGACTCGGCTTCGCAAAGCAGTTTTTGCAGTATCCGAGAGTCCAAATATTGCAGTTGTTTTTTCAATCGCTTGTGAAGGTCCTGCATCCATGATGTAAATTGCAGTGGCAAAATCGATCATTACCGGATCAAAGTCATCAACTGACTGGGATAACAAGGCGATTTGTACTTTCCATTTACGTCCTTCCCGCATATCGATAATAACTTGTTCACGCACTGCAGCAGATTTTGAAGTACGATGGAACTCGTCATAAACAATACGTTTGTGATCTTCACGAATTTCTTGCACTCTTTCTTTATGATATTCCTTGTATTGCTCCGGGATATTATTTAGGCTCTCTTCAGTTAAATAATAATGTCTTGCCAACACATAACGTGCCAACATATACATAACCGCCGTCTGTCTGTCTGCGGCATCCCCACCACTTTTTGCAACTTCATCGAGATCAAGCGATACTACCCGTGCATCACCAATATCAAAGGCACTCACACGTGATAAGATAGGATATTCCCGAACTGCCGCAGAGATCATTCGAGAAAACGCGTTAATTAATGACTCACCAGTCGGTGCCGTTATCCGTTCATATAAATCTTCAATAGAGGGGGTACGACAAATGGATGCAGCATCAGCCAATAAAGGCATCGCATAGCGTTGAGCCAACATCGCCTCATGAACAAATCCTGCTGAATAAAGTGAGTCAGTTACTTCCCACCACGTTGATTTTGAATCACGAATAAAACCAATTTCTTCTAATATACTGTCAATAAATTCCTCAATCCCAGGGGAATACGGGGCAGGATTATACTCATCAGCCAAACTTTTATATAATTCATCTACGACCATACCCGCAAGATCGGGCATACCATCGTAGGGCCTTTCTGCCCCAAGCGGCGTAGTGAGTAACGTTATAAAGTTCACTAAAAAAGCACGTTCTAATGCGGTAGGATAACGACATCCTAATTGGGTATCAAAAGGATTAATGGAATACTCAGGGGTCATCCTCAAGCGATGATAAGCAACCAAATGACGTTTTGATGCGGGAAGCGCCTCTTTGAGTAGAGAGATAAGTCCACTACTTGAAGGTCCAATATCAATAATCGCAATACGTGGTAAACGTAACAATCCACCCGACAAGCATAATGCTAAATTAATCGCATTGGATAAAACTGACTTACCAGAACCAGGACGTGCATAAACCAAATCAATCCAAGTAGTTTGTTCTGTAGATCCAGGTTGAAATGGCCAAGGCTTACCATCCGGTGTTCTAAAAAGCAATGCGCCTTTTGTCCAAGGTGAAGCAGGACGAGTAATAGGTAATATAGAGATTACCGAACTGAGGGGAGCGACTGTAGGTACTGCAGTACTATTGAGCGTAGCTCCTAACATTGTGGAAACAAAACCACCAAAAGGGTCACCACAAATTTCAGAAACATCAGTTGATCCCCAGCCTTCAATTGCTTTTACTAACTCAGAACTACGTTGACGCAATAATGGCATTCTGTCTTCAGGTGCCCATGTTGTAGCCACAACCCGCAAGCGTACTAGAGATTCATCCGTATTAAGCTGTATATATTTTAATAAATTTACTGAATCACTGATCAAACGATTTTGGGCAGAACTAAAAGTAAGAATCGCAGCCAGCATTCCTTTGAGCTTAATTGTGGCAAGTCCTTCACTTTCAATTAAGAAAGAAATTCGCCAAGGAACATGGGAAGGAAGTATGCGGGAAAATAACTGAACAAATGGTCTGAGATCCTTAGGAAATAAATCGATGTAGGTTGATGAATAAATCTTATCTCCAACCCTCACTGTGCGTAAGTCTAATACTTCAGCGTCACGAGGAAATACTTGTTTAGCCAATGATGGCCATAATAAATCAGAAGCATCGCCTTCAAAACTGTTTATTTCTCTAATTGTAACCTTATCTCCAGGCAAACTTGGGCGCCATTCATCAGCAGTATAATCTGGATCTGCAGTCATGCGAATTGCATGGATGGCATCATGAACCTCCAATAATTTAACAAACACATGATGCGAATCCATATCATTCACCACCGATCGCACATATGCGTCATGGGTGTCACGTAACTCTGGAATTGCGGCATAGATAGTCTGGCTGTTCTTAAAAGGTGGAGCCTTCATATCTTTAATCATCTTCATTTTAGTTTTGTTAGCAATTTTTAATTGCTCTGATGTTAAATTGAAGGGACGTGTGAACAGCACAAAATATACGCGTTCTTCCGCGCACCAGGATGCCATATAATCAACTCGTTCTTGAAACAAGTCTTCTAAATTCAGTTCCAGTCGTTTGGCAGTAGCCGTAGCGGGTTGATAGGTATCTTGGATCAATTTCTTTATGTTTTGTTTATCATGACTAAAATAAACCTGCAAAGCATGTCCTGGACGCCCCATAGCAGCTTGAAATGAATTGGTTAGACCTGCAACCAAATTATCAAATTCAGCATTTCCTACAAGGGCTGATACGCCTTCAACCTTCAAAACTGATACTAAGGAGCCATCGTGATTAACCAACACTGTTGGACTATCAGCTGTTTCTAAATCAATATATGATTCTGTTGTTTGCTTGAGCGATGTACTTAGCCAGGCAAAGAAGGTATCTATTCCTTCAAAAAAAGATTCTGACCAATGCGCCATTCCGTTCCTCACATTAACTTGAAATTTCTTCTAATGCACTTGCAGCCCATTTTTCAATTTGTTTACGAAATTTGGCCCTTGATGGCAATAGAAGTATATCTTTAAATAATTGAGCTCTTCGCTCTTCGTCATTTACACCTGCATCAATCATTAACTGACCGAATATTGCAGGGTCGCTAGTTCCTTCACCAAATTTTTCTTCCACGAGTTGAGAACGAAACTTGAAAGCTCGATAAATATTTTGTGCACTGGATTTATACCCCGTATCATTAGTGATCGCACAAAATAGTACATGACATATGCTATTCAACTCAGCTTGGGTTAACTCAGGAAGATAGATTAAGGTACCTCCACCATATCCCCCCACGCCAACAGATTCAACAAAAAAGCACTGGGCACAGAAACAACATGAGGTAACCAAGTTATCTAATTTGTTGTTAGCATAATTATTATCAATATTTACCACTTCTTGAAATAAGCGTGCTTGAAATCCACAAAACCTACACGTATACCTATCTCTTTGAAATACTTTTTGCTCGAACGACTTGAATCGCTCGTCTACCTTTCTGGCTGAATACAAACGCCATGAACCTGGCGTAGCCATTAATTTTAATTTGTTTTGTTCTAGATTAACTGCCATATTCTTTGGCTCACATTTATTACAATCAATTTTTGGCAATTATTCGTTTAACACTCATTAAAAGATCCTCTTCCCTTACGGGAGGAGGATCAGAAATGAATCTTACCATTATAAAGCAACTACTAAATTATTAGCCGCCGCTTGTATAAACTGTTCCGCTTGGGCCTGCAGTTTGACCACCACTACCGCCGAACATTGTTACTCCGGTTACCCCTAGAATAGAAGGAAGGAATAATAACGCCGCAGCGATAAATACCAAAGCAATTGGTGTACCTATTGGAATCTGGGTGGGGTTATCTTTATGTTGTTTAAATTTCATAATAGCACCGATTGAGAATCCCAATCCAGCCAGATAAGAACCTGCAGTGATTAATTTGGTCAAATTCTCAAATGACCCAGTAATCGTTGAGGCCATCTTTCCTACAGACATCCCGCCTCCTGCTGCGGCCTCTGGACTTACCAAAGCCAATAAACTTAAACAAATAAAACTGCCTAACCAATATTTGTAGCTAGATTTACTAATGACTTTACTCTTCACCTTTTTCTCCCCAATTTTAAATTTACTCACAATTAAATCAAATTAATATCGTGCTTTGCCTTTCACGATGTCCCATATAAAGTATTATTAATCATCTCAATTGTACCTACAATGTTAATCGCTAATATCCCTCCAAACACGTGAACTAAACCTTTTCCTGTTCCTCCTGGTGGTTGTCCCTGCGAAGCAGAGCGGGCAATCAACACCCATCCTCTTACGAAGGCAACTAAACCGATGACCTGAATAATAATTGTCAAGGGTCTTCCCACAACACTTCCAGAACCGAATAAGGTATCAAGTGTCGTATTATTACCTCCGGTTGGAGCATACTGGAGAACATTTTGATAACCAAAAGTACTCACCATTAATGTTGAAAAAGCCGATGGAAAATAAATAAATAACGCGCCAACAAATAGATATACAATCGGTTCTTTCATACTCGTATTACTGGACATCATCGTACGAGCTTCACCATATGTCTTTAAACTATAGACTGCTTTGAACAAAAAAGCACAACCAATCAGATACGCACCTCCGGTAATAAGACGCTCTACAGGAATCAGCGAATTTGCAATATTATTTAATATATTAACTTGACCTGATATCCAGCAAGCTACACTTCCGCCCGTACATGTATCAGCCATACAACACCTCAACTATCTTCTTGACTAAATCTGATTACTCGCCCTGAACTGGTTAAGACCCTACCCTGCATCGAGTCAATAAGCTTAACAGTCCCATATCCTGCGATTTTTGTCCCTTCTCTTACTGTAAGTGTAGAACCATTTGTGCCAATTAGCCAAGCCCGACCAGGAATTACTGCATTTATATAATAATTTATTTGTGGGGCCACGTGTTGAATACGCACTACTCGCTTTACAGGTTTAGGTTTTGTACGTTCTATTAATACGTTAATTACTTCTGATTGTTTGACAACCTGATTATTTAAATCGGTAATCATTTGATTCAGTTTGGTAATCTGGGCATTCAATGCATTGACATTATTATTAACATTCCCCACTTGCTGGTTCATTGAACTAACCTCGGATTGAACCGATTGTTGACTGGCCTCAATAGATGCTACTTTTTGCTGTAGCGCTGCATTGCTCTCTTGGAGCGCCGAGGTTTGCGGAGATGGCTCTTGTACTACTGGTTGAATAGGTTCCTGTGGAATCTCAGTCACCGGTGGAGCCGGAGGCGGTGTGATTTCTGCTATAGGAGCAGGCGTTATACTTTCCTTAGGAGGGGGAGGGCTTTTAGAAAACATCCCACCGATAAATTTATACATCAACATCGCAAAAACAATAACACCTACCGCAATTAAAGCATTTCGTTTGATATTCTTTTGAGGCCCCATTCCTCCTGGACGTGCGGGAGCAGAGCTTTTTGTATCAAACTCTGAAGTATCTAATGATTCATTCTCAAGAGAATCTAATTCTTCGAATTTATATTCATCGTTTTGATCATTATCTGCCATTTTTACCTACCATCAAATTAAATAGATTTTATATCCTGAGTGAATAAGACCCCAACAGGAGTTCCTGCAAAAACCTCAACAGTTGTAGGTGTGTTAAATAATACTTGAGCTTGCTGCCCCCAAGTTTTACCCACGGTAGCTAAACCAATCACCGCATTTTCTAAAGTAGAACGACCTACACCATTGGCAATGGTTACGTTATTACCACCACCTGTACCACCTATGGTAACTGTAGTATTAGCAGACTGGAATGCATTACCAAAGCCCTCTAAAAATGAGGAAGCAAACAAGGAGCCGTATCTTAATAAAAAGTGATGGTTTGTTTTACTTGAAAGAGCCGTTCTTGCTGTATTTGGATCAATTGCATAAGCTGAGATCGAAATCGTTTTTGGGGCGCCAGGAATTGACATGGAATTAAATGTAATGACCATTTTGTCGGCGTTGGAAGGTAAATTAAAGCTACCAATTAGTTTGGTTCCTTTAAGCCTACCTGCAACTATTGTGGCTAAAATCGGCCCTGGCTCATCACTATTAACTGAAGTATCGATTACAGCGAACAAAACATCACCTGTTTTAATCATATTTACTTCAGTAGTTGATGTGGTAGTCGTGGTCTGAGTAACAGTTGCTCCGGTACTAGGACCAATTCCTGCAGCTGCAGCAACTGCTTTATCTTCGTTTCCTGAAGTATAAGTCTGCGTAGGCACGTTTTTCCATTCTGAGATTAATTGATTCGCCGCTGTTAGCATATCAGAACTTTTTTGTTGAATTTTTTGTTGATATTTTTGTTCGGCCAATTGCTGATTTTGTCTGTCAATAATGTCTTGCAATTGTTGATTACTCGCGGCAGATCCGGGCGTTATAGTTCCTTCGGGCCCCCCTTGTCCTAAGGTTGGAACTCCGCCAACATTAAATGTACCTTGTTGGACATTTGGAGCACCCAAGCCAGCCACTTGAAAAGCATTCATTAACTCAGAAGGGCTGTACCCAGCATTCTTTAAATCATCAGAGGTAAATCCTGCATTCGCTAAATCTTTAGCGCTATAACCCGCTGCCGCTAATTGTGCAGCTGTGAACCCAGCGTCTTTCAGATCTTTCGCACTAAAACCTGCTGCTCGTAGTTCTGCAGCTGAAAATCCTGCATCTTTCAGATCTTTAGCGCTAAAACCTGCGGCTCTTAATTCGGCAGCGGAAAATCCCGCATCCTTCAAATCTTTGGCACTAAACCCTGCATCTTTTAGTTCTTGGGCAGTAAAACCAGCTGCTCTTAATTGTGCGGCAGTACATCCAGCATATTGTTTTATTGATGCAGCACTGACTCCTGCAGCTCGCTCCTTTTTTAACTGCTCAACACTACAACCTGCATTTTTTATACTATCCGGGGTAACCCCTGGAGGTAAGGTTGCTCCTGCTGCATTTATTTCTCCAGCAGAATAGCCTGCTTTCGCTAGTTGATCAGGTGTAAATCCGGCACTTAATAAATCTCCTGCAGAAAATCCTGCATTTTTTAATTCTTCAGCGGTAAAACCAGCATTTTTTAAATCCGCTGCACTAAATCCTGCATCTTTTAATTCTTTCGCATTAAAACCAGCTGCTTTTAACTGTGCGGCTGTAAATCCGGCATCCTTCAAATCCTTAGCACTAAAACCGGCATCTTTTAATTCTTTAGCGCTAAAACCTGCATCCTTCAATTCTTTCGCACTAAAACCCGCATCCTTTAATTCTTTAGCGCTAAAACCCGCATCTTTTAGGTCTTTAGCACTAAAACCCGCATTCTTTAGTTCAGCTGCTGTAAAACCGGCATCTTTAAGTTCTTTTGCAGTATAACCCGCATCTTTTAATGCTTTGGCGGAACATCCCAGGGTTTTTTTAATAGTTAGGGCACTAACCCCTGCTGCTCTTGCTTTTTTCAGTGATTCCACACTGCAATCTGCAACACGGCCAGCTGCGATGATATCTGCAGGACTCAATCCTGCATTTTGTAAATCTTTGGGGGTAAATCCCGCCGCAAGAAGTTGCGCCGGTGTATATCCCGCATCAAGTAAGGATTTAGCACCATACCCAGCATTTTTTAATGCTTCGGCACTACAGCCATTTAATTCTTTAATTTGTTTGGCAGAAACACCGGCGGCGAATAGTTTCTTCAGATTATCTGGATTACAACCCGCAGCTTTGATTTGCGCATCGGTCAACGGAATTGCACTACTGATTTGTTGTGGGGTAAAACCCGCATTTGCTAAATCTGAATCAGTAAAACCTGCAGCTTTTAATGCTTGAGCACTACAACCAGCATATTGTCTAATAAGGGCGGCGCTCACTCCCGCAGCTTTTTCCCTTTTTAAGGCATCAACATCACAGCCTGCTTTTTTTACATCATCAGAAGTAATACCTGGCGGCAATTCACCCTGGGCCGCCCTTATATCAGCCGCAGAATAGCCCGCCTTAGCAAGATCATCTGGCGTAAACCCAGCATTTAATAAATCCCTCGCACTATATCCTGCAGCCTTCAATTCTTCCGGAGTAAAACCAGCTCGTTTTAGATCGGCCGCACTAAATCCGGCATCTCGCAACTCTTTAGCGGTAAATCCAGCAGCTTTTAATTGCGCTGCGCTACATCCACTGATGCGTCGAATTGCTGAGGCGGTCACTCCAGCTTTACGTAATTTAGTCAATGCATCAACACTACAACCTGCTTTTAATACGTCCGCAGCAGTCATCCCTGGTGGTAGACCACTTGCATTGGCGATTTCTTCTGGAGAGTAACCAGCCCCTTTTAATTCATCATCAGAAAAACCAGCATCTTTAAGTTCTCGTGCAGTAAAACCCGCATTACGTAATTCGCAAGCATTAAAACCACAGTCTCTTAAGCGTTCTGCATTATATCCTGCATCTTTGAGCTGTCTTGCATTGTATCCTGCAGCCTTTAGCTCTTTACAGGGGCAAACTTGATTCAAATCCTTTAGTGAATAACCATTATCTTTTAATTGGGCACAACTACACGCCTCTTTCAGATCGGATAATTGGGCTCCTTGGCTAACCACCTGATTAACCACCTTCTTTGAACACCCCCCGTTTTGAAGTGCCTGCAGCCACAGACTTTTTTGAGATCCCTCTTCATTCTCTCGAGCTAAGGTAGCAAACCCTACGCCACTTTGCCCTCCTTGAGAACCGATAACGCCAACTCCCTCACCCAAAGCTTGGGTACGGATAATTGTAGGAATTGCACTTCCCCCAGTTTGCTCCGCTTTTTGGGCCTGATTTAAATTCTGCTCTTCCTGTAATTTAGCATATTGAGCCGTTGGATTGAGAACACCCGGGATTGACTGGATAGCTCCTGGTGTACTCCCAAGAGTAGCAACCGCTGAAGGACCGCTATTTATAGATCTTAATTTTATATAGCCTATCACCACAGCAATTAATAATAATGCCACTGTAAAAATGATAATCACTCGCGTACGCGTGTTTGAAAAAAGCGATTTTATATTTTCTTTTCTGCCAGCCATTTATAACCCTTCTACCTTGAGCTGCATGACCTTCCCATGCCAGGAAACTAATAACACCGGAGATTTTTGCATTTCATAAGCATGCGTCCCATCTGCGCTGGTCATACTTGCTAACCAGCCCGGCGACAATATAGTAAGATTTGTTCTAACATACATTCTGTCGTTAGCTAACCAAGCCCGCGCATCTCCTCCGGTGATACTTAATCGTTTACTTCCAGGAGGTGGTACACCATCTAAAACATGAAGAAGCAATTCACTTGCTGAGGGCGGAATCCCTGTTTCTAGGGGCATGCTTTTAGCATTTGGTCCATAACCTTGCACACGCAAATCAACTCGGTAATCAACAGCTTTTTGACCCGGTATAAGGGTCAACATCACCGGAGTATTCAAACCTCTCAAACGGACGGCCAAATTACCATAATTGTATAATTTTAGTGCTTGAATCATTATTGTATTGCTTGTTTTATCCCATTGAATATTAAATGAGTTTGGGTCCCCTAAATCATAAGCAGCAATTGGCCATGGGGCTCCTGATGAATCAAGAAAAACTAAGGAAGAAACAAATCCTTGCGCCAAACGAATGACAGGTGGGGTAGAGCCTGGAGATAAATTCACAAATTGAGAAGTTGCGGTAGGTTTTGGTGGTGTACCTACCGGTGAAGCTTTTGCATACTCCATAGTCTCATTTAATTGTTTTAAATGAACAATTTGTCCTGTATTCAAGGGATAAAGGCTTTTTGTCATATCCTTATAGGCTTTATTATCAATAATCTCCTCATCATTGCGAGTGATGACCTCTGGAGCATTAGAATTATTGTTAGGAGGGGGTGGAGCAGTGGGTGCCGGGGGTTTATAAATATTATTCGCTAGAGGAATAGGAATATTTGCTTCTGGGCTTGGTGCTGAAGCTGGATTTTGGCCAAGAGGCTGATTTGGTCCTGCAGGAGGGTTCTGCCCTGCTAGCTGATTTTGTGCTGCGGGCTGATTTTGTGCTAAACGCTGCTGCAATAAACGCAACTGTTGTAATGCCTGTTGCGCACTATCAGACTGATCCTGCGCATAAGAAGAACCAGGAACCCCATAAGCTATTCCGGAAAGCAAACAAAACTTTAAAAACCAGTTCAGCTTTTTCATTAAGACACTCCACCCGCGGCAGGTCCTACAACAAATTGCGATATACCTATTCCTCTAGGGGAATTCAAAGTAGATACACGTGTAATCAGCATAGTAACTACATTATTCTGTTGCGTAAACTCACTGGCACTCTGATAGGTTACTAATATTGGCATTTGTACTCGCCAAGAAAAACTGCCATTTAATACACCTTTTTGTAAGATAATGGGAGCGCGGGTTGCGACAGCCGAAACAATCAGCTTTTTAGCTTTAACTGCATCCAGATTATTTGATTGTTGTAAAGCGCTTAAAAATTGATCCCAACCTTCAGGTGTAAAAAACCCAGATGAAGCCTGTAGTTCATCTCTATAATTCACGAAATTATAAGTAAATGCTGCAATAGCAGCTTGGTTTGCCCATTGTAATACTGCAGAATCGGATTGGTTTGGTTCATTTAAAGGAAAAAGTGGTGTTATACGACCATTTATACTCGTCGCAAAATACTTGGGCGCTGGCGGATGAGTAATCATATATACCAATAATGAAGCTAGAACTATATTGACAATAAGAGCTATTAACAATGCAAGCATTACTTTACGCTGGCTGTCTTTATAAAATTTGTTTCTTAGTGCGACAACTGTCAAGGCATCTTCAGCCATAATATCCTCTATTTATACTTATTGTGGTATCAATTTATCCTCACTCTCCGCTGGTGGATCAGGAGGAAGTAACGCATTAGGTGTATAATTCGGAGCCAAAAGAGGTTGCAACTGAATAGGGGGAGCTATTCCACTCGTTGCATAATAATCCCGCTCAGGTTCTGTTAAATGAAGGTAAGCGATCAAAACTCCAAAAATGCAATTCACTATTGAAGAGATAATTAAAGTAATTAATCCACGTCTAAAGGAGAGAACATAGAAATTTTTACTATTTTTTATCAATTCCCAAGTGTTACGACTCATTTTTTCCCCTATGCCACAGCTCGTCTAAATGTTATCTCTACCCTTGCATTAATTGAATTATCACCACCCTTAGTAAACCCAATAATAGGTTTATCACTACCCAAACCTTGTGTAAAGATAAAACGGCTATCTACCCCCTGAGACCAAAGGTATTCACTAACAACTCGCGATCGAGCTAAAGTCAACGCGTGTTCTCTTTGTGGAGAGACATATTTGTTACTGTAACTCGCCACATTAATTGCAATTTTTCGAAACTGTTTCAGGAATACAGCAATTTCATTGAGTAATGGGTAGGACTTCCATTTTAAACGCGGTGTTTCGGGTTCAAACAAATAATTAGCAGGAATACTGATCATATAATCCTGACCAATTGTAATTACTTTTACCCCTCTTTTATTTAATTTTTTAGCGAGTTTCATGATGGTAGCATCACAGGCACCAAGGACCTTACATGGATATTTAGGCTCCTCTTTATCCAGTGCCCAATAGTCACCTTTGCAGGCGGTCAACGTCAATAAGACAACCAATCCAACAGCCTGAATTAGATTAATACGTACTGATCTCACTCACTATCCTCATATTTCAAAATGACCATTTCAAAATGATTCTGACTGTAGTTCTGTTGTGTTCCATCTTTAAGAAAAGGATGCAAATCATTACGTTACAATGAATTGAATAAAATAGCTATTTTTTTAAAAATTTATTTATTGCTTTACATTTTTTTGAATAAAAACAGAGCCGATAGCTTCATTTTTTTTCAAACGGTAAATAGCCTTAGAATACTAAATATTTATGAAATAGGGTTTTGTAATCATAAGACTGAAGGTCTTCTAGCCATGTATCAAATGGCTAGCTTGCTTGCGAAGGCCCTAGGATTTAACAAAGCAGTCAAATCTAAATATTGCAGAAATAGTTTACTCTTCTTCACTTTTTTTCGCTGCTTTTTCACGTTCCGTAGCAATTTTTTCTGATAATGATCTAACCAGATCGGTTAACTCATCTGGAGCAATGAAATCTCTCTCCTCAGGCGGATAGCTGGTAGCCAATTGGAAATCCTTAATCAATTCATTTGCTACTGTGCCTGCATATTTATCTTTAGCTCCAGCCAAACGCTCAATATTCATCATCTGGTTACGTGTTTCATTAATGGGCAGTAAAGACTCAGAGAATGCAGCTTTATCACTAACCAATATCGGAGGCGCACCTTCGTTTACTCGTAGTGGGCTAAATATTGTTAATGCACCTTCGACTTCTTCTTCAATTAGATCTTCGACAGGCTCAGGTTCATTATGACCATGAAATGCAATCAAAGCAGAGACACCTCGCTCTATTGGCTCTTCTATGGGAGATTCTCGTAACAACTTAGAAATAAGCGTAATTTCTTCACTTTCTGCAGTTTTGTTAATTGATAAATCCCCGCTTTCCAATATAGCCTGAAAAGAAGTCAATTGTTTTTGTAACTTCATTAAATAGTCGTCGGGTGGCGCTTCAACTTTCAAAAATTGATTTAGTTTCAATTTCTTCACAGGTTTTGGATTCGCATAAAACATACGGGCACGAACAATTTTTGACTTGAAGAATATATGTGCCTCACCTTCTGTTTGTTCTTTTAAATCCAAAAGATCTACACGTGCTCTCTTTTCAAAAGAAGAACTTTTACTGTCCATATAGGTATTTGCTATGCTGGTATCTTTAGCCTGGAACGAATCCACTTTAGTCACATAGGCTTCCCCTGCTGTTTTGGTGAAGAAATCCCATGTTTCTGTTGGATCTTCTAATTTCATACATATTTTGATGTTCGTGTTTGCACCGATTGATGCAGCTTCTTCTTTAGACGCCTTTTGGAATGCAGGTAAATCTTGCCCTGCGAAAATTGCAGAGAATCCCAGAGAACGCGCTTGTGCAGGGACAACTGCAAAGCCCTGAACTGCATAATACCCATACTCATCCAAAATGCACATATAAGGTGTAGGTGCATTCGTGGGCTTTCTCAAGATCACATCTCGATAATCCCCTTCAACGTCTTCTCCTAAACCTGCAGCCATCATTGCTTTTAATGAAGAAACAATAATCTTTCCAAGGTTAGACAACTCATCTGGAGATTTTTCTAAAGCGGGCAATAATACAACCAGAATCCTACGATTTAATACCACGTCCTTGAAATCTACCTCAGCCAAGTTCGTACGAACAATATGTCCATACGTATCCGCCAATGATGAAAACGCTCTAACCAACTGCATGGTAATAAAACCATGTTGTTCCAAAACCTGGGATACTTGCTTTCCTTTTTTCTCTTTATTGTAACCTGGCAAGGTTCCTAAATAGTTACGTAAAGGGTCGGTAACCAGTTTTGGTATTTGTTCGATATTCACACTTTCTTGATTATCACGTGGGAAGATTTTATCAACAACGATGACTTCTAACCGGTTTAAATCAAAATAGTTACGGATAGTATCCGCATCCAAGAGTATGGCACCTTCATCACGCATATAGACTAGAAGCCGCATCAAAGCTTCTACGAAGGCAATCGCACGACCCTTCCACATGTCTCCATCTCCGCCTCCTTTTGAGTCACCCATTAAACTTACTACAAGTTGGGTTAACATACTGGAAGAACCTTGAGAAAAAGGATTAAATGTATTAGACAGTCTTCGTTCTTGAGGACCAATAATGTCGCGGGCCCCAGTCATAAAGTTGATTAGAAGCAAATCGTCTTCACGCCCCATGCTCCGGACCATGGAAAAAACTTTTGCATAAAGTGAGTTATCCCCTTTGCCGTCCACATAAATGAAACCACTGCCTTGGACT
This sequence comes from Legionella sp. PC997, assembly GCF_014109825.1. Taxonomy (NCBI): domain Bacteria; kingdom Pseudomonadati; phylum Pseudomonadota; class Gammaproteobacteria; order Legionellales; family Legionellaceae; genus Legionella; species Legionella sp. PC997. The sequence goes on from NZ_CP059576.1 coordinate 3,060,409, forward strand.
AAAGCATTAAAAGCAAGAGAAACCAAACATTCTGTTTTACCGCTACCGGTTGAACCGAAGATTAATGCATGGGTACGCATATCATCATTAGCAAACCATAATTCATGGCCTGTTTTTCGATCGTTACCAAAAAAAGCGATGCCACGAGCCATATTAGGCTTGTTAACACCTGGCTTCATATCGTTGAAATCTTTTACTCTAGAAATTAGAGGAAGTCGGAATGGTAATTTTTGTTTCCGAGTATAACTGTAAAGAAAACTTCCAGCACCTACAAGCATTAAGAAAGTTGCGGCCTCGGAAAAATAATAAGACATCGCTGCTAGAGTAAAAAGTATAATCGAGATATTAGTTGGATCAGCGAAAAAATCCGCTAATCTCTGCGTCAAAGTCCGCGTATCCCTAAGTAAAAGGGTGGGATCTAACTCATGACGTGATTCGATACCACGCATCATGGCTCTAACTCCTGCATTTGTCGGGGTGTTAACTTAACTTCTTTTATGGCTATTTCCAAAGCTTTAATCGCCTCATCTATCATTGGTACCAAAGAACGCCGGCCCATTTCTTTCTCAGCTTTCCAGTGAGCGTACGGGCCTGCAACTTCTGAAAAAGGTGTTTGTCTACCAACACAATTGAGCATATACCATAAACGTCTATCAACCGGTCTTAACCATAAAAATTCCGAGCTCGGAACAACCCCATCATCCCGGGCTTTTTCTAGTAATGAAGCCATTACACTTAAAGTATAGGCGTGTTTTGTAACAACTTCCTGTATAATTTCTGTGTTTTTATATTTTTCTATTGTGGGTCTAGCAACAGAATAGTCAAGTTTTCCTGCAACATAAGTTCTATCTAAAGTTGTTAAAATATTATTTGCAGCATCTCTATCTCGATTAATACGAGCAAGGAAAACAGCAGCTAACGCGTAAGCTTGTGGTGAACAATGTTCAAAACCATCCCAATACGGGCCTAATTGTAGGGTAAAAACTCGTTTCGCATCCCCTCTTCGAATCCCTGCGGTCATCTCCTGGCCAGGTACAGGATTGTCTAATAATACATCTTCTTTTTTTAACAAATTGTATTTGCGCGCAAATTCCATGGGTGTTAGAGCCATGGCCCAAGGACCTTTATTTATATCTTGCTCGACTAAATCTTCTTTAACAATAGGCATAATTGCAGGCCAGTTAAATTGCTCTTGCTCACGTAATTTTTTCATATCATAAATTTTGCGAAACTTAAGAGTAATATTGGACTGATACAAAAGAACTGCCAAAACAAGTAATACAAGAACTACAGGATAACGCATGAAGTCGCCCACAGCACGTGTAGTATCTACGAGTTGTTCCCAATTCACTGCATTGGGATCAATAGTTTGCATGATTTGAATCAAGCTTGCTAGTTGCTCACTATGAACAAAAAGATTAACTAGTTTTGCTTGCCAAATATTAATTTGAAAAACAACCATCACAATATACTGATGTCCCATTTTCCATATCAGAAACACAGTAATAAACAACAGTACCATGACCCATATTGGACCCATGCCACTATCTTGACCTTGTTGTTGCGGTTGTTGTGCCATTAATGATACTTCAAAATAATTGTTTGCTTTAAGTATATACTGCTCTATGATAATTTTGCGAGAGATCCGCAAGTATATCTATGCTTTTATACCATGTTAAAACAGGATCACTGTTCTTTAATCAAACGACCACGTGAATATTTATAAACACCCGTTAGATGAACAAAACGAGTAATATTTTCTACGTCTAAAGATCTATCTTTTAACGTGAGCAATGGACTACCTAATCTATCATATAAGATTTTATCAGGAGCAAGAGAAATAATATCAGTTTTATTAATGTAAATCGCAACATACGCCTCGTTCTGCTTATTCTCTTTTGATTTAATTATGGCGACTACTTGTTCTTCATTAGTGTAGATTGGACGAGAAATCATTTGACGCGGCAAGTTGGCAATTATCCTTTCCCAGGATGAAAGATTAGAACCATCCGATGAGTATAAAGAAACAAAAACTTCCTGCTGACCGCTTCGTAAAGCAAGGCGATTTGCTAAATGAGCATCAGAGCGAAGTTGCGCTTGGCTACGCGCATTAATTTTCTTAGCAAAATTATCGCGAATTCCAACTAAGCGATTACCAATTGACCTCAGAAAATTTGACTTATCCCAAGGCCCATTTTGAATCGCATAATCCAATGCTTTAAGAATCGCGTCATTATGCTCTTCGGTAAACGTTTCTTTTTTCATAAAAATCAAATATAACCTTATAAGAATGAAACACACTGCATAAAACAATGCAATATTAAGGAGTATAACAGTAATTTCGATTATATAAAAAAGATAAACTCACAAAGAGGCATGTAACCTCTTTGTGAATCGTACAAAAAAAAGATTAAAATTTATTTGAAGTTACTATTAACTCATTCCTAAGCGAGATCCACTTTCATTTTCAACTTCTTTGGCTGTCTCTTGTTGCTTAGATTCTTGAAGTTGTTGCTTCGCTTCATGGAAAAGTGGGTTTGCAACTTGTGTTTGTTGTTTCTCTTCTTTGGATTGTAGCGCTTGCAACGCTTCAGGACCTTGAGTTATTACATTGTTTACGGCATTTAAATTATTTATTGCTGCTTCAAGAAAATCCAAGCCATCTTTACCTGTTGCTAAAGCCACTGCTCTCATTTTTAGAACAGTATCTTTTATGTTAGAGATTTCTTTAGCAGCAACTGTAGCAGCTGGCTCATCGCTTGGTCCGTGTTCTCCGTGAGCAAAAAAACTCTCTCTTTTCAAAAATCCCATCGCATCACCCCTAAAACATAAAAATCTTTAATAGATTTAGTGTACCAAAAAATATCGCCAATGTATTCTAAATCATCAGTGCTTTCGATTTCTTTACAATTTATTTTTAAAAGAGCACCTAGTCGTACATCAACTCATCCAAAGGGGTATAATCACGACTGGGCCCCCCTTGAATTAACTCATTTAATACGTCGGTCATACACAACAAACGTAAAACATTCGGTGTTACCTCATCAAAAATCACTCGGAGTCCTAACAAAGCACCTTCGGCCTCATCAAATGTCGCTCCTAATCCATAACCAAGACATAGGGAGCACAATTGATCCGCCCGTTTTGCAATAGCGGGTAATAACCCTGTATCTACAAAAACCTCATCATAACTCACAAATCGATCGTTAAGATAAAATTTTGCATTTAAACTGGCTGCAATAACTGACATGCATTTACTAATATCTCGTTCCATATTATCGCCACCACGGTTTTGAAGATTTAAGGGAGCCGGCCAAAACGCTTCTTATCCACCTTAAAAAAACAGGAACTGTAAAACCGTAATGCTCAATAATGCCAAAAAACACTGCAGAGATTAAAACCAAAACCCCTGTCCAAATCCTAATGTGCATTAAAAATAAAAAAATAGGGAAAGCTGCTCGAGCATCAACTATAAAAAATCGGGCACTTCGCGCAGAATCTCTCCAATGTGCAGTTTCAGCAAATCCAGCCATATTTCAAGCCTCAAAAATAATCACCTCTTTTGAAAAGTATATACCTAAACAAAGTCTTTATCACCTTGGTAATTTGTAAAATATATAATATTTTTACTACAATTCGTCTATTTAATGAATACTATAGATGATGGCTTAACATTAAAAAAAAGCCCTCTCCAGTAAAGAAGAGGAACTATAAGTACGGATGACGATTTTAATACGGATGACACTTTTATATTATTTTTTATCCATTGGGGAATGTCCTTTGGTAAATGACGCCCCTAAGATGTTGTTTAGGACGTGTTTCATTTCTAATTCCTCAGATGGTTTTTTTGCAGAGGGCGTTAATTGAGGCACAGCAAATTCTTGTGCAACTTCCTCTGTCTCCTGCGAGTTAGCTTCAGTACGGGTATTGCTTTGTCCGGCACCCAGTTTTCCTAACATTTTCGAAGTACTGTATTGACTCATCTGAATTCCTTCTATGACACCATAACTAATAAATTAGCATAAAGAACTTAAGGAATTATTAACACAATTATATTTTTTATAAAAAATACTATTGAGTAGTATGTCTATTTTACGTTATGTTAAAACAACCTATTAAAAAATAGGTTCACTTGTCATTTATGGATGAATGCAATTGCTCAACTGACTCCAAAAGTCAAAGCGATTGAGAAACAATAGAGTCTTAAGCAATGGGACTCTAGAACAGGAGGAAATATGGCTAAAGGTGAAGTTAAATGGTTTAATAACGCCAAAGGTTGGGGGTTTATTATTCCAGAAAATGGCGGCGACGATATTTTTGTTCATTTCTCGTCGATTCATGGCACAGGCTACAAAACATTAGTTCCCGGGCAAACAGTCAATTACGATGTAGAACAAGGGGATAAAGGTTTGCATGCAGCTAATGTAATAGTACTTAGTGAAAATGCTAATACTGAAATGGCTTAATTAAGTTAACGCAGTATCATGTGGTGCTGCGTCCATTAGCCAAGAAAACGAGATAATTGTTCACAAATACTGAATTAAAAACTGTCTTCATGTATGATGACCTTATCCTCTTTAAGGTTAAGAATTGGCAATGAAGCATGGTTTATTACTCATAAATCTTGGCACCCCTAAGAGTGCAGATACTTTATCTGTCGGGAGCTATTTACGCGAATTTCTTACTGATAAACGCGTCATCGATCTCCCTGTTTTACTTCGCTATGTGCTCGTTTATGCATTTATTTTACCTTTTCGTTCCAGACGCTCTGCCCATGCCTATCAATCCATATGGACTGAACAAGGTTCGCCTTTACTATTTCATAGCCAAAACTTAGTTAACCAATTGCAAAAAGAAGTGGGAGCCGAACACCTCATTGCTCTTGGCATGCGTTATGGAGAACCCTCTATTGAGAGTGCTTTGAATAAGTTAAAACATTGCGAATCCATTACTATTCTGCCTTTATACCCGCAATATTCTTCCGCAGCTAGCGGCTCATCCATTGCGGAAGCGATGCGTATCATGAGCAGTTGGGAGCTTATTCCATCCATTCATATCATCCGTGATTTTTTTCAACATCCAGCGTACTTAAAAGCACAAGCCCAAATTATTAAAGCGTCTCTTGAAGAAGATTCCCATGTTCTTTTTAGCTACCATGGAATTCCTGAGCGCCAAATTACTAAAAGCAGCTGTAAGACTATTTGTATTGAATCCTGCCCTCCTTTAAGAGATGAAACTCAAGGTTGTTATAGAGCACAATGTTATGAAAACAGTCGTTTATTGGCCCAGGAATTGGGCTTATCTTCGAATAGCTACAGTACTGCGTTCCAATCAAGACTGGGCAAAACACCCTGGGTAAAACCTTATACGGATCAGATCCTAGCTGAATTGATTGCTCGAGGAATTAAAAAATTGATTGTTGTTTGTCCTTCTTTTGTAGCCGACTGTTTGGAAACACTCGAAGAAATAGGAATGCGGCTCAAACAACAATGGACAACGCTTGGTGGTGAAGAATTAATTAACCTGCCTAGTATGAATGTCGACCCTTTATGGAGGAAGGCCATCATTGAAATCGCGCATCTGCAACCCGCTTCTCAACCCAGGAGCCTTTCGTGAAGCCCCAGCTAATCGTTGCCAATATCTGGGGTATTCTCGTTTCTAAATTGAAGATTATTGGATTATCAAGCATTCTTCTTATTGCTTTGGGTGTCTACTTAAAACTCTATTATCATACGGCCAAAGCTCCAGCCTCATCACTTAAAATAGTGGAGACCGTGACGGTTTCTCCGTCAACAATTGAAAAAAAGATAAAGCTTATTGGCATAATACGCCCTAAGCATGCTGCAGTTCTTATTGCCAAAGGATCGGGAGTGCTTGATATCCTCATGAACTCAGGACAAATAGTCCAAAAAGGTGACTTAATTGCCAAAATAACTAATCCAGATATTGAAAGAAGCTATCAACTCTCTAAAGAAACAGAACGATTGGAAAACACTCAATATCAACGGCTTAAAAATTTACAACAAACAGGATTTGTTAGTGCACGAGAAGTAGAGGAGAAAAAGAGAATCTGGATTGATTCGCAAAAAGAAAAAGCAAAGACCAAAATTGAATTAAAAAATATGCGTTTTTATGCTCCATTCGATGGCGTTATTGGTGCATTTAAAATTAAAGAAGGGGCACAGGTAACTGACGGCGCGGCGGTAGTTACCATCTATGATCCGGATTCGTTAAGCGTTGAAATTGATATTCCCTGTACGAATATTCATTCAATCGATGAAAACCAGCCAATTTATATATTAGGAACACGGTATCATTTAAGTCATGTACAAAAAATGATTGATGATGAAACCCATATGTGCCCAGCGGATGTTGATATCCAATGCACTCATTGCTTAGTAGGAGCCAGCGTATCCACCCAATTGGTTGTGAACAAAAAAACAGAGGCCTTAGTTATTCCTACGCAAGCTTTATTTCTCAAAAAAGGTACAACTCATGTTTATAAGGTCGTGGATAAAAAAATTGAACTTGTAGCCGTCAAAACAGGGTTACAAGAGCAAGATAAGGTTGAGATTATTTCAGGATTAAAATCTGGAGATCAAATAGTAAGCAAAAGTCCCGAGCGATTATATTCGGGACTGGAAGTCTCAATTTATAAAGGCTAAGCATCCTCTTATGAAATTTACAAGCTATTTCTTAAAGCATCCCGTGATTGCAATTATACTTAATTCCATGGTTCTGCTTCTGGGAATACTGTGTTTTAATTCGTTACCTTTGAGAGAATATCCCAATATCAGTTTCCCGGTTATTACAATAAATACCACTTATCCCAATGCTAGCCCTGAATTAGTCGAATCAGTTGTAACTAATGCCCTCGAGGATCAGCTTGCTGGGGTAGAAGGATTAGAACTAATGACGTCACGTTCTAACCCAGGAAACTCATATATTACTTTAAGATTTCGTCCAGGGACCTCCATGGACAAAGCGTTGAATGCCGCTCATGAAGCCGCGCGGTTGGCACAACTTCCATCATCAGTAAAATCACCTGTTATTGAACGTCAGCGCCAGGCGGATGGCTTGCCTTTTATAGGAATTGCCCTGGAGTCTTCTTCGTTAAATTTTGGAGAGCTCACCCATTATGCCAATTTGAATCTAAAAAATACGCTCCGTAGCCTTAAAGGAGTTGCTTCAGTTGATGTATGGGGGCAACCTTACACTTATAGTATTCAATTAGATCAGAAAAAATTATATACATTCGGCATCAATGTTGATGAGGTAGCCAATGCGATTGCTAATAACCATTTATCGCTACCAGCAGGTAGTTATCAAGACAAGATTCCTACTACACTTGATTTTGAATTGAAAACTCCGGAAGATTATGAAAATCTAGTAATCAAAACTCAAAATCATCATCCAGTTTTTCTCAAGTCATTAGCAAAAATTCAATTAACTACCGACACCAGCCAATTTCGAGTTAAAGTCAACGGGCATTCAGGATTAGTACTTGCAATTAATCGCGCGAGTGATGCAAATCCAATTGAGGTATCTCAAAGTGTCCGTAAAGAACTCAACATCTTAAAAAAAAGTTTACCTGATGACATCAAGACTAAAATCATAATTGATCAATCGGAATTTATTAAGGCTTCCCTTAAAAACATTCAATCTTCTATCATTGAATCAATTTGCTTAGTCTTAGTGATCATTTTCATTTTTCTGCGAACTATACGCGCTACACTTATTCCTTTAATTGCAATTCCGATTTCTCTTTTGGGTTCTTTATTGTTTTTGAAAATTGCAGGCTTTAGTATAAATCAAATGACGCTTCTTGCGATGGTATTGGCTGTTGGTTTAGTAGTAGATGATGCCATTATTGTTCTTGAGAATATATGGCGTCATATTGAAGACAATTTATCTCCTATGGAAGCCGCACTTAAAGGCTCCAAACAAATAGGTTTTGCCATTGTCGCGATGACATTAACTTTAACGAGCGTTTATGCCCCTATCGCTTTAATTGACGGCATGATCGGTCAATTGTTCATTGAATTTGCAGTCGCCCTAGCAGGAAGTGTATTCATCTCAGGAATGGTAGCATTGACCCTTTCACCTTTGATGTGCGCTACATTCTTGCATAAAAATACAAAACACCTATGGCCAGGGATTGATAGGTTCCTAAATAGCCTTGCTCAGTATTACTATAAATTACTTAATATTATCATCCATCGGAAAAAAACTACCCTTTTTATCCTATTCCTTTCATTGAGTTTGAGCCTGCTCTTTTACAAAATAATGCCTGGTGAAACGGCCCCGAAAGAAGATCGTGGCTTGATAGGTATTTACACTCCACCGTCATCCGGAGATAACTTGGACACCCTAGAAGCCAATACCAAACTCGTGCAAAAATTTGTAGGTAAAGTGCCCGAAGCAAAAAATACATTAACCTTTTTAGGAACTTGGGGTAGTAGTATTGTTATGCCTTTAAAATCTCATCAACAAAGAACTCGTTCAGCCGAGCAGATTGTTCATTCATTAAAACCTAAAACTGAGCGACTACCCTCAGTCGATGCTTCGATTTGGAGCTGGGACTCAGGATTACCTGGAGTAGAAGATGCACGTAATAACTCTGAACTGGAACTCGTTATTTCAACCACCGAGGATTTCCGCCAATTATTTGAAACAACAGAACGCTTGAAAAAGATACTGGATCAAAGCAAAACATTTGCTTCTACTCGTTATGATTTGCGTCTCGATTCGATGGGATACTCAATAAATATAGATAAAAACACCTTAGCCCAATTAGGATTGACTCCCGCACAATTAGCTAAAACCGTTGAAGTTTTTTTCAGCAGTGATAAGTCCTTAACATTTCAAAAAGATGGGGTCTCTTACAATCTAACCTTGCAGGGATCATCCAAACCCTGGACCCTAGATGAACTTTATCTTACAGCGCCCTCCGGAAAGCGCATTTCATTAGGTTCAGTGGCTCAAATGAAAAGACGTGCCCAGCCCACCGCATTAGAACATGTCAACCAAATGCGCTCGACAACTTTATATGCCCAATTACCTGAAAAACAATCCTTTAAAAAAGGAATGAATGAGCTCTTGGAGCTCGCTAAAGAAAACCTCCCCAACCAGTATAAATTAAGTTGGGGTGGTGCCGCCAAAGCCTATAATGAATCGTCGCATACGATGGTTTTGTTATTTGCTTTAGCGATACTCTTTATTTATGCCATTCTCGCAGCCCAATTTGAAAATTTTATTTACCCACTCATCATTTTACTCACCGTACCTTTAGCTTGTTTTGGGGCCTTATTGTTCGCTTACTTATTTGGTCAATCTCTCAATATTTTTACCCAAGTCGGTTTAGTCACCTTAGTTGGACTAATCAGTAAACATGGTATTTTGATTGTAGAATTTGCGAATCAATTGCAAAAAGAAGGATTTTCATTAGCGGATGCGATAAAGAAATCGTGCTCATTAAGGCTGCGCCCTATTCTCATGACTACTGGCGCTATGGTTTTTGGTGCGATACCGTTGGTACTTTCACATGATGCTGGAGCTGAAGCCAGGCATGCAATAGGTACAGTACTTATTGGAGGCTTATGTGTTGGTACATTATTTACTCTATTTGTGCTTCCTTCCGTCTACTTCATGATCTCACAAATTATAAAAAAACCTGAAAAACAATAAGGAAATAGACCCCGATCCTAGAGCATTTGGACACTCTCAATATGATTTTTGTTCAATATTTAGTCTAAAATTAAAAAAAAGAGAGTATGGACTTATGCAAATGACTCAGACGCCTTTGGAGTTGGAGATATTAAAAACAGAAAGGTTAAGAACGACAATCTTAGCCTCCTTTTTTTTAAGTTTATCTCTTATGTGGATCCTGTTTATTTCTTACGCGCCTGAACAATATTATCAATATTACGGTAAAACATCGGTTATAATTTTTCCAGGTTATTTAGCGGTCATAGGGGTGTATTTTCTTTTGATGCATCAAGTTATTTGTCAATATATGCGCTATAAAAAAAATATCCCTACTCTTCTACGGTATTTTTTCGCTTTTATCGAAATGAGTATTCCAACATTGGCTCTTATTATCATAGCCAACTTTCAAAAATCAGCTTATGTTCTTGTAATGCCACCTGTTTTAATTTATTTCATTTTTATTTTTCTGACTTCACTGACATTAAATGTATGGTTGTGTTTTTTTGCAGGATTAATCGCAGCACTTCAATATTTGAGCCTATCCTATTATTTTTTACATTATACAGATATCTCAGGGATCGTTTACTATTTAACAGGATGGTTTTCCTATGCTGCTCGTGGAGCATTATTGTTAATTGGAGGCATAGTTGCAGGATTTGTGACGACTCAAATGAAAAAACAATTTAATAGCGCTTTTGAAGCTCAACAAGAACGTAATAAAATCGAACATATTTTTGGTATGCACGTTTCTCCTGAGGTTGTATCCAAATTACTATCAAAGAATTCGAATGCAAGTGAATATATACCTGTTTGTATTATGTTTTTGGATATAAGAAATTTTACTCGTTTTGCCGAAGATGCTGACCCATCTATCGTTGTTCAGCATCTTAATAAACTATTTAAATATATGGTTGAAATCATTCATGAGAATAAGGGAATTATAAATAAATTTTTAGGTGACGGTTTTATGGCAATATTTGGCGCCCCCGTTTCCAGTGGAAATGATGTAGAACATGCAGTGAATGCGGCTTTACAGATTATTGCACGTACTGAAGAGGAAATAAAAAAGGGCAATATTCCTGATTTTAAATTAGGAATAGGAGTGCACTATGGCAATGCGATAACAGGTACTATTGGTTCAAAAAGTCGTCTTGAATATACGGTTATGGGAGATGTGGTTAATTCAGCAGCCCATATTGAACAGTCCAATAAAACGTACAATACAAACCTACTCATATCTGAAGAGGCCTACAACAAAGTATCTAATATTAAGGCTGAATTAGTGGGTGATGTTATGTTAAAACATCGGGATCATCCTATTAAGTTGTACAAATTAATTTAATCCATCCTTTTGTTTAAAAACTACTTTATCGTACAACTAATATAAGAATCTCTAGAACATGGAAGAATTAATATAAAACCAGCTAAGTTGGTAAAGAATCCGAAAAAATAATCGAAGCGCTACACCTAGATCTTTTATCTCCCAAAATAAACTTATACTCCGCACAGTTATTTTAAGGTACTATAAAATCGTTCGACTTTTATAGGAGATTATGTTGAAAAGGATCTGTTTTTTAATGATATTTTTTGTTTCTCAAGCAATAAGCTCTGTATTTAGTTCGGAGGATATCCAAAAACTAAGACAACATTTTTATGCCAATATCCAATCTAATGGAGCAATAGTAGCCGCTCCCTCAAAACAAAATCCAGATTATTATTACGATTGGGTTCGTGACTCAGCGATCGCCATGAGCTTGATTGAAACCTGGTACGAATCCTCTCATGCCATTGGATACAAAGAACGTTTATTTAACTATATTTCTTGGACTCAAAAACTTCAGCATCAATATGATCCATTACCGGGGCAAGATATATTGGGAGAACCTAAATTTTATATTAATGGTTCACCGTTTGATGGTTCTTGGGGCAGGCCACAAAATGATGGTCCAGCTTTAAGAGCATCGGTTCTAATTCGTTTTGCGCAACAATTGTTAGATGATAATGAATCAGAATATGTACTGGCGAATCTTTATAATAGTAGTTTGGATCCAAATTCAATGGGCGTCATTAAAATGGATTTGGAGTATACCGCTCATCACTGGTCTGATAAAAATTATGATCTGTGGGAAGAAGTATTTGGAGATCATTTCTTTACTGCCATGACTCAGCAAAAAGCACTTCATGAAGGGGCTGCTCTTGCTCGTCGGCTCAATGACAAGGAAGCAGCTCTTTATTATGACCAACAAGCAAAACTAATAGGTCAGCGTCTCACTGCGCATTTGGATCCAGTACATAAAACAATTCAAGCAACACTTTTCCCCCATCCAGGTCCACAAAAGGCTTTAGAGCTTGATTCATCTATAATTTTGGGTATTTTATTTAATCCACAAACAGAGGGTGATTTAGCGCCAAATAGTTTATATGTCCAAAATACAGTTGAAGCGTTATACAAACAATTTAATTCGATCTTCCCAATTAATAACAACCATTCAGGAGAAATTTTATTTGGACGTTATCCTGGAGATACCTACGATGGATATCAAACCAATAGCATGGGTAACCCCTGGTTTATTTTAACAGCAACTATGGCTGAATATTACTATACGCTTGCTGATAATTTACCTTTAACCAAAATCAATCAACCTGCAATCATAAAACACATTCAAGTGGGTGATAATTATCTGAAACTTATAAAAAATTATGGCAAAGACATGAAATTAAGTGAGCAAATTAATTTAACTACCGGAGTCCAACAAGGTGCGCCATCTCTAACTTGGAGTTATGTTGCTGTTTTACGTGCCATTGATTTAAGAGATAAACTAACTAATAAGTTAAAATAATTTCAAGAAACTTTTCACTAGCCAACGGTCTTTTCAAAGCCCTATGGCTAGTTTTTTATTTCCTTTTAGGTAGAAGCGTAATAAGAGGGTTCTTCTTTGTCTGAATCTTCAATCGGAAATGCCTCTTCGCGTCCTAACAAACGTAGTGGCTTGCCTGACATAATATAATTCTCAATTTGCTCCAAGCTAATGTTTTTTGTTTCAGGCATATAAAAATAGGTATAAATAAGACCTAGAAGACAAATCACCGCATACACAGCAAAAGTGTATTCTATACCCAACATTTTTTCTAAAAGAGGGAAGCTAAAAATGACAATGGTATTAAAAGTCCAGTTACTCATAGCGGAGAAACCCATTCCCACGCCACGAACGTGTAAAGGAAATATTTCAGCCATCGCAATATGGGGTATTGGCCCCACACTCACCGCAAAAGAGAAAATATAAAGAATTAGACAAAGAACTGATAAGTAAGGTAACCAAGGGATTTGATATACTGAAAACATACATAAAAACAAGAGGCTGAAACACATGCCGGAGAAACCAAATAGCAGGAGTTTACGCCGACCTATTTTATCAACACTAAGCATAGCTATTACTGTCACCAGTAAATTAACAAGACCAATACCAATGGTTGCCAAGATTTGTCCCGCGACACTATTCATTCCTAAATTTTTGAAAATTTCAGGTGCAAAATAGATAACTACATTAATTCCGCTCAACTGTTGTAGACAAAATAGCATGGTGCCTAGCATCAAAACTGGTAATAAGGGGCTTTTAAACAACAATAGCCAACTTCCCTTTTTAGGTTCATTAGCCAAAGTCCTTTCGATATCCAACAGCTCATGCTCGATTGAATGACTTTTACGTAATTTTTTTAAAGCCTTGGATGCTGCCTCACGACGTCCCACACTGCATAACCACCTAGGAGACTCTGGCATGAGTAAAATTCCAATGCATAAGACCAGGGCAGGAAAAGCACTTGAAGCAAACATGGCACGCCAATCATTGTTTTCAAGAAATAAATAATTGACTGAATAAGAGCAGACGATTCCTACTGTCATTGCCAATTGGTAAATAGCAACGACTGCTCCTCTTGTTTCATAAGTTGCTGTTTCTGCCAAATACAAGGGGGCCATTACTGAAGCCATACCAATTGCTAAGCCAAGAACTAATCGTGAAATAATAAGTATAGTAATTGAATCCGCAAATCCAGCTCCTAAAGCTCCTAAAAAAAACAAGACTCCGGAAAAAGACAGTAAGGTGCGACGACCAAAACGCTTCACCCCTTTTGATGCCGTAATCGCACCAATTAACATGGATCCGAACAAAGCACCAAAGGGCAATGCTGAGGCCATCACCCCAACATGAGTAGCCGTTAAGCCAAAATGATTTTTAACCAATTCTATAGAACCTGCAATGATTCCTTCATCATAGCCAAACAAAAAACCCGCGACCGAACCGATAATTGCAACAACCCATGTCATATTTAACTCCTTGATCGATAATCCCAAATTGGGGGTAAATACCTTATTCCCAATTTATCGGGATATTCTTTATCTACTCCCATCCTCGTACACTGTGACGCGCCGAAAGAGATAAATCAGTTATTAATGCCCAATCACCTTTTTTAATCGCTTCTTCGGGAACTATCCAGGAACCTCCAACACAGGAAACATTTGGCAGTGCCAGATAATCAGAAAAATTCTTCTCATTAATCCCTCCTGTTGGACAAAATTTAGCCTGCGGGAAAGGACCATGCATCGCCTGTAACATATTGGCCCCCCCCGCAGCAGTTGCAGGAAAAAATTTAAAATGGGTATAGCCCAAAAATAATCCTTCCATTAATTCCGATACACTCGACACACCAGGTATCAATGGGATATTGGAAGAACATCCCGCAGTTAAAAGGGCTTGGGTTTTTCCAGGGCTTAGGGCAAATTTTGCACCCATATCTGCAACGTGTTTTAGTTGTTCGGGAGTAGTTACAGTTCCAACTCCAATTAAAGCTTCGGGGAAAGTTTTTAGGAGTAATTCAACGGCCTCTAAGGCAACTGGCGTTCTAAGTGCGACTTCAATTATATGGATACCCCCTGCAAATAACGCTGTAGCTAAAGGCAGAGCGTCCTCTATTTCTTTAATTACAACAACCGGGATAACAGGTGATGTGGAAAAAATAATTTCCGGCCGCACCAGCCAATTTGGAAACGACATGAAGCTCTCCTTGTAGTCGATTGCAGCCTAAATGAAGTAAGTGTAATTCTAGAAATAAGACTTATCCGATATTCTAATTTTCATCTAAGCCACGATTGTTTTAAATAAACTGCAGCCCCCAATATCCCGGGTTGCTCGGCAGTAATCACATAGGTCGGGATTTTCGCATTGAAATCGCTAAAACGCCCTTTTTCTTCAAAACAAGATCGAAAATCACTGCCATGCAACAAGGTAATTAATCGTGGTACGATACCACCCGCAATGTAAACACCCCCAAAGGCAGCAAAAATTAATGCTAAGTCACCAGCAAAAGAACCTAAAATTTCGAAGAATTGCGCTACGGTCGCTTCAGCAATGGTACATTGTTGTGCTAAAGCCAACGCAATTATTTCTGATGCGGAAACTAGACCTATTTCCCTTTGATGCAAACTAGCCAGTGCTTGGTATAAATTTTCTAAACCCTGCCCTGATAATAAGCGCTCATAGGATACATGCTCATATTTTCGTCTGAGATAACGATAAATAAACCATTCTTGCTCTGTTTTTGCACCCCAACTAATGTGCCCTCCCTCTCCTGCATGAGCAGAATATCCTTCCTGAGTTGACACCAGAAATGCCACCCCAAGTCCGGTTCCAGCCCCCAAGATCGCCCTGGTTCCATTTTGTTCTGCAGTCCCTCTTCCTATTTGGAGAATTTGTTGGGTGGTTAAAACAGGTAAACTCATTGCAATGGCATTGAAGTCATTCAAAACCTTAAGCACTGTTAGCCCTAATTTTTGCTTGACTTCATTAATAGAAAAACGCCAATGTGCGTTGGTCATACAAATCACATCCCCAAGCACCGGACAAGCAATCGCGAGGGCAGCTTGCTTTATTTCATCCAAACCATGTTGTGATTTATAGGCTGAAAACAGGGATTCAAAACTAGGATATGCAGCGCATGAGTAAATTTCAATTTTATCCATAAGCAGATTATTTAAATTGACACGACTGAAGCGTGCAAAAGTTCCACCGATATCTGCAACGATTGCATAATCTTTTAAACCATCACTCATAACACGTCTCTTTTCCCTGAAACAAACTACATGCTCCCTGCTCAGCTCCGGTGAATTGGGATCTTAAACTGCTAAATAGTTCTCTACCCATGCCAAGATAAGAGCCCATTTCAGTTAAAACTGCTTTCGTTCTTAATTCCAGCTCATAATCTGTAACTAATAATTGCAGTACCCCTTGTTCGGCATCAATTAAAATCATATCTCCAGTTTCAATTCGACAAAGTACTTCATTATCTAATGCCTCCGGTGTGACATGAATCGCAGCAGGAACTTTACCTGAAGCCCCAGACATCCGGCCATCAGTAACTAAAGCAACTTGAAAACCTTTATCCATGAGCACACCCAGTTTGGGTGTTAATTGATGTAATTCGGGCATTCCACAGGCTTTAGGTCCCTGAAAGCGCAGTACTACCACGCAATCTTTATTTAAATCGCCTTTTTGGAACATCTGTGCAAACTCCTCCTGACTGGAACATACCACTGCGGGCGCTTCAATTTTACTTTTCCCAGCAGCAAGCCCTGAAGTTTTAATTACCGCCCGTCCAATATTTCCACTTAATACTTGCAAGCCACCTTGAGATTTAAAAGGAGTTTTAGCAGAAGTTAATACACTCTCATCATTTGAACTAGAAGGGCCAGGAGCCCATAACAATTGCTCATTATCTAATAAAGGTTGTTGGGTATATTGCTGCAAACCTAAACCCATCACTGTATGAACATCCTCATGGAGCAATTTTGCATCCAGTAAGGTATGGATAAAATAGGCCATACCACCCGCTCGTTGGAAGTGATTGATGTCTGCATATCCATTCGGGTAAATCTTGGCTATTAAAGGAGTTACGGCAGACAATTGAGCAAAGTCATCCCAATTAATCGAATACCCTGCTGTAGCCGCTATTGCAATTAAATGCATCGTATGATTCGTTGAACCGCCAGAAGCCAATAATGCCACAATGCCATTGACAATATTTTTTACATCCATCAATTTGCCTATGGGCATATAATGATTAGTTAAATCCGTTAAGGAAAGAATTTGTTCTGCCGCAGCCCAGGTTAGTGCATCACGTAAAGGCGTACCCGGATTGATAAATGATGAACCGGGAAGCTGCAATCCCATGGTTTCAATAATCAGTTGGTTGGAGTTAGCAGTGCCATAAAAAGTGCAGGTGCCTGCAGAATGATATGAAGCCGCTTCTGCCTCAAGCAATGCATTTTTATCTACTTTCCCTTCAGCATACAATTGACGAATACGCGCTTTCTCTTGGTTTGATATGCCTGAAGGCATAGGGCCTGCGGGTATAAAAATGAAAGGTAAATGACCAAAGCTCAAAGCTGCCATCAGCAATCCCGGAACAATTTTATCGCAAATACCGAGCATAAGGCCGCCATCAAACATATTATGAGACAAACCTATGGCTGTTGACATGGCAATTACATCTCGGCTTAATAAGCTTAATTCCATGCCACTTTGTCCTTGGGTAATTCCATCACACATTGCAGGAACGCCTGTGGCAAATTGTGCTACGCCACCCGCAGCAGAAATAGCTTTTTTGATTAACGAGGGATAATTCAGATAAGGTTGATGCGCTGAAAGCATGTCATTATAAGACGAAACAATAGCAATATTTGCGTTAGTCATCCCCCTCAGCTTGGCTTTATCCTGTTTCGCACACGCAGCAAAACCATGGGCTAAATTACCGCAATGGAGCACACTGCGATGAGGGCCTTTAATACGTAATTGTTCTATATGCTTTAAATACAAATCTCTGCTACGTATACTCCGTTCACGGATTCGGTCCGTAACTTGAGCTACAACCGGGTGCATTTTTCTTCCTTAAGGTGCGTATAGCACCTGAACATTTGCATCAAAGTTATTTAAAAAAGCACTCACTGGCATTACCATAGAATCATGCTCTGCCATTGCTTGATGCAATACAGTCAATTTCTTCTGACCTAATAAATGTAAAAAGATAACGCGACTATTTAATAATCTTTTTTTAGATAAACTTATGCGTTGATGAGGGGCAGTCTTTGGGCTAATTCGAAGCACTGCTGCAGCGTTATCATCCAACCCCATACCCAGTTCATCAGAGCAAGGAAACAAAGAGGCGACATGCCCATCCTCACCCATCCCTAAAATCACCGCATCAAACGTAGGTAGAGAGGCAATTATTTGCTGTGTTTGTTCTAAAGTACAATCTTCATTGTATAAACTCAAAAAATGAGCTTTAGCTGCCTGATGCTGCAGTAAAAAATTTCGGACTAAACGGTCATTTCGATCAGAATCATGAGCAGGCACACAACGCTCATCGGTCAAAGTGATTGTAATTTTATCCCATGGGAGATCGGTTTTAGACAAAGCTTTAAATAAATCAATAGGAGTTTTTCCACCCGAGACCACTAAATAAGCGTGGCCACGTTGCTCCACTGCATATCTAAGAATACCTTTTATCTGCTCGACCAAATCCTCTGTTAAGATAGAAGCTTCACTAAAACTACGTAACTGCATTTTGCTCCCCCCATACATGCGCCTTACCATTGTATAAACGAATTACTTCTAAAGGCCCCCAAGTTCCTGCAGGATAAGTATAAAGTGGGGTCTCTTGCCTTTCCCATGCTTGCCCAATTTCATCAATCCATTTCCAAGCTTGTTCTACTTCTTCACGACTTACAAACAGATATTGATGGCCTAGCATCACCTCCAACAATAAGCGTTCATAAGCATCGGCAATTCTTTGCGAGTTAAAGAGATGATTAAAATTTAAGTCCAGCTTACTATCTCGTAATTGCATAGTTTCACTAAGACCAGGGATTTTATTCATCATTCGTAATTCTACTCCTTCATCGGGTTGCAAACGAATGATAAGTTGATTAGGAGATAATTCCTGTTTTAATTGTTTAAAAACATTATATGGTTGTGGTTTGAAGTAAATCACTACCTCACTTTGTTTTTTTGATAATCGCTTACCGGTTAATAAATAAAAAGGGACACCAGACCAGCGCCAGTTATCTATAAATGCTTTGATTGCAACAAAAGTTTCAGTAGTTGAAGTTTTATGGGCGCCTTCTTCATTCAGATACCCAGGTATTTGTTGGCCCTTAATCACGTTTCCTACATACTGCGCACGCACCGTGTGCTCCTGGGCATGTGCAGGAGAAATAGGTCGCAATGATTTTAATACCTTTAACTTTTCACTACGAATACATTCAGCAGAGAGACTCATTGGTGGTTCCATTGCCACAAGAGCTAGGATTTGTAAGAGATGATTTTGCAACATATCCCTTACTTGACCCGATTTATCATAATAAGACCATCGTCCTTCTACGCCTACTTCTTCTGCTACGCTAATTTCAACTTTATCAATAGCTTGATGATCCCAATTTGAAGAAAATATCGCATTTGCAAAACGAAGTACTAGGAGATTCAATACTGTTTCTTTACCCAAATAATGATCAATTCGATAAATTTGATCTTCGGCAAAAAAATGGGCCACCTCATTATTAATTACTATGGATGAAGGTAAATCATGACCAATTGGTTTTTCTAAAACCACTCGTGAGGGTTGTTTGGTTAAACCAATACTTGACAGACCTTGGCATGTTTGAGCATAAAGTGTCGGCGGAATTGCAAAATAAGAGATTGCGATTCGCTCCTCGGGACTTACATAATCTAATATCCTCGAATAATCTTCGGGTTGTGTGAGATCAATCTGGCAATAAGTCATCTTATGAATGAGACGTGACCAAACCTGTTCATCCAGTTCTTCATTGATAAAAGCTTGTACTTTAGATTTTATTAACCCGGTATAGTCAGTTAATGTGAAGGAATCCCGAGCGCATCCAATAATTCGGGTATTGGCATGAAGCAAATTGGCGCGTTCGAGTTGATACAAGGCGGGAAATAGCTTACGACATGACAAATCCCCCAAAGCACCAAATATAATTAAATCACAAGGATATTTTACAGCAACTTCTTCGATCATGTTTGTCCCAAACAATCCTTTTTTGAGGTTCAATACTAAATTGAAAGATTGTGCAGATCAACACAAATCAAAGCTTATCCTGAGAAAAGGAGTTTCACGGAAAAGCCTTTGGGGCCAAATGTTTTTGGGACAATCATTGCAAAACCTGATTTTTATGCTATATGAAATAAATAAGATAGCCGTTCGCTTCGCCTGCTTCATTGGCTTAGCTATGAGGCGATGACTAGAGGAGTAATTAGATGTATTTTACCCTAAATCATTATTAGGAGAAGCCGATGCTTAATAAGAGATTTTCTGAAAGATTAAATAAAGAACTTGACAATATTGGTGCACCCGAATCAAGTGCAGAGCGTATTGAAGTATTATCGAAGCTGGTTAAAATACCAAGGTTTAAGGCGGAAGCATTGCTTAACGGCGCCACTAACCCAGATGAAAAATTACTCAATGCATTAGCCCAAGAATTCGAGGTAAGTGCTGATTGGTTGGTCGGTAAAAGTGATTCGTCTCATTAATGTATTTATTCGACTTTATGCGCGCATAAACACATATTGTCTATAATTAGAGCTACATGTTTGTAATTATGGGGTATTTGTATTATGCGAGCACCAATAGATGCATCGCCTATCGAAATTGAAAATTAGCTTCTTCTATTAAGAAGTGATCCTTGTGGAAAATCCTCACTCCTAAAACAATGGACGTGGTCAATGAATTTACGAAAATGCTTGATGCCGCCAAAGTTGAACTCGAAAATGCCCCCTCGTTCTATGAAGCTCATCCTGATACTTCCTTTTTTAAAGAAAGTATCGTGAAGTAATAAAGGGGAATCGTGAGCAAGAGGAAGAAAATTCCGATATTTCATATCGCTAAACGACGATCGTAAAGCAGCTTAACCATGGAACCGATCATTCACACTGATCGGTTTTGCATGTTTCTCAATGTACTCAAAAATTTTGCCAGCTATATTAATTCCAGTGGCTTTTTCCACACCTTCAAGACCAGGGGAGGAATTAATTTCTAAGACTAAAGGTCCATGATTCGATCGAATTAAATCGACACCCGCAACCTTTAATCCCATTGTTTTAGCAGCACTAACTGCAATAGAACGCTCTTGTGGGGATAACTTGACTTTGACCGCTTTTCCACCTTGATGAACATTGGCACGGAACTCCCCCTCTTTCGCTTGTCGTTTCACCGCCGCAATTACTTTTTCTCCGACAACAAAACAGCGAATATCGACGCCACGTGACTCCTCAATAAACTCTTGTACCAAAATGTTGGCATGCATTTCTTTAAAAGCATTAATAATACTCACCGCTGATTGATGACTATCTGCGAGAATAACCCCTTTCCCCTGAGTTCCTTCCAATAATTTAATAACTAAGGGAGCACCCCCAACCATACGAACTAGGTCTTCAGTATCATCCGGTGATTGGGCAAAGCTTGTTAAGGGCATAGGGATTCCTTTGCGGGCTAATAACTGTAATGAGCGGAATTTATCACGCGAGCGGGCTATGGCTAAGGACTCATTTAAAGCATACATACCCATAGTTTCCATATGACGCAAAACTGCTGTACCGTAGTAAGTATTCGATGCACCAATTCTTGGAATGACTGCATCAAAATGAGGCAAGGGTGACCCTCCTCTATAATGAACCTTAGGGCAGGAAGCGGCGACATTCATGTAACAATATAAAGGATTAATAATTCTAATCTCATGGCCAGCAGCTTCTCCCTCTGCTTTCAGACGCTTGTGAGAGTACAAATGTGGATTTGTGGCCAATATTGCAATTTTCATGAAAAACGCTTTCCTCAATTTTTTTATTATTCTAGAAATTTCGAGCCTTTTTACAACTCGCTCGTATAAATAAAGCCTAGTCCAAAAATGTAAAAATCACCTTGGAGCAACAAAATATATTTCAAAAAAATGTTCCCTTAAGAAACCAACAACAGATAATCCTGCGCTAATAAATCTGCATGATGCGGCGTGGTAAAAAATGCATTAAGTTCTCCGTGGGGATTGAACAGCATCAAAGCACCACTATGCTGAATATCATAATTTGTGACATCATTAGTTCCCCTTTCAATTACTTTTGCATAAGCAATTCCCATTTCTCGAGTCATTAACTTAATGGATTCCTCATCTCCTCGGGCCCCATAAAAATTGGGATTGAATGAAGTGACATAATGTCCTAGTTTTTCTTGATTATCACGCTCAGGATCAATTGAAATCATCACGACGTGCGGCAAATTCTTTACACCCTTCTCTTCAAGAATGCGATACATTTTGGATAATTCGGCCATAGTAGTGGGACAAACATAACCACAGTTTGTAAAACCAAAAAACATTAAAGTCCATTTCCCTTTTAAGCTCTTATTGCTAAATGGTTTTTCATCCATTCCTGTTAAATTAAACTGATTCACTTGTCTTGGATTTTCAAGGTAAGTACCATGAAATGAAGACACATCTATTTTTTTCTTAAAATGTACATGCTGACCTACAAAAATTCCTGAAAACAATCCTGCAAGAGCCAGCAAAACAACTACAGTAAAGGTAACACTTTTAGCCTTTAAACTCATTTTACCCCCTTATAGGAACATACATGGAATAAGTCTCATAAACAGCTTTCACAAAAATTACTGTTCTTGGAACTTATTTCATACCTATTCCTTATAAATAATGATCGATCAATAAAAAAACAAACAATAACATCAAATACACGATTGAAAATCTAAATGTTTGCATTGCAACAACAGGTTTATCGGTACGATATAATTTATGCGACCAAAATAAAAATCGCGCACCCAGCACTAAAGCCCCTATTAAATAAAATAAGCCACTCATCCCTACAACAAAAGGCAATACACTCACTACAAGCAATAAGATGGTATATAAATAAACACTCAATTTAGTAAACGCAATCCCATGGGTGACGGGTAACATAGGAATTTGAGCATGCTGATACTCTTCGTAACGATAAATAGCCAGAGCCCAAAAATGTGGAGGTGTCCATATAAAAATAATTAATACCAGCAATAAAGCTTGAGGATCCAATTGATTTGTCACAGCAGTCCAACCCAGCAACGGTGGTGCAGCTCCAGCTAATCCACCGATGACTATGTTTTGGGAGGTGGCTCTTTTTAAGTAACCTGTATAAATACCAGCATAGCCTATGAGGGTAATAAACGTAAGGCACGCAGTGAGTTGATTTACAAATATCACCAAAATTGTCAGCCCAAGAGTACCCATGATTAAAGCAAACCATAAAGCTTGCTTTACAGAAACCTGTCCACTCGCTACAGGTCTTTTTTTGGTTCTGGCCATAATGGCATCAATTCGTTTATCTACCAAATGATTAATTGCAGCCGCACTTCCTGCACACAGTCCAATACCAAGCAGAGAAAGAATCAGCAGCGACATACTAACCCAGCCAGGAGCGGCCAGATACATTCCGACAACTACCGTCAATAACATAAGTAGTACAACTCGAGGTTTGCATAACTCAAGGTAATCACGCCAAGTAGCTGACGAAGATTGAACTACATGCTCAGCGTGCATCATTTTGCCCCTTACGCGTTAAATGCAGCGTACTAAATAAGGTTGCCAGTAATAGTGCAGCAACCCCATTATGGGCTACAGCAACACTAATTGGCAGTAAATAAATTACATTTAAAATTCCTAAAGTAAATTGAACCAATACTAATAAAGACAACACTACAGCTGCGGTTTTAAGATAATTAAAGCTGCTTCTGCATAGAATCAATAACGAGAGTACCAGAATATAAACTGCGGTTATTATTGCCCCTAATCGGTGGATAAATTGAATTGTTACTCTTACATCATGATCGAGTACCCCTCCTTGATAATTAGCTCCCACTGGCGAAAATAAATTAAATCCTTCTGCGAAATGTAGATCAGGTAACCATTCACCATTACACATAGGGAATCCAATACATGAGATCCCAGCATAATTTGAACTAACCCAACCGCCTAATGCGATTTGCAAGAACACAATAAGCAACCCGATTCGTAACCAAGGACGCCATTGTGATAAATCATTTCCCTTTATTGAGCTAATTTGTAATCGAAAACGACTTAAGCATGCAACGATCAGCATACCGCCTAAAAGGTGTCCCATAACGACTACTGGTAACAACTTCAAGGTTACTGTCCACATCCCCAAAGCAGCTTGAAAGAAAACTAAGATAATTAGTGCAGCGGGCAAATGCCAAGACAAATTGTTACCCTGCAAACGCTTGCGTGCTACATAAAAACCTATAAAAAAAATTAACAAAGCTAAAGAACCAGCAGCATAACGATGAACCATTTCCGTCCATGCCTTTCTAGATTCGATGGGAATTTGTGGGTATTGAGTTTGTGCAGCCTGCAATTTGTCCGTAGCACTTGGAAGAACCATCTGGCCATAACAACCAGGCCAATCCGGACAACCTAAGCCTGCATCAGTCAAGCGCGTATATGCCCCGAGCATAACTACGAATAAAGACAAAAGCACAGCAAATGACACTACATACCGTAATAATTTATTCTGCATTAGATTAATCACTCTTTTCTGTTGTATTGAGCAATAACTTCAAATCTTTGTATACATCATTAGGGTTTACCTGAGATGCATAACTGAGTATTAAATAATTACCTGGATCAGCTATAAATACTTTATTTTCAGACAATAAAGCCTCTTTACTAACTTGATCTGCAGATAATTTTGCCACTTTAAAATCTATTTCCTTTAAATAGGCTTGTTGCTTTGGTGATAAGGGAGGTGCTTTATCACTGAGAAGAAGCCATTGATCCACCTGGTATAATTTGCGTCCTAACGCCAGACGAATTCGAGCGAGTATATCGAGCTGCTTCATACACCCTTGATCACAAGCCTCTGAACTCCAAAAGACGATACGCCATTTGGATTTTCCTTCCAAGGCATTCACCATTATTGGTGGATTCAGCAATGTCCCTTTATTAACCCGAGTAGCGCCCAACCAAGAAGGATGCTGGTAAAATAAATAAGCCGCTACGCCGGGGGTGACGAATATTACAACCAACAACACTAAAATATAATATTTACTGGCTTGTTTTTTCATTTTTTTTCTTCAGATTTAAGGCTACAAATATAATTAGTATTACCAATGCCATAGCAAACCACTGCAAAGCATAAGCTAAATGCCGCTGCGGAGGCATGGATACCGTTTCCCATTCACGCACAAATCCATTTGTGTCTTGCTTGTCGAGGCGAATAATAAACGGAGCGACTGATTTTTGCAAAACTTGGCTGATCAATTGATCATCTACACGCTCCAAAATGATCGTATTATTCCCTTTTTCTTCTATAGCCGGCCCTAAAACCCATTGATTTTTACTGGGAAAATAGACTGTTCCTTGTAATTCGATTATTCCTTTGGGGATTTGGATGTTTGGAAGAATTCGCCGTGTCAGTTCACCATGAACCCATCCGCGATCAATTACAATTATAGATCCATCGGACAATCGGAAGGGAGATAAAACATCGTAACCAAATTGATGTTTGTAATGTTGATTATCCAATAAAAATATTTGCGGCAGATAATGACCTTTTAAGGAGAGTCGTTCATATTGCACTGGCAGTTCTTTCTTTACCGCCCAAGGAACTGGGTTTTGCTTCTCTTGGTTTTTTTGTGCCACAATCATTTTTGTTTTTTCATCTGCACGATGGATTTGCCAGAACCCAAGGCGAACGAATAAAGAAAAAACTAGGATTGCCAGAATTGACATCGGCCAGCTTGGGGTGAAACGAAATTTAAAACAGGTTAAACTAGGCATCATTAATTAATTGTTTAAATGTTAGTCATAATTTGACGGCAATTTCGGGAGTATAACAAATGATCACTAAAATTATCATCATCTCTGTCATGATTATCATTGCTGGGGCTTTGGCAAGTGGTCTTATCTTCCTAATTCGAGACCCAGGAAACTCCAAACGTACCGTTAAAGCATTAACGATAAGAATAAGTATTTCAGTAGGTTTATTTATATTTTTATTAATTGCTTTTAAACTGGGTTTAATTAAGCCTCATGGCATTTGATTGGAAGGATAAATTATGCGTATTGTATTAATCAGTTTCCTATTTCTGTGTCAGTGCATCCATGCAGACACCATAAAAAATTACATGAGTATCGCTGATAATATTCCTCAGATGGAAGTTAAAGCAGATCCTCAAGCGCAAGCATGGGCTCGCTCTGCTCGCCATGTCTTAACAATAACGTGCGAAAGTATTGCAGAAACGATGATTCAAGCCAATGAAGTCGCAAAAAATCAAGGAAATCCTATTTTTTGCTTGCCACCAGGGGTACAGCTTAGTGCATTTACGCTTTGTGAATTGATTCAGCAGACATATAAAGAGATCTCAAGCCAGCAAAGTGATAAAGATTCCATGACCGTTTCTCAAGTAGCTTGGTTAGGAGCAAGTAAACACTATCCTTGTCAACAAAATACAGCGGCAAAAAATGAAATGCTTCATGTTTCCGCAGCGCTTGGACAACCCTCCTCACAAAAATAAAAAGCCCTTCTTTTTACATGAGGATTAATTCGCATTGATTTAATCCTTATTCAAAATATTAATTACTAATGTCGCGAATTTCTCTGAGATAACTTAACAAACTGTGCTTTTTTTAACACCCTTCCAAAACTTCTTTCAAAGTTGGACGCCCTAGGGTTTTCATTACTTTTAAATTTTAAAAATATAATGATATATATCATAAAGATTAGCCAACTTGCTGTACGTGAAAGGATAAAATATGATTCCTCCAAACAAGCCAGAAAATGAGGCGGAACGCTTAGCAACACTTTATAAATTACACATACTCGATACCGAGAAAGAGGAACGTTTCGATAGAGTAACGCGTATTGCATGCAAACTTTTTGAGGTCCCTATTTCGGTCATCTCATTTTTGGAAGCTGAGCGTCAATGGATGAAATCCACGCAAGGATTTGACATAAAAGAGGCCAAGAGAAGAACATCTTTTTGTGGCCATGTTATTCTTTCTGATGAAATTATGGTGGTCGAAGATGCAACCAAAGATAAGCGATTTTATGATAATCCGTTTGTTCTTGGAAAACCCAATTTCAGATTTTATTTAGGCTGTCCTTTAAAAGTCAAAGGCTATAATGTGGGGGTAATTTGTCTAATCGATGACAAACCTCGAGCAAAAAGCGAAGTTGATGAAAATGTGGTTCACGATCTTGCTGAAATGGTGGAAATGGATCTGGAGCAATTACAGATTTCCATAACTGATGAATTAACAGGTTTATCTAATCGGAGGGGATTTTTAAAATTAGCCGGCTACTTATTTGAGAAATGTCAACGTGAAAATCAAATGTTTACCCTATTATTTTTTGATTTAGATAAATTCAAATTAATAAATGATCAATTTGGACATGCGGAAGGTGACAAAGTGTTAAAAATTTTCGCGAATGCTCTTCTCCAAAATTTTCGGTATCATGATGTTATAGGACGTTTAGGCGGTGATGAATTTTGTATATTTTGTTCGGGATTGAACCAAAACGATGTATCTGCAATTATTGACCGCTTAAAAAGCGTTTTAAAATGTGCACAATCCTCTAATTATAAGATTGAATTCAGTGCGGGGAGCATACAATATGATGCCAATAAACATCGAACCCTGGAGGATATGCTTGATCTAGCTGATTCTAAAATGTATGCAACTAAAAAAAGTAAGTGAAGTGGCATCGATGCACATAGATTGTAAAGAATGTTCCTTAAACTTTGGGCAACCTAGCCAAACAAAAGCCAAGATGCCCTGATAAATCAACTTAATTAAGCTTCAAGCATGTGAATTATCGCATTATTAATGTCAGGATATACACTAATTACAACAGCAGCTACTAACATAGCTACTCCTACATAACGAAATAGATAAGCGTTCCTGTGGGAAATTAATAAACCCACACCAACTCCAACGCCTAACAATAGAAGAGAGGAAAATAATGTGCCTAGAATAAATAAGGGCAAATTATATACACCCACCCCACCTGAAGTCATCATTTCATTACCTTGGAATATAGTAAACAGAGCAACTAAACCTATGGTTAGAAGTAGTGAGACGCTCGGACGCAAAGAAAGCAACCCCGCACACACAATAAGAGATGCCAGGATACCATACTCTAACAAAGGTATAGACACTCCAGAAAGGTTTAATATGCCACCTAATACCATAGCAACAGCAAATATCAAAGGAATGCTCCACAAAGCTCGTCCACCAATTTGTGCCGCAATTAGTCCCACTGCCAACGTAAATAACATGTGGTCTACCCCATGAATGGGCATGCTCAAACCTTGGACAAAAGGTTCACTTCTCATAAATTCAGCATGATGTGCAAACGCTAACGATGGAACACAAAAAACCAAAAAGATGCCAAAAATTGTGCACCATGAACTGCATTTAATTTTTAACATTTCAATTCTCCCTTTCCCCAAAAAAAAAATTTATAATTTAGTATAGTCCATCCGTGAGCATATAATAAAATTAGTGATTGAAGATTATGAAAATAATCTTAATTAAGGATTGTATGAATTGGGTACAAATGATTTAAATAGGTCTGCACTTATTTGATAAAATCTTTTATAAATCCCCTCATCCGTTATTTAATCATCGAGAAAATTGCTTATGAATAATTAAGTAGACTTTTTCTTTCAAGCCTGGACTCTATTGAGTTGATCCAGGCTAAAAGCAATGGACCTCATATTATTTACTAAATTCTTCAAATGCTTCTAAAGCTTCTGCAGCATACATTAAAGATGGACCCCCACCCATGTAAACTGCCATACCTAAAGTTTCCAAGAACTCTTGGCGTGTTGTTTGTAATTTAATTAAAGCTTGCGCATGAAATCCTATGCAACCATCACATTGTTTCGCAACAGCCAGAGCCATAGCAATTAATTCTTTAGTTTTTTTATCGAGTACACCGTCTTTAGTTGCTGCTTGCGCAAGAGCTGAGAATCCAGACATTACTTCTGGCATTTCTTTACGCATTTTGGCTAATTGAGTACTAATATCTTTGGTAACCTGAGAATATTTATCTGACATTTAAAAAAGCTCCTTTTAGTAATCACTCATTCTCTCTATCATTTTCTTTGTTATTCACCAACAAACAAGTCAATGTTTCGTTTGAGTAATTATTTTATTAATGAATGCCGAAAAGGCACTCTAAGGTCTATTTATATTACCCCAATTGGCGAAATGTAAACAGACCCTAAATTTACCGCATAACTTTGATTAGAAAAAGATTATTGATTAAGAAACAGCTCGATTTAACGTTTCTTTCGCTAAAGTCAGGCGACGCTCAACCTCACCTAACTCTGCTTTTAAATGCAAAATTGCACTGGAATTATGGCTATGTCGGAGGTGCTCCAAAGCTTTACTCATCGCATGTTGTTGCTCTAAAAGCGTATTAATTTCAAATTCAAGATCATTGATCCATTGTTGTCTAGTACTCAACATTTTTATGCCAAAGGAAACGTTTTCTCCTGACTTTTTTTTGCCTTGATGCATTTGACATAAAACAACCAAGATGTTTATTTTTTGTCTAATTCGCTCTGCCAAATATAAAGCACTACGCTTGTTTTGTTGTTTGGATAATGCATGAATGTCCGCTTTAATTTCTGCGATACAGGCTACACCATTTGCTTCTTTATCTAAACGAAATACCCCTCTGGGTAGGCGATGAATGGAGAAAAAGGAACCCAGCTCGCTAATTTTCCATTCCAATTCAGGTAATCGTGCCATTAATTGGCTCAGCAATTCATTAGATTCTGTAATGTCCATGGTGCTTTGTCCTTACATCTCCCTTCACAGAGGCCAGGAAACTCTGCAAAATCTTAATCTGGAACAGCCGCATCCAATATTGGTGTTTTTCCTCGCAACCAGGAACTTACAAATGGTGGTGAACACATGAGAATTAAACCACCAATTAATGTCAACTCGTAGCGTGCCATACCACCTACATTAATTCCTTCTGGTGGAATAAAACTCACGGCTAAAGTAGCACATACACCCACAATACCTACACCCGCTACAAATAACATACCTATTATACCGCCAGGAATTGCAAACGGTCGAGGATGGTGGGGCTCAGCAATCCGCAATTTAATTGCTGCGGCAAACATAATAAAATACATCAGCATATACAATTGAGCAGCTAAAGCAGTTAGCAACCAATAAGATCCATTCACACTAGGCATAAATAAGAATAAACCTGAAAGAACAGTGACAATGCTGGCCTGAGTGAAGAGCATTACAATCGGTGCACCTTTTTCATTCGTACGTTGGAAATATTCAGGTAAATTACCGTCTTCTGCAGCAACCAATAATCCTTTTGTGGGGGCAATTATCCAGTTACTCACACCACCAAGCCCACCTAAAACCAACATTACAGCGACTACAGGCATCATCCAATACATGTGATAACTGGAAAAAAATGCTTCAAATGCTTGCATAATTCCTGCTACTAAATTGATGTCTTTGCCGGGCAAAACAATTGCAATAGCCAAAGAACCTAGAATTAGGGTACTTAAAATAATTCCTACTGAGTAAATTAATACTTTGGGAAAAGCATGTTGTGGATTATCAACATCATTTGCATGAACGGTAGCGATTTCAAT
The DNA here is from genome assembly GCF_014109825.1 of Legionella sp. PC997. Lineage (NCBI taxonomy): Bacteria > Pseudomonadati > Pseudomonadota > Gammaproteobacteria > Legionellales > Legionellaceae > Legionella > Legionella sp. PC997. The sequence goes on from NZ_CP059576.1 coordinate 3,090,877, forward strand.
ACCACAAAAAGACATGATGATCGCAGTTAAAGAGACCCACATGGACTTATCAGCTAAATGAGGTACGATACTTGGAGTATCAAATTGAATTTGCAACGGATTACCCTGGGTAACCCAAAAAGCCCCAAGGCCAATAATCAACGACATGGGTAATAATAAACCTGCAAGAGAACACAGATTACTGAATACAGCTGAAGATTTCATTCCCCGCAAATTTAATATCGTAGCTCCCCAAAATGAACTAACGATTACTGCCCAAAGAAAATAAGGATTACTTGTCAATGCAGGATTAATTAAATAACCAATAGTGCCTGCGACGAAAGATAATATCGTTGGGTACCAAATTACATTTTCTATCCATTGCAACCAAATGGCTAAAAAACCCATCTTTTTCCCAAACGCTTGTTTAACCCAAATGTAAATCCCGCCTTGTTTGGCCCACCCTGAAGCCAATTCTGCTGAAACCAAAGCAGTTGGGATTAGAAAAAATAAAGCACCTAAAACAAAATAAAAAATTAATTGACTGCCAAATAAGGCTGTAGCAGGCAAATTTCGTATACTATCCACAGAACCAACTGTTATCATAGTCAGACTGAAAATTGTCAGTGAATGTTTTTTCTCGATCATCGCATTCCTTCAGTGCAGTTTTGGGGCGTGCAGAAGCTACATTATATTAAAAATTAGCTTAAGGAACCCTTAATAATCGGGCAATAATTAAACAAAATGTTCCTTGATTTTATTTACTAGCCCATAGATTTTTAGCTTGCTCTGTAAAATAGCATGATTTAATAAGAAAATCTCTGCATTTTTTCCTGTCTTAATGTACCAAATTATTAGCTCAAGCCAGAAAAGCGAACACACTCAATTCCCGTTTTAAAATAAAAAATAAAAAGTTTTAAAATACTTACCACACACCGAAAGATTGAATAAAGAGAAACGAAATAATTAAAACAATAATTATTAACTAATATTAAAATTAGATCATGGATGGGAGAGTTTCATATCCTAGCTTCTCTGTGCTATAGTTCCTATTTTTTTCGGGTAATAGATCATGTTTGAAACCTTAACCGAACGGTTGACCCGCTCCTTCAAAAGTCTACGAGGGCAGAGTCGATTAACTGAAGATAATGTACAACAGGCTTTGCGTGAGGTCAGGATGTCACTGCTGGAAGCAGACGTCGCCTTACCTGTCATTAAAGAATTTATCGAAGAAGTAAAACAAAAAGCTTTAGGACAGACAGTCTTAACTGAGTTAAATCCCGATCAGGCTTTTGTTAAAATCGTTCATGATGAATTAATTCATATCATGGGTGATGAACGTGCTGAGCTTAACTTTAAAACTCAACCCCCAGCTGTATTCCTAATGGCAGGATTACAAGGCTCAGGAAAAACGACCAGTACTGCGAAACTCGCACGATACTTAAAAGAATCTGAAAACAAAAAAGTAATGGTGGCCAGCGTCGACGTTTATCGACCCGCTGCAATACAACAGCTCAAAATATTAGCAGAACAAATAGATGTCACTTTCTTTCCCGCAGAAGCCAACGAGCAACCACTAAGTATTGCTAAAAAAGCGCTTGATACCGCAAAAAAACAATATATGGATGTATTGTTGATTGATACTGCAGGTCGTCTGCACATCGATGCCGACATGATGACGGAAATTAAAGCCTTACATCAAGAAATAAACCCAATTGAAACACTGTTTGTTGTAGACAGCATGACCGGACAAGATGCTGCGAATACAGCAAAAGCTTTTCATGAAGCCTTACCTTTAACAGGAGTCATACTCACTAAAACAGATGGCGATGCGCGTGGGGGTGCCGCTCTCTCAGTAAAACAAATTACGGGACAACCTATCAAGTTTATTGGTAGTGGTGAAAAAGTAGAAGCTTTGGAGCCATTTCATCCCGAGCGAATTGCCTCCAGAATCCTTGGCATGGGTGATATTCTTACTCTGATTGAAGAAGTCGAACGGAAAGCAGACAAACAAGCGAGTGAAAAACTAGCTAAAAAGTTGAAAAAAGGCAAAAGTTTTGATCTAGAAGACTTCAAACAACAACTGCTGCAAATGAATAATATGGGCGGTATTGCTGGTATGATGAGTAAACTACCCGGCGTCAGTCAAATGATGCCGCAACAAGCAATGAAACAGGTCAGTGACAAAGCTATGGCACAAACTATTGCTATTATCAATTCCATGACCCCCAAAGAACGTCGTATCCCCAAACTTATTGTGGGTTCACGCAAGAAACGAATTGCATTGGGTTCAGGGACACAAATACAAGATGTAAACAAATTATTAAAACAATTTGAACAAATGCAAAAAATGATGAAAAAATTTACAAAACCTGGTGGAATGCAAAAAATGATGCGTGGACTCGGTGGTATGGCAGGATTAAAAGGCATATTACCGGATGATTTTAAATAATTCGCAAGAATTACTTCACATGGTGAATTAATTTTCGTACAATACACGGCATTTTTACGTAACCACTCTAAAGTAGAGGAAAATAATGGTCGTTATACGTTTATCAAGAGGTGGCGCCAAAAAGCGTCCGTTTTATCATATGGTCGTTACTGACAGCCGCAAACGCCGCGATGGTAGTTATATTGAGCGTATTGGTTATTTCAACCCTGTAGCTCGTGGACAAGAAGTGCGTCTGCATATCGATGCAGAAAAATTGAGCCACTGGCAAAAAGTAGGGGCACAGTTATCTGATCGCGTCAGCGCTTTGATAAAAGAATTTAATAAGAAAGGCGAAGCTGCTTAATAAAGTGAATAATCAGGAAAGCTGGATAATAATTGCCCGTTTTGGGCGGCCTCATGGTGTTAAAGGTTTTGTTACGGTTCACTCCTTTACAGAACCTCGTGATAATGTTCTAAAGTATGCAAATTGGCATGCGTTTATTAATAATAAATGGCAACCAATCAAATTGTTGCATGCCGAAGTACAAAATAAATCCATCATAGTCCAAGTTGAAGGTTATCCTGAGCGCGAAGTTGTAGCTCAGCTCACTAATATAGAAATTGCAGTGCAACAGGAACAATTGGCAAAACTGGAACCTGGTGAATATTACTGGCATCAACTTATAGGTATGAATGTGATCAACCAACAAGGAGAATCTTTTGGGAAGGTCATTGAAATAATCCCTACAGGTGCAAATGACGTGCTGGTCGTAGAAGGTACTAAAAGACTGTTAATACCTTACTTGCCTGGAAAATTTGTATTAGATGTGGATTCCACCCAGCAGATAATCACTGTTGATTGGGATATGGATTTTTAAGCGGTGCTTCATTTCGGTGTAATTAGCTTAATACCTGAAATACTTAATGCCTTAAATTACGGTATTACAGGAAGAGCCATTGAGCAAGGCTTAGTTAAAATTGATTGCTGGAACCCAAGAGATTGGTCTTCCAGGCCCTACAGGCAAGTTGATGACAAGCCTTATGGGGGTGGCCCGGGAATGGTAATGATGTATGAGCCCTTGAAAGGGGCCATTATGCAGGCACGTAGTCAAATGCCGAGTCATTGTAAAACGATTTACCTGAGTCCTCAGGGCAAGGTTATTCGACAAAATGACTTGAATCAAGTGGCAAATGACAAACAACCACTGCTCTTTATTGCTGGGCGATATGAAGGAATTGATGAGCGTATTCTTCAAAATTATGTAGATGAAGAATGGTCTCTTGGAGATTTTGTTTTAAGTGGTGGTGAGCTCGCCGCTACGGTGTTTATCGATGCTATTATTCGTTTAATACCGGGGAGCCTAGGGCATCTTGGTTCCGCAGAACAAGATTCATTTATGAATGGTTTACTGGATTGCCCGCATTATACACGACCAGCAACCATTGAAGGATTAGAGGTGCCGCCTGTTTTATTAGGTGGTCACCATAGAGATATAGAACTGTGGCGGCGAAAGCAATCTCTAGGTAAAACCTGGCTTAAACGCCCAGATTTACTTGAAAAAATACAGTTAAGTGAAACAGACAAGCAATTGCTTGCTGAGTTTAAGTATGAACACGGTGATTCCTAAAGGATGAACCAATTTGAGGAGTAGTCCATGACTAATATTATTGACCAACTGAATGCTGAGCAAATGCAAGGCAAGGAAATCCCAGATTTCAATCCTGGTGATACTGTTTTGGTTCAGGTGAAAGTAATTGAAGGTACCCGTGAGCGTTTACAGGCATTTGAAGGTATTGTTATTGCAAAACGTAATCGTGGTTTAAACTCTGCATTCACTGTTCGTAAGATTTCACACGGTGTTGGTGTTGAGCGTGTATTCCAAACTTACAGTCCGATTGTTGATAGTATTACTGTAAAAAGACGTGGTGATGTTCGTCGCGCCAAACTTTACTATTTACGTAATTTAGCTGGTCGCGCAGCGCGCATCAAAGAAAAGTTACCTGGTAAGAAAGCGGATTAATACTTAATTCCCTGAACATATAATCCCCGTACAGCGGGGATTATTCTTATTTTCTTCATGTTAAGAAAAAAATCTTAATCACATAAATAGATTTAATCCAAAGTTTTTCTAAAAAGCAAAATTGCTGAAATAACAATCAGAAACATAAACAATAAAATGGGCCAAATATCAGGCCAGAGAATGCTCAAATCGGCGCCTTTCAACATAATATTACGTGTAATTCTTAAAAAATGTGTTAGCGGAATCACTTGGCCGATGTTTTGCGCCCAAAGTGGCATCCCACTAAATGGGAACAAAAATCCAGAAATCATAACTGCAACCAAAATATAAGCATTAGTTGAGGCTACAGCTTGGAATTGAGTCTTGGCGAAGGCAGAAATCGCTAATCCCATTGCTAAACTTCCAATCGAGTAAGGTGCCATAATCAAAAGATAAAGTAAGAAGCTTCCGTGAAAAGGTACCGAGAAGACAAAAACTGAAATGATCAGGAGCATAAATAAGATAAGATAACCCACTATGAAATGGGGGATAACTTTACCTAAAATTATATTTGCTGCGCTTAGTGGTGTAATTAACAGTGTTTCGAAAGTCCCTACCTCATATTCAGCAGTGATTGACATGGCAGTAAGAAGCGTAAGTGTTGTGAACATTAGTACCGAAATTAAACCAGGGACAATATTATATTGTGAAAAACCTTCAGGATTAAATTTAGGGTGTATATCAAATTTAAAAGGTGTTTGCTGGGAAGAAAGATAGTTTAAAGAACCAGACAAATCACGTTCAAACAATTGTGCTGGAAGAGCAACTGCTGCTCGAAATGCATTGGAGATTGCTACTGGGTCAGAAGCGTCCGCTTCAATGAGGACATGAGGTTTTTCTCCTCTTATTAGACTCTTTGAAAAATTGGGAGGAATATTGATAACAAAAAGCCCCTTTCCACTTTGTAAAAAATTCTCTGCTTCTTTTTCATTATGAGCAAAATGATTTAAGGAAAAATATCCTGTATGTTTAAAACCTTCTAATAATGATCGCGTAAAGGTAGTACTCTCAGAGGATACAACTGTAGTTGGCAAATATTTGGGATTGGTATTAATCATAAAACCGAATAACAGTATTTGCATGATAGGAACTAAAAATAAAAACAAAAAAGTAGAAATATTTCGTTTGATTTGTATAAACTCTTTTTTAGCAACTGATAGGACACGATAAAATTCTATTTTTATCATCTATGATCTCTGCTCACCGAATGTAGAAAGCCAAACAAATACATCTTCCAATGATGACTCAATTATTCTTCCATTAAAAAATTCATTTTCAATATAAGGCTTTATTACTTTAAACAACTCCTCCTTATTTTTACTACTCACATGGAGGGTATTATGGAATCTTAAAACTTGATCGACTCCCTCAATAGCTTCTAATTGATGGGATAACATTGCAATATTTCTTCCTTTTATTTCCCAAGTAGTCAAATTTACAGAATTTAAAATTTCTCCAATCGTTCCTGACATAAGGGTTTGACCATAACACATGTATGCAATTTTATTACATTTATCCACTTCATCTAAATTGTGTGAACTTAATAAAATAGTAATTCCTTCCTGTGATAATTGATGCATTAACTCCCAAAACTCTCGTCTCGCCTTAGGATCAATATTGGCGGTTGGTTCATCCAATAATAACAATAAAGGATCATGTAATAAGGAAACGGCTAGTGATAATCGTTGTTTCCAGCCACCAGATAAGGTACCTGCGATCTGATTTTTGTATTGTTCCAAATCAAATTTATGCAAGTATTTTTCGATTTGATTTTTTCTATCAACAACACCATAAACTTCAGAGAAAAACATCATATTTTCGTAAACAGTTAGATCCTTATAGAGACCAAAGTTTTGCGACATATAGCCAACAAGAGCTTTAATCTGACGGGATTCTGTTACAATATCAAACCCTACACACTCACCAGAACCAGAATCAGGAGTAATAAGGCCACACAACATTCTTAAGGAAGTAGTTTTTCCGGCTCCATTTGGTCCCAAGAATCCATATATATCACCATACTCCACTTTAAGATTTAGATTTTTTACCGCCTGATATTTATTGAATTTTTTTGTCAAATTGCTTACATCGATAATATAATTGCTTTTATCCATAAAAATACCTATTAAATAACTCCACCCATACTCAATTATGAAACTGTTACGTTTCCTTGACGCTTCAGAAGGGGTTCCTACTTCTTTCCCGAAATTTTTAAAAGAATTCTTTGTAAAAAAGATGGGCGAGGAATGGTTATGAACCTTTTAACAAGCTCAGCTTCTATAACCAATAATTCGCTATCAATTTTTGCAAATGCCGACTCTTTTCTTTTCATATCCGTCATAAATTCAGAATCTCCAAACATTTGGTTTAGACTAATTTCAGTAGAGCTACTGTTTTTAAAACTAAGGAGAACTACCTCTCCTTTAAGTAGGTAATAGCATGCATTCGCGACATCCCCTACTTGATACAAGTAGGAACCTCCAGGAACCTTAATATTTTTTGCAGTTTTCACCATCGTCTGTACCTTCTCATGTGAGAAATTGCTAAAGAGATGGTGAGCTCTTATAAACTGAATTAAAAGAAATTCTTCACTTAACTTTTTCAAATTAGGATATTTTATATGGGGTTGTTTCAAAAAACTCAGAAAATCAGGAAGACTAATTTTAAGTAAATGCATAGAGGTTAGTGATTTTACCGTTGCCGTGAGAAGTCCGGTATGTGAAACAAATCCTTCTGAGGATAAACCGATGATATCCCCTTTACTTAACTCAGCAATACGCATAGTTTGCATGGTTCCCAATGAATGGACCGCTCTGACAACCTCAGCGCTTCCTGAAACAATCAGAAAAATACAATCAATAGGTTCACCTTCAATCACAAGTATTTGCTCTGCTGCAGCAAATTCAGATTTTGCATATCCAATGAGCTGATGCGCATCTTCTCGATTGAGAAGACAGAAAAGAGGATGTTGTAGAATGAGATCCTCATACTGCTCAAAGTTTTTTTTCATAAATTTATCTGTTCTCTCAAGATTGGCACCAAACTTATTAATCTAACGTTCTTCTAAAAAGTACGATTCCAAAAAAAATAATAATTACTGAAAACACAATTATAGGCCATGTATCAGGCCATAAAATATCAAACCCTGCCCCTTTCAACATGCTATTTCGGGTGATCCTTAAAAAATGGGTCAATGGAATAATTTGGCTTATTGTTTGCGCCCAGGGAGGTACTCCCGTAAATGGAAATAAAAAGCCAGAAACCATAATTGCGACGAGACCATACGCGTTTGTTAAGCCTATAGCTGCAAATTGTGTCCGCGTAACCGCTGAAATAGCGAGACCTGTGCCCAAACTGGAAATAGAATAAGGCGCTAAAAGTAATAGAAATAAAAAAAAGCTACCATGGAAAGGAATAGAGAAAATGAAATACGCGATTATTAACAATATAAAAAAAAGAAAATACCCTAAAATAAAATAGGGTAAAACTTTCCCAAAAATAATATGTGCTGGTGTTAAGGGGGTTATTAATAATGTTTCGAAGGTTCCTCGCTCAAATTCTGAGTTTATAGATACAGCAGTTAAAACGGTCAACGTTGAAAAGATTAATAATGCAATTAATCCGGGTATGGTATTGTACTGGGATATATTTTCTGGGTTATATTTAGATTGGATATCGAAAATAAATGGGGCATCCTTAGAAGCTAAATAACTCAGAGAGCCTTGTAGTTCATGTTCAAATACTTTCGACGGTAATTCAGAGGCCGCTCGGAACGCATTTGCAACGGCTACAGGGTCGGATGCGTCAGCTTCGATTAATACATGCGGATGTCTTCCCCGAATCAAATCACGGGTAAAATGAGGCGGTATGTTGATAACGAAAAGAACGGAGCCACTAAGTAACAGTCGCTCTGCTTTTTTTTCATCTTCGGTTATTGTTTGAATTGAAAAATAATTTGTATTTTTTAGGCCCTGCAATAAAGCGCGGGTGAACGAGGTATTCTCAGAAGTAATGACCACGGTTGGAAGATGGCGGGGATTGGTGTTAATGATGGCACCAAACAATAATATTTGAACAACTGGAATGATAATTAGCCATGAGAAAATCAAAATATCTCGTCTAATTTGAATAATTTCTTTCTTAGCAACCGACCAGATACGAAGAAATTCATTTTTAATCATTTATCGTCCTTGAATGAGAACTAAAAATACTCATTTTTCTCAAACAGATTTCTGAAATTTTCAAAAACATCCATAAAAGATAAGATCTATATATTTGGCAATCATCTTTACCCCGGGTGTTCTGTGATTTGGTCACCGAATTTTAAGGGAGGTTAAGCTTTAAATGTTGAGTTATTAATCAAATCGAAGGCCGCGAAACAAATCGCAGAAAAAATGTACGACGATTGTCAACACACCTTATTTTCTTGATATAAATCTTAATCAATTATAGTGTATCGTATCTTAATATTATCCTGAGTAACAAGCTATGATCGTGAAGATTTAAAAGCTTGTTTAGAACAATAGAAATGCTCATCAACAGAATGCAAGGAACAACTTAAGTAACCCCAACTGCGTGACTGGTGAATTACTGGTAAGGCTATATGTTTATTTCTTCGGATACATATTGTCAGAAGTTACTATTTGGTGGTAAGTTTTTTTATTCCTGCCCATTGAATCGATAAATTCGTTTAAGATCAAAATAATATGCAAGAATTCATTCCAAGATGGTTGTTTTTTCTTATGATTTGCGCCCAGCTTTTGGGTTGTAAGGAGAAGAACAATTCGTTGCAAGGATATGTTGATGCTGATTATACCTATATATCAAGCAATTTTTCAGGAAATCTTATCAGCCTGGATGCTCGAAAAGGTACTGCAATAAAAAAAGGAGAGCTGTTGTTCACACTGGATGGACAGCCACAGCAATCCCAACTCGAGAAAGCGCAAGCAAATCTTACCCAAGCCTTGGCACAAATCAAAGTAAAACAAGCAGATCTTGACTTTCAAAATAAGTTATTGATTCGATATAAAAAATTACTAAAATCAGGCGGGGTCAGTCTTGAACAACTCGAAGAAGTAAAAAACAATTACCTTAATGCTCAAGCATTATTAATTTCCCAACAGGCATTGGTCGAGTCGTCGAGGGCAGAACTAACCCAAGCGAAATGGAGTGAATCAAACAAAAAGAAATTCTCCTCTATTTCAGGGTACGTTTACGATACCTATTTTACTGTCGGTGAGTTAGTATTATCAGGTCGTCCAGTATTATCTATTGTTACACCTGAAAATCTAAAGGTTATTTTTTATATTCCCGAGCCTTTATTATCACAATTAAAATTAAAAAATGAAGTCAGCATTAGTTGTGATGGATGTAGTGATACATACCTTGCGACTGTAAGCTATATTTCTTCAAAAACTGAATATACCCCCCCTTACATATTTAGTGAAAGTTCAAGAACCAAATTCGTTTATCGAGTCGAGGCAAAACCCGTTAAAGAAGCATTGAATGATTTACATCCGGGCCAGCCAGTTAGCATCAACTTGATTTATAATCGTTAAAAGCGAAGTATTCGCCATGATGAAGTTAATTCGTTATATAAGAAGATGAAATGCAAAAAATTTATTTATTTTTATGCACAATAATACTTACGAGTTGTAAGGTGGGACCCAATTTTCATTCACCAGATGCCCCCCAAACGCCACACTATAACAATGGGTCTGTGAAAACAAAAACTGTCGGCGCCCCTAGCAGGGCCGGTCGACCGCAACAATTTATCTTTAGAAAAAATATATCCAAATCATGGTGGGAACTATTTCATTCAAAAGAACTAAATTCTTTTATTGAACAAGGATTAAAAAATAATCCATCCATAGCAATGAGCAAAGCCAATTTGCGCAAAGCTCAAGCCAATTTGCTTGCTGAAGCAGGACCTAACTTATTTCCTACTGTGGATACCCAATTTTTAGGAAGTCGTGAAAGAAATAGTCTACTCGCCACGGGCATCAATCTTACTCCGACCCCAGGAACAACGCTCCCATTTTCCTCAGTAAATACTTTTGATCTGTACAATGCCTCAGTTAGTGTGAGGTATAATCTAGACTTATTTGGCGGTAATCAGCGTCAGCTAGAAGCTTTAAAAGCAGCAATAGATTATGAACGCTTCGAATTGGAGGCTACTTATTTAACATTAACCGCAAATATAGTTACCACAGGCATCACAATTGCATCCTTGCAAGAACAAGTTAAAACCACAAAAGAACTTATTGAATGTCAAAAAAAACTGGTGAAACTTGAAAATGATAACTACCTTCTTGGACATACTTCCCGAGTAGACTTACTCAATAGCAAAAATCGACTTAAAGAAACCCAAGCGCAACTTCCTGTCCTCAAAAATGATTTGGCAAAAAAACATAATGCTCTTGCAGTGTTAACAGGCTCATTACCGAGTGAAACAGAACTTTTTGACCTTACGCTGCAAAATATCCAGTTACCCATAGAGCTGCCAGTGACTCTTCCCTCACTTTTAGTCAAACAAAGACCGGATATAAAATCCTCTGAGTCGTTATTGCATAAAGCAAGTGCTGAAATTGGTGTGGCTACTGCGAATCTCTTCCCCAAATTAAATCTAGGAGCTACTTATGCGTGGTACTCAACTGCACTTAGTACTTTATTCAATCCTGCAAATAATGTATGGAACTACGGCGGCCAAATAGCGCAAACCCTTCTTAAAGGTGGGTCGCTACGTGCAAAACGAAAAATCGCAATTGCAGTATATGATTATGAACTTGCAAGGTACAAAAAAGTAGTACTAGATGCATTTCAACAGGTTGCAGATGTATTACATGCTCTGGAGTTCGACGCCGAACTGTTGCGTGAACGGGCAACTTCAGAAATTAATACCCATGAACATTTTAAAATAGTGAGAATGCAATACCAACTCGGTAAAGTGAACTATTTGTCGGTATTAAGAGCAAAAGAGGCTTATCTAAAAATTCATCTTAAAGTAATTCAGGCTGAAACGGCTCGTTATAATGACACAGCAGCGCTTTTTCAATCATTAGGTGGAGGATGGTGGAGTAAAGGATAAATATCTAGCGTTTTTTTAATTGGAACTCGTATTCACCTCTTTTTCTTCTTACAGTTGGAGAAGTACGCAATTTCGCCAAATTTAATTTCATTAAAATTGAAATATAAAACCACCCCAGATCAAATTCCGTATTTAGATAAGAAAGCTTGGCAGAGGAAGGATTGTGATGGTGATTATTGTGTAATTCCTCTCCATTTAACAAAATCCCTATATGCATTAAATTTCGCGAATTATCCTTAGTATCAAAGTTTCGATACCCACATTTATGAGTAAGGGCGGCAAATGCCCCAAATAATACCGTAGTAATTGCAAAAATATTTATATCCCACATTACCATTCCCCACAAACCAAAGAGCACGATATATAATGATAAAAAAAGTACCAATCCTAGAGATTGAAATTTAGTAAAAAGAAATTGCTCCAGAGCATCGTTATCGGAGATGGTTCCATATTTTTCTATCAGTGATGAAGGATTGCATTGGGCACAAATTTCAAATCCACCCAAGAATAGATTAAATGTCCCCTTATATATTGGACTATGTGGATCAAGTGGTAAATCTGCTTTTTGATGATGTAAGCGATGAATGGAGACCCATTCAGCTCGATTTAGCCCGGTAGCAAGCCAGAGCCAAAATCGGCAAAAATACCTTATTGGCAGTACGAGTTCAACCGACCGATGTGTTTCGCATCGATGTAAATAAATACTAAAGACAACAATGGTTATATGATAAACAATAAAGCAAAATATCAATTTTCCTTCCCAACCCAGGTCCCAAATCCCATAAATAAGTAACTGATTATTGAAAATAAGACAAAAAAGCAAATAAACAATTAGGAATGACGATACTAATAAAACATCTTTGGATATTATCCTTGGATTTGAAATCTTCATTACAACCTCTCAACCCCTACATGAAACAAATCTGAGTTATACTTATGCCTTTATATTTACATTTTTTTCGCCTAAAGCTTTCATTACTTCAGTACCTGTCTTTAACTCCGGTGGAACTTTGTTAAGATGATGAATTATTTTTACCTTCTCTAAAAAACATAATAAATAATAAGTGATATCTATTTGCCACCAGCGAAATCCTTGGCGTGATGATCGTGGGTAATAGTGATGATTGTTATGCCAACCTTCGCCCAAAGTAATTAAAGCCAGCAGAAAATTATTCCGACTTTCATCTCCTGTCTCAAACGTTTTCGTACCCCATACATGGCAAAGTGAATTGATAGAAAAAGTAGCATGGAAGAGGATAATTGTTGAAATAATCCCCCAAATAACTAACTGTGGGCCATTAGTTTGAAGCTGAGGATAATAATGGGCTAAAAAGCTACCTATAAAATAAAGTATGAATAATAAACAGATAGGGACCACATTATCATAACGATTCAACCAGCGTAATTCAGGATATTTTGCAAAATCCTGTATCGCTTTGTAGTCTGTTTTAAAGTTGTCTGAATAAAAAATCCATCCCACATGACTCCACAACAGACCATGTTGTACTGGAGAATGTGGATCTTGTGATTTCTCTGTATAGCGATGATGATGACGATGATGACTTGCCCACCAAAGCGGTCCTCGTTGTACCGCTGCCGCACCTATTACAGCAAATATAAATTGCCAAAACCGATTTGTTTTAAAGGTCTTATGTGAAAAATAACGATGGTAAAACCCAGTTATTGCAAACATTCTAAAAAAATAAAGGAACATAGCAGTTATTACGGCTGTAATGCTCCACCCAACCCAAAACACTGCTAAGCAGCACAAATGAAGAAGTATAAAGATGAAAACACGCGCCCAATGTATCGTACCTTGCTGTAAATGATTCTCTTTAAGACTCGTATCAAACCATCCATGTATGGAGAATATTAACGATTTGAATTTCATTTTTACCTCTGGAAACGAAAATTCGTTATCTATAAGGAATATGAAATAGGTATGAGATTTGATATTTTCTATAAACAGCAGAATAATTCATATCTAAATGAACACGGTTTACGTCACTGAAAATACAATCTCAGAGCTACAGCATAAACTTTGCACCCTAACTTAGCTCATATATTTTCCATAATGTATATAATTGTAGCAAATATTCATTCGTTAGCATTTGAGAGCAAGCAAAAAGTACAAAAAATTACTGAATCTTAACTAAATTTGCCTCAGGAAATTAATTCACTGGAAAGGATTGCGGGTTTTTATAATAAATCGACAGTTTTTTTGTCATCCAACCATTATCGGGAAATGTCGTTCCCGGTACCTCCCAAACCCCCGTTGCAAAAGCACCAGCTCCCCACAAAATTGCAAAAACATGTGCTTCAACTGCCTTTTTCAATTGCACATTATTATTATGAGCCCAATTAAAATGGTTTAATACCAAACAACGAGTAGCATTTTTTCCAGCACATAAACTATACCCTTTAGGTAAATTAGCAATATCTTGATTAATCCAAGAAGCACTATTGCTTAAATCGGGTTGCAACCTTGAATCGCCAAAAAAATATACAGGAGCTGAGCCTTCTTCATGAGCCTCAAGAAGAGGCTCATCCTGAGTTGGGATATGGGCAGCAGGTATTTGCCATAACATTGCCGGTATGTAGCTTTTTCCTGCTTGCTTTCCTAAACCTTCGCTAATCTGTTTCGTCATCGTTAGGAAATTTTGCCAGGCAGCATCATTATAAAACGTTGCCTGATTCATGAGTAAATTTGGGTATTTACTGCTGTAATCATCGGCACCATATCGATCAAAATAAATAAAATCAGGTTTGTAGGGACTGGTGAATAACTCAAAGCTTTTCAAGTCAGCCAGAACCCTATCCACATAAGGTTTAACAGCAGTTGGCCCCCGATGAATCCACCACCCCCCTTCTGGAACTGCTGAAATATTTTCATGTACTCCCAGCGCGACATGAGGTCCAAAATGCTTCGCCATCCAGTTTTGAGCCTGTAACCAACCATTAAAATTATCAGAGAAATCAGGTAGGTCAGGGCTTTGGGTTGCTGAGGTACAAAGAGGCATCACATATTCGTTAACGCATGTGGCAAACGCTTGTCCGGCAGTATAGTTATCCGTTTTAGTTTTAAGCCAAAGAAGTAAATCATTTGGGTTGCCATTAATTAGGATCGGTTTATTATCCCATCCATAAGTGCAAAGAGGTGTTTGAGTAGGAGTGAAGTTAACTTTTTTACTCATCATACAATAAGCGTTGGAAACAGCCTGGGCTACGGGGATGTATAAAGATTTAACTGCTTCGACACGATTTGTATTTCCTAAGTAACCCAGCATATCTGGGTTTAATAAAATAGTGCCATACGTTCCAGTATTGCTATAAGCATTAGATTCTAATGTTTTAGACAAAAACATGAGATTAAAAAAATGCTTTGTTAAATCATCTAAGTTAGTAATGCTATCCGGATTCCAACCACCACTTAGTTGCCAACCGTATTCAACTAAAACAGGATTAACCGCATGACCAGTCTTGGCTTTTATATTATTAGCCATGTTAATCATGTTCCAAATTTTATAGGGAGTTTCTACTTTTCCAGGATCACCGTCGCCACCTGAACCATTGTATGTAAATACAGCATCAACACGAATATTTGTCGGCTCTTGCGGAGCACCATTCGTTATAGTTCCCATAGCTAGGTAGTTTGGCCAACCGGAAACAATATAATTGCCTGTATTTTGACCAAAAGAAAAGGAAGATAGGCTCATTGCAAAAACAATTAAAAAGCTCAAACTCATTTTTGTCATTGTATAGTTCCTAAATTATTCATCAGACTCTAAAAACGATGGGGTTACACTATTGCTGATTTTACTGATTGGACTGATGCTTGGAAAAAAACGAATTATACCACAACAGACCATAATGTTCACAAACAACACCTAATAAACAAAAAACAACCAATTTTAATGATCGTTATTGCTGATATACTATTGAATTGAAAAATGTTGTTGCGGCTCGACTTAAAACGACCGATCTGTGTGTCGATTTTTAAAAATAAAGGCCACAGGAGGCAAATTACTCACCTATGTCTTCATTCCATAGCGTTCTATTTTGAGCAATGAAGTCTCGCATCATGGTAATACATTCTTTATTTTGTAAAACCTCAAGTTTTATACCATGTGATGTTAATAATGATTCTTCCCCCATAAAGGTTTGATTCTCTCCAATCACAACATGAGGAACTTTATAAAGAAGTATAGCTCCGCTACACATGGGGCAAGGCGAAAGAGTGGTGTATAAAATGGATTGCTCATAAACTTTAGCTTGCTGTCTCCCCGCATTCTCTAATGCATCCATTTCAGCATGTAATATGCTGCTTCCCTTTTGAACCCGTTGATTATGTCCGCGCCCAATGATCTCGTCTTGGTGAACAAGCACGGCACCAATGGGTATTCCTCCCTGAGCGAGACTCTGACGCGCTTCTTCTATCGCTGCTTCAAGATATCGTTGATGAGGTCCTGACATGGTAATCCCTGCAATGACAGTAATATTAGGAATATTCTCCAGGATTTAATCATTATAAACAAGAATATAAATTTGGAAAAAATAATCTGAGCCTATTGTGCCGCAGTTGTATCAAATCACTTACTTAGTAGCATTTATCATACATTAACCGTAGAGCAGGAAGAGAAAAAAAATCCATCACGATCGAATAAATCGAAAACGCAAAATTTGTTGGCCAAAACTGGAAAGACACAGGGAATAATATAACTCAATAGATTGAGCATCACATAACCCTTCTCAAGACTTGGTTGCGGGATTAACGAAGCCTACATCCGAGATGGATCTCAAAGAAGTAGGCAGAAAGAAATTCACATTAAGAGATTGTGCATGAGCCGCTATTGTTTGGCAAACAAACTGGTGCACGGTTGACTACTTTCGTACGTGTAGGAGCAGGTGTTGGCGTTGGTTGAAAGAAGTGTGGCTGATATTCCGTGGCGGTCGGTTGGGATTTTTCTTCCATTTCTTGTTGATTCACATGATTGCTTGTTGCATTCGAAACAGGAGTGCTGTGTAATTGACTATCCGCTGTTTTTTGCGCAGGTTTAGCTGTTTTATTTTCGGTATTAGTCGATGCAGGCTTCACGGAAGGAAAATTATTTACAAGGCTTCGATTAAAAATAAACGGTTTCTGAAATACTGTCCATTTCTCATGCCCAGTAATGTGCTTTAATGCATATAAATGTATTTCATTATTTATTTCTTTATAACGGGCAAAAAACTCAGTCCGGGAATAACACGTATATTCGTGACTTTCCTTACGTGCCTGTGCAAAAACACTATTGAGGTCTTCCTCACTTTTAAAAACCCTATTCTTGTATTTATACTCCCAACCGCCAGGATGGGTATTTGAAGAAATTGTTTCATTTCCAACACCTTCAGGAAATGATATTAGTTTAACGTAATCTGTATTTTGAAAAAACCGTTGCAGCTCTTCTTCAACCAGCGCAAAACCCTTCATTACCAGCCTATAACTAAATCCAGAAATATTGGGGAGTGTTAAAATTGTGTATAAGTCGGGATTTGAAAATTCTTCTTTTGTTTGGCCTACGGCTGTCCTCCAAACAACATCACTCGAAGCAAGGTTCTGCCAATCTTTACAGACTAACTCTAAATTTGCTAAATCCCTTGGGCCTAAAAATGTCATTATATGCTCTACAATCTCTGCGGGTATTTCGGGTAACGGATCTTCATATTTCTCTTGCATGATGGTTCTCTTTATGGAGTTGATTAACAATTGCCATATGATACATGATTAATATTAAGTCAAAATTAACAGATAATGACCTAAGCTCCCCAAAAAAACCAGTGCAAAATTTGTGAAAACTTAACTCAAAAGCAAGATAATAAGTAGTGCTTTGCCACCAAGTAAATAATGACTTAGGTTAAAAATAAAGTAAAACCACTTGCTCGCTTTTCTAGTGGTAATAGTTCAAGCGTGCTTTTAATACATTTCCAATAAAAATAGAGATAATAATCGCGAAACACTGAAAGCAGGATAACCTGCAGTAAAGTACCTGCAGCAATATTTTCTTATCCATGCTATTTGCTGACCAATACCTCACTTATTGCCCATAAGTCACTGTGAAGCTCTTTAATGCTCATCTCTTAAAATCTCGATAAACCTAATTTAGAGTGTGGAGGTTTTCACAAGCGAATTCTTTATATAACAGAATTTCCAGCAAGCCAGGTTGTAAACGCCTGTCTCTAAGTCAAAAGTTGAAAATCTTGGGGGAAGTCATATTTGAATACAGATAGAATTAAAATGACCCTAAAAAATCTGTAGCATAGGCGCCTATGCTAGCATTTTTCAGAGCCAAACAGTATTAGGTCAGTACATCTATTGAAAATGGAGGGCTAAACTAGTTTGGTTCATTTTGCTTCACCACATCAACATCTGCAGATGCATAAAAGAGCTTAAGTTCTTTTATTTTTTACTCATTTTTAAAAAGTCATCCCCACCCGTTGAGCTAATTCATCCTGGGCTTTTGGTGTTTCTGCTACCTTCGCTTTGCGAAGTTCTCCAACAGCTGGATAAGAAAAGAGAATGCCTGAATCATGACCAGGTAATAATACAGTCATAGAACATACCGCATCCTCAACCTTACCAAAATAATTACCCAATGCTTCACTTCCCACTGCTTTATAACGAAGTGAATGCATCGCATCTGAATAGTCCTTAGTATCCTTCGGATTTGTTGTGGAGAGATATTCTTTTGTTGGCCAAAACAAAGGATAAAAATCAAAATATCCCTGCGTTAGTATAAGATTGCCCTCTCTGCTATTAGGACCTCTATAATAATCCAAGAGAGGCTGTACCACAGCACGAACATCTTCTGCAAGAAATGGTGATCGAAAATCGGATATGACGACGGTAACATCGTTTTGGAGCAAATCAGTAATTGGTTCTTTAATTATCGCAGCCACTGAACTATCAAAACTCATCCTTAAATATTTTTTATCGTCAGTATTAACACTAGCTGCCTTCACATGTTGACGACGACCTGTTACACGGACTATTAATTCTAATTCCTCTTCATCTGCCATATGATATGTATCAGTACACTTTGATTTCAACAAATTAAAGTCATCTTGATTAGAATTCTGTGGATTAAGTTTACAAATATGAAAATCCTTAGGTGCTGCATAATAAAGATCGCCATTGTACAAAATGACGGCATTTTTATTTTCTAATACTTTGTCCATTTCGTTCTTAAAATTGAATTTTGTTGGATCAACAGCCACTTTAAGAAGTCCGCAAGGAAAATCACCTGGATAACATATATCAATATTTATAATTAAGTGTTTGCTCTCTGAATCAAAGACGATATTTTGGGCATAGGAATCACTTGGAGTAGGTCCGGATCCAATGGTGATAATAACTTGCTTAACATCGGCTCCAACATTGTTTAAATATCCCAATAATTGAGCTTTATTCTCCATATCTACTTTATCTTCTCGAGTGAATCTATACATATCGACACCTGTAAATTAGTTAATATTTTTAGAGGATGATTAATGCCCCCTGATGGGGTGCGATTGTACATTATAAGAACAATAAATCCAACAAAAATATTATATGGGCAACAAAAGATCATACTTTATTGAAGCACAAACCGAACTTCATTTAGCAGGTTTTGTATTTTTTGTGATCAAAGATTTACGTAAAGTCAACTCAAGTTTCATAAGAATTTTTTATCCGATGAGATGCTACATTTTTAAATTGGAATCAGGCGAATCAATCGAGTTAAAGATTATAGCTTCCCCGGAAATTACTTCACTAAGCGACTTATCACCTGAGACGATATTAAAAAAGCTAATCCCTATCGTGGTTATTTTTCTCCAAGTATGTTCCAGGGTGGAAGGAGGAGAGATTCTGTCTAACTGCTCTATTTCTCCTTTTCCAGGATGCAATTCACGAAGTGAGTTAACGTAGGTAGTAATAACTTTAGATACTTCAGGTGTTAGTTCTGTTTGTTCATATAAATAGCCGAGAAAACGTTTTGCCAAACTCAATCGCGTAGCATAAAGTTCATCATCTTTTATTTTTATACGTTGTAAATGCAAAATATAATCTTCAAGGAGATATCTTGGTTGCGTAATCGCGTGAATTTTTTGAAATGCATCGGCTGACTCTTTTTCGTCAATATCTTCTACCCACTTATAAAAGCGAGTCTGCATCCCTTCTAATAATTCTTCATACATAAATGAATTCAACTGGTTAAGATTTTTTTCAATAAACTCTTTTATTTCGTCTCGTGGAGTTTCTTTTTTGGGGAGTTCAATTTTCTCCCATTTAAGGTTCTGAAAAACCATACATATAAATAAAGCAGAAGTAATTGATTTAAGTGAATAGTCTAATTTTCCTCGCAATGGCTTAGCTTCCAATTCATATACTGCTTGTAAGAGAGCTAACTTTTGAGCGTCTCCTTCTAGATAACCATTATGCAACCATTCAAAGATCAAAAAATTGACTGTGTCATCCGCATCTAAAAGTTTATATTTTTGAGAAATAAAATCGGTCCAATCTAAAAATAGTAAATATTTTCCTTCGCGCAGGGCTTTAATATATTCCGAACTGGATGAGAGCATGACGATCCTTGACTGCTTTTTTAGAATCTTATCCTATACTTAAAAAATATAAACATGCAAATGGTGCACACTATGAAAAGGAAATGGTATGTAGCTATTGCTGTATTTTTTTTACCCTTTAATTTAGTTTACGCAAATTGCGATTTAACCCAGTTTCGTTGGGAATGTGACTTGCCGGTGAAAGTTAAAGCCAGGCCAGGAGCGACCTCCCTCGTCTACTGTGGTAACTCCTATGGTTACCTCACCAAACAGGAATACGATATTCTAGCCCGCTACCAACGTGCGAATGTTAATATGGTTTTGGATATTAATGGCGAATACATAGACAGCCCTTGTATCGGAGCACAGAGATAGTAAAATAGCTCAGATTAACTCCTTCATTTAGGAATGATAGCCTGGGCGCGCGCAGCAAAATCCAGGTTTTCCTGAAGCTAACTTTCCCGGGTTTCCACTGCGCGGCACTCCAGGCTATACGTATATTATTTAGATGATCATTGAACTCGATGGTATTCCAATAGAAATATCAAGAAAAAAAATTAAAAATATGAATCTACGCATTTACCCTCCTGACGGCTTAGTTAAAGTAAGTGTTCCTCTTCGATTCAGTGAACAACTTATAAGACAAAGTCTTGAATCTAAAAGTGCATGGATTCATAAACAAAGAGAGCGAATTCGTAACCGTGCTGTTGTGGAAGCATGTACTTTTGAAACAGGATCAACAATAGTATTTAGAGGAAACAAATATTTATTAATCATCGAAGAACATTATGGTCCTTCACAAATTAAAATCCAAAATGAGTTGATCTACTGTTTTACCCAACCCAACAGCACTCCAGCTCAAATACAAAACCTGGTTGAGGGGTGGTATAAGCAGCAAATGCAAAAATTATTGCCTGAGCTCATTCATCGTTGGGAAGCTATTGTTGGAGTTAAAGTAGCTGAGTGGGGGATCCGAAAAATGAAAACACGTTGGGGTTCCTGCAATACCAGAGCAGCACGTATTTGGTTAAATCTTAATCTTATTAAAAAACCACCGATTTGTCTTGAATATGTTCTTGTTCATGAGTTAGTTCATCTGTTAGAACCTAGTCATAATCAACGATTTTATGGGTTAATGAGTAAATTTATGCCACAATGGCGCGAATATGAATATCACCTTGAGGGGCGTATACTTTGATTGATACCGAACATCTGATCAATGACCTTTGTAAGCAAGGATTTTGTATTATTGATGACTTTCTTGAGCAAACGCAATGCCAATCATTACGCACAACCGCCCAAAAATTATACGAACAGGGATTATTTCGTGGTGCCAAAATTGGTCTGAAACTTGGATCACATAAAAATGAGTCCGTTCGTACTGATGAAATTTTGTGGCTGGAAGAGAATGAAACCGATCCAGCAATCCAATTCTTTTTAAAACGAATGAAACAATTGGCTCAAATATTAAACCAGTCCTTGTTTTTAGGGATACATGAATTTGAAACGCACTTCGCTGCATATCAACCCGGTACTTATTATAAAAAACATGTGGATCAATTCGCTGCCCAAAAAACCCGCAAAATATCATGCGTATATTATTTAAATCCGCACTGGACCCCTGATTTTGGAGGTGAGTTAAAATTGTACAATACAGAGGATCAATTAATTCAGAATGTGTTGCCATTAGAGAATCGCTTCATATGTTTCAACAGTGAATTGCCCCATGAAGTATGTGTTACTCATCAACCTCGATACAGCATTACTGGCTGGATGAAAACACCTGCCCACTTTATATTAACAAAGGTGCATTCTCCAATTTCCAAAAAAAGTTATGAAGAAAGCGATTAGATAGATAATTAGAATCTAACCTTGTTCGTGAAACAAGATTATTGTGTATAATGATATTTTCATTCTCATTTGATCTTCTATGCATGCCTTAGACATTAAACAATTATTCAAAACCTATGCTAATGGGGTACAAGCATTAAAAGGCATTGATTTAACCATAAATAAGGGTGATTTTTTTGCTTTACTAGGTGCCAACGGTGCTGGAAAGTCGACAACCATTGGTCTAATTACATCTTTACTCAATAAAACCTCAGGTAGTATCAGTATCCATGGTTATGATTTGGAAAAAGAGCCTGCGAAAGCCAAATCCTGTTTGGGTCTTGTCCCCCAAGAAATCAATCTAAATATTTTTGAAAATTGCGAACAAATTCTTCTAAATCAAGCAGGATACTACGGGATTTCACGGAAGAATGCGCAACCTCGAGTTGAAACTCTTTTGCAACAATTAGGTCTTTGGGAAAAAAGAAACTCCATAACACGACATTTATCTGGAGGAATGAAACGTCGACTCATGATTGCCAGGGCTTTAGTACATCAGCCCAAAGTACTCATTCTCGATGAGCCTACCGCAGGAGTAGACATAGAAATTAGACATAGTATGTGGGAGTTTCTCACCCGAACTAATGCAGAAGGCACAACGATTATTCTCACCACCCACTATCTAGAAGAAGCAGAGCAATTATGTAAAAATATTGCCATCATAAATGAAGGGGAAATTATAAAAAATACCTCGATGAAAGCTTTACTTCAAACCTTGCGCCATCAAACTTTTATTTTCAATACAGAAAGTCGTATCGATACTCTACCCGATTTATTTCCCTTTAAGCCCACATTGGTTGATAGTACTACGATAGAACTTCGGGTGGACAATAATTTGAATTTAAACGATGCATTTGCTCTGTTTACCAAAAATGGAATAAAAATTCATAGTATGCGAAATAAAACCAATCGCTTGGAAGAACTCTTTTTGGATCTTATAAAAAATGGCCATTAAACAACAAGTTGTTGCATTATATACTTTGGTGAGGCGCGAGTTGGTTCGTATGTTTCGTATAGCAAGCCAAGTATTTTTACCCCCTGTGATTACAACTACGCTATACTTTCTTATTTTTGGTAGCTTAATCGGCCCCCGTATCGGCTCCATCCAAGGAGTCAGTTATCCGATGTTTATTGCTCCTGGATTGATCATGATGTCCGTTATTGTTAACTCTTACGGGAATGTATCTTCCTCTCTTTACAGCGTTCGCTTTCAAAAAAGTATCGAAGAAATGCTTGTGAGTCCGATGCGTAACAGCCTCTTGCTCCTCGGCTATGTCTTGGGTGGAGTATTTAGAGGATTAATTGTCGCAATATTGGTTTACATCATTGCAAGTTTTTTCTTAACCATTGAATTAAGTCACTTACCAATGACCTTACTTGTAGTATTGCTGGTAGCTGCTGTATTTTCATTAGCCGGTTTCACCAATGCGATGGTGGCGCGAAATTTTGATGATATTATGATTGTTCCAACATTTATACTCACACCGCTCACCTATTTAGGTGGTGTATTTTATAGTATCAATATGCTGCCAGAATTTTGGCAGAAGGTATCTCTACTAAATCCTATTTTGTATATGGTTAATGCATTGCGACAAGCAATGATTGGCCAAAGCGAGGTGGATATCTCTTTAGCAATGGGAATTATTTGCCTCATGTTGGTGTTACTCACCTTTCTGAACATGTTTTTATTAAAAAGAGGGGTCGGGTTTCGCGAATAATTATGGATGTCCACCTAACAGCCTAGATGAGCGAAGCGTTATCCGATTTTTAGTTGATGCTCGTCCCTTTTATTTACGCTTAAAACCCAAAGCCTGTAAACGTTGTTCCACTGAAGGGTGGGTTGCAAAAGCATTACTTAACGATTTCACAGGATCAATATCGGATGGATCAAAAAGATAGGAAGCCTGCCTCACCTGCTCATGGGGTGTATTCCCATATTCCGCTGAATATTGTTCAGCGTGTTGTTGATGATCATCATTAATTTTCAGCAATGCCCGGGCTAAAGGTTCGTTATCCCGCATTAACTCCACACAGCCCGCATCAGCCATATATTCACGGGTTCGACTTAAGAATAGAGTTAATAAAATAGTAAGTAACGGTAACACATAACGAAGAATTATAATCACCATTAATAAACGGTTGTCCTCCCGTTTACCATCACGCTTAAAGACTGCGGAATAAAATAGGATATCTATTACGATCAAAAGAATATTACTCAAAATTGCAACGGTTAGCGTTAATTTAATATCATAGTGACGAATGTGACTTAGTTCATGGGCCATTACTGCTTGTAATTCTGCCCTGTCCAGTTTTTCCATTAAACCGCGAGTAATGGCAACCATTGCTGATCGTTCACTATACCCGCTCGCGAAAGCATTCATATAATCCGCTTCGATAATAAAAACTTTAGGCATGTACTGCAAACCTGCAGCAACTTTCATTTCTTCAACTACATTATACAGTTGTTGTTCTCGTAAATCCCGGGCAGTTTGTGGGGTAATTTCATGATATTCCGTACCTAATAACATAATTCGATCATAAAATGCATAAGTTATTAATAATGACACCACGGCAATACCAACCATTATAAGAGTGGCATAGGGAATCACGCGCAGATGGATCAACGCGTTAAAGCATTGCTGCAAAGTCACTTGGGGATATGTAGATTGCAAAATAAATAAATCAGCAATGAAGCCCACACCAAAAAAAATTGCAACAAAAAAAGTAATAACTCCATAGGTTTTACGTTGATTCAACCGTATTTGTTCGCGCCAATTCCCTACGCCACCATGATAGTCTTCAAGTTCCATATTCTAGACTCAAAATTTTACGGTATAGTCTTCTTTAGCTTGAATCTGCTCTTCAGGAAGTCCCCAATAAACAAAATCTTTATCTAGAGCGGAAGGAAAAAAAGATACCACCATGGATTCAAAGAAGGATTTCTTTTTAGCATTATAACGCTCTATGCCATCATTATAAGCCTGCTTGGAATATGCTAATTTATTTTCAGTATTAACAATTTCTTCCTGCAATTGCATGACATTTTGACTTGCTTTCAGATCAGGGTAATTTTCAAATACCACATTGAGCCCAGATGCAATTTGAGAAATTTGATTTTCCGCAGCAATACGGCCCTCTTCATCTCCCACAGCTTTAGCAGCTTGCGCCTGATTACGTAAAGCAACTACATCCTTTAATGTAGTTTTTTCGTAATCCATATATTTCTTTACCGCTTCAATGAGCGATTCAAAAACTTTAAATCGGCGGTCCAACTGGATATCTATTTGCTTTTTATCGTTATTAATCGCCTCGATTAAGTGAATTAAGGTGTTATAAACACTAATAGCCCATAAGAATAAAAGTACTACAATAATAATAAGGGCAATCAAAAATGTACTCATTTTTCATCCTATGTAAAATTTTCTACAATTTAGTTATATATCGAAAACACCAAAAAAAATAGTGAAATGACTGAGTAATTTTTTGCAAAGCCAAAACATACGAGTAAAGTTAATGAATAAAAGTCAAATTGGATGGTGTGTCCACTTCTTAGCATATTATCTGTGTTGGATAGCTTGTTTCTATTTTGCAGCACAAAATAATGTATTGCTCGGAACAATAATTGGTCTTCTGATTATTGCGGTGCAAATCGCCTGGCAATCAATTAATCGATTACCTTATTTAAATGCTCTTTATTTTGCACTTCTTATCGGAGTCATTGGCTCACTGACGGATACCATTTGGCTGCATCAAAATTATATTTACTTTAAAGCAAATCCCTTTAGCTTTTATTTTACAGCCCCATGGATGATTTGTATTTGGTTAAGTTTTGGATTAAATCTTATTATTCTTAATGAAAAATTCACTCGTTACTATCTCATTTGGTTCCTACTCATTCTTTTTATGATGCCTTTTGCTTATAAAATTGGCGAAACCTGTAATATCGTTGTGATCGAAAAAAGTTATCCCTTTTATTTTTTTGTAGGAATTACTTGGGCCTTTCTCTTACCTG
Organism: Legionella sp. PC997; assembly: GCF_014109825.1. Lineage (NCBI taxonomy): Bacteria > Pseudomonadati > Pseudomonadota > Gammaproteobacteria > Legionellales > Legionellaceae > Legionella > Legionella sp. PC997. Next base: position 3,116,916 of record NZ_CP059576.1, read on the forward strand.
CTAGCTTTTATTTATATCATTATTTAAATAAACCCAACATTGTGAACCCATGACCTCAAGCTGTCCCATCATCGCGCATCCAAAATAGGCTTCAAAAATTGTCCTGTATAAGAACGTTCACATGCTGCAACTTGCTCAGGTGTTCCAGTTGCCACAATGCGGCCCCCTTTGCTTCCTCCCTCAGGTCCAAGATCAATAATCCAATCTGCAGTTTTAATCACATCAAGATTATGCTCAATAATCACCACCGTATTCCCTTGCTCCCGTAAACGAAATAATACAGCTAATAACTGCTTGGTATCGTGAAAATGTAATCCGGTAGTCGGTTCATCAAGGATATAGAGGGTACTTCCAGTATCCCGTTTCGACAATTCCCGAGATAATTTAATTCTCTGAGCTTCACCACCAGAAAGTGTGGTAGCACTTTGTCCCAATTTAATATAGGACAAACCAACATCCATCAAGGTCTGACACTTTCTGGCCAATACAGGAATGGCTGCAAAAAATTGACTTGCATCCTCAACAGTCATTTCTAAGACTTCATGAATGTTTTTGCCTTTATACTGAATATCCAGAGTTTCTCGATTATAACGTTTTCCCTTGCACACATCGCATGATACATAAATATCAGGTAAAAAGTGCATTTCAACTTTAATCAAACCATCTCCCTGACACGCTTCACAACGCCCACCGCGAACGTTAAAACTAAATCGTCCGGGCTGATACCCTCTTGCTCGAGATTCCGGAGTTGCTGCAAATAACTCCCGAATATGAGTAAAGATACCTGTATACGTAGCTGGATTAGAACGCGGGGTCCTCCCAATCGGACTTTGGTCAATATCAATTACTTTATCGCATAAATTCAAACCCAAAATTTCTTTGGCTGATCCTGGAGTAAATAAACTTGCTCTATTTAACAGATTGGCCGCACTCGGATATAAAGTATCATTTATCAGACTTGATTTTCCCGATCCTGAAACTCCGGTAATACATGTAAGTAACCCTAAGGGAATACTAACATCGACATCAACTAAGTTGTTGCAAACCACTCCTTTGAGATGAATCATTTTTTCGGAGTTAACGGGCAAGCGTGTAGTAGGAATTGCAATGGATTGCTTTCCAGATAAATATTGACCCGTTAAGGACGCTGGTGCTTCCATAATTTCTTGCGGTGTACCCCTTGCAACAATTTCACCACCATGTACCCCAGCCCCTGGACCTATATCCAAGACAAAATCAGCACTGCGAATTGCATCCTCATCATGCTCGACCACAATAACCGTGTTTCCAAGATTTCGTAGGTGCATTAGGGTCTTTAATAATCGGTCATTATCTCTTTGGTGCAATCCAATTGAAGGTTCGTCCAAAATATACATGACCCCAACCAATCCAGAACCAATCTGGCTGGCTAAACGAATGCGTTGCGCCTCTCCCCCGGATAAGGTTTCAGCACTGCGAGCTAATGAAAGGTAATCCAAGCCGACATTGACCAGGAATCCTAATCGCTCCACAATTTCTTTATTAATTTTGGCCGCAATTTCACCTTTATATCCTGTCATCCGCAGATCTTTAAAAAATGCATAAGCTTTTTCGATCGAATACGCCGTAATTTCGGACAGATTTTTATCATCAATAAATACATGCCGTGCTTCTTCACGTAATCGTGCACCATGGCAACTCTGGCATGGACGAGAAGATAAATACTTTGCAAGCTCCTCACGTATCATTCCTGACTCAGATTCACGATAACGACGTTGCATATTAGGAATAATCCCTTCAAAAGAGTGCCGTTTTACGGTATATCCCCCATTAGGACGATGATAATGAAAATCTATCACCTCGCGTCCACTACCATACAAAACAATCTGGCGAATCTCTTCGGACAAATCACAAAATGCAGTTTGGACATCAAAACGATAATGCCCAGCCAGCGACTCAAGCATTGAGAAATAATAAGTCGTTTTTTTATCCCAGCCGCGTATAGCACCTTCAGCCAAACTGGCCGTTTGATCGTGCACAACCCGTTCCGGATCAAAAAACTGATCAACCCCTAATCCATCACATGCAGGGCAAGCACCCACTGGATTATTAAATGAAAAAAGTCTAGGTTCTAACTCACTGAGACTGTATCCACATTCAGGACATGCAAATTTAGAAGAAAAAACAAGATCATCAAATTGATTATCCATTGAAGCCACTATGGCGAGGCCTTCTGCTAAATTTAACGCATTTTCAAAGGATTCACTTAAGCGCTGAGCGATATCGGGCCTCACCTTAAAACGATCTATTACAACTTCAATCGTATGTTTCGTGCGTAAACCCAGCTTAGGAGGGGAGTCCAACTCATATAATTCTCCATCAATACGAGCACGTACATAACCTTGAGCTTGCAATTGTTGTAACAGCTGAACCTGCTCACCCTTTCGCTCACGCACTACTGGAGCCAAAATCATTACTTTACTGTCAGTGGGTAAAGCCAAAACATGATCGACCATTTGGCTAATGGTTTGTGCATGCAGACTAACATGATGCGTCGGACAACGGGGCTCCCCCACCCGAGCGTAGAGTAGCCGCAAATAATCATATATTTCGGTAATAGTTCCTACTGTAGAACGAGGGTTATGGGAAGTGGCTTTTTGCTCAATGGAAATCGCCGGTGATAAGCCCTCTATCGAATCGACATCGGGCTTCTCCATCATAGACAAAAATTGACGTGCATAAGCAGATAAAGACTCAACATAACGACGTTGCCCTTCTGCATATAAGGTATCAAAAGCTAAAGAGGATTTCCCGGAACCTGATAAACCCGTAATTACAATTAATTTATCACGAGGTAAATCCAAGTCGAGGTTTTTTAAGTTGTGGGTTCTTGCACCACGTATGGTGATAGTATGCATAAAACTCGGTAATTTGGTTTAAAAAAGTTATGGTTTAGTTTTAAATTTTTCGGTTACAAACTATACAATTATACGTCAAAAAGGCGTGTACAGCATCAAAAACCGCAATTTTTTAGTACACATTTTTTATTTACAGATTATACTACAATAAAAAAATTTAAGTTCTTCATTTTAAAAAAGGATTTTAAATATGGAAGCTCTTTTGCCAAGGATCTTATTATGGCTCATACTTTTCATATCGCCCTTGACTCTTTATGCACAAAATAAGGAGGCAATTAGTCAATGGGTCAAACAAATCCTATTGAATACTTTATCCCTAGATTACACCTATCAAGCAAGTAATGATTCAGAGTTACGTAAAAATTATACTGCCAATGCCTGGGATGCGTTATCCAATTTCTTAGGCAATTATTTGGATGTCATTCGCGAGAACCAACTTACACTTCATCCTATTTTTATTACAGAACCTTACGTCGTAGAACAAGGTATGGCTCTGGGAGTCCATTTTTGGCGCGTTAATGAAGTTGTTTCAATTCCTGAATTAAAAGTTACAATTTCATTTTCGTTAATAGTGATTGAAGCCAATCCTCAACCCGATGGAGGTGGGCGTTTACTCATCCAGAGCATGGATATGATTAAAAAGGACAATCCATGAAGCTATTAACTCGTTTTAAACTGTTTCTCTGGAAATTTAGCCATTTTAAAGTTCGCATGATCGGTTATTTAAAACCCCGGTTACTCCAATTGACCGATAATGAAATTATTATTTGCTTGCCTTTAAATCGACGGAGTCGTAACCATTTAAATTCAATGTACTTTGGTGCACTGTGTGTCGGGGCTGACTTAGCTGGGGGTTTACATGGTTTTTATCATGCGGCGCAAAAACAGCTTAAAGTTTCTCTTGTTTTTAAATCATTTCAAGCACAATTTTTACATCGTCCAGAATCGGATGTCTATTTTATTTGTCGTGAAGGGGCAAAAGTCAAAGCCATGATAGAAGAAGCGAAACAAACGGGAGCACGTATTACTCAGCCCATTCAGATTAAAGCCTATACAGATTTCCCTGACCTTAAAGAGTCTGTTGCAGAATTTGTTTTAGAATTGTCATTAAAAGTACGTCCCTAATTAATCTGTTTTTTTTTAATAGTAAGGACACAAGTAATCATTGATTTATCTCCCAGAACAGACGAAAATATTACCAAACTGTGATATTATTAGTTTCGATTTATATACTAACAGTCAATACTTTATGAATTCATTAGGCTATCTGTAATGATATTTGAAGAATATGTAAAATTATTAGAGTCATTCAAACAAAACCAGATTTCTAAGGTACTGGAACAAATTGACACTAAAATTTTTGAAATTCTCTACAGCAAGCATGTTAGTCCTCGAATAATTCCTTATTTTCCTCGCTACGAACTTTGTTTCATGTCCGATGAAACCGTATTAGAACCCGGAAAGTTATATATTAGAGAACTCAAAGGAAAAATTGCTTATTCAGTTCTCACTCCAGACAACCAAACCATCAAAGATGCTGTTTTGGAAGAACTGGATGCGCCATCCCCTCTTAAATACACCATCGCTCCCATGAGCAGGGTGGTAAAACCGCAAGCAGGTTTTTTTTATGTCCGCATGGTTGCAACGGGTCTTGAATATACGGTCATAGACCCCACTGGTAAATTAATAGTTGATGTAATTAAAAAAGAAGAATTAAAAATTAATTTAGGCTCAAATTTTACCCCTAAAGATCTAGAGCCTTTTATGCCTGAAATTCTTAACATTACATCAAAAAGAAATCATACGCTTCCTTTTACCCTGGATACTTTAAGAGCGCGAGTACTGTCAGCGACTTCGAGAAGAGGCCATACGAAGTGGGCTCCCTTGACTAATTATTCTCTTGATCCGGATAATATTTCCCAAATTAAGAAACTAATCAACGCTCTTCATTATGGACGCCTGACTTTTTTAGATTTGGAAAATATCGATGTCAGAGACGTAAAACGAAGTTTTACGGATCTGAAATTACTCTACGGTAAAACAGTAGATCTGGCTTATGAAGCCAGTTACTTACTCACTCATTTAGATGTTGACCTAAGAGATATGTTTCAGGAAGAACTTTCAATTATTCTGCCTTTATTCAGTCAAATACAAGTTTTTGCAGAAAAATATGCTCACGAGAACAAATCAATCGTAAAAGCACTCGATCCCTTGCCGTTAGCGTACAAAGCAGGGACCGTGGCAGGAATTGCTGTAGATCAAATGCGTCCAGCCGGGGGGGATGTAGATTATAACTTCCTTGCTCAATTCAGTGCAGTGTTGCCGAGCTATATCGATACATTAACCAACTACATAAAACAATTTTCCTCTGAAATTAAAGAATCCGAAGAAAAACTAAATAAAGAAAAACTGGACGAATTACAAAATGCAGCACTTAATCTATTAAATGAGATTGAAAATTTAAAGGGAAACAGCATCTTTGTTTCACTTAAATTTTTAAATTACATTCATATCATTCGCAATGTAATTACTTTATCTATGAGCTCGTTAGAACAAATAGGCGAACTCAGTGAATCTTCCCAAGACGTTCTGCGTGATAAATTAGCCCAACTTAAATACAACGTATTACCTGGTTTATTTAGTTTGGTTGATAAAATTGAAGACAATACCATGCTTAAGCCAGGAACTTTGTCTGTTCCTTTAATGGAAAAAGTCAAAGTTCTTTATGAACAACTTCTTTATCTCCCTAAGAAAGCAATTGATTTTAAAACCAAAGGAGAAGAGTTACTTGAGATAGAAGATTATCGATTTATCGAATTAAGATTGGAAATGGTCTATAAAAGGATTGATAAAGCCAACAAAGCCTTATACAAAATTCAAAAAGCCCAGGATGCCTGTAAGAGTTTTTTTGAACTGCTAAATAATCCTGCTTATCAAAACCTTCGTTTATACCAACTCCCTCCTGAGGTAAAGCAAGTCCTTATAAAACACTATAAGCTTCTTAAACCTTATATGAATCAACTCGATATTGATTTAAATGAACTCATAATCTCGAAACTCACAGGACCTGAAAAAGAAGAGTGGTCCTCATATATAGGAAAGCCTTTACGTTTTGTAAGAAGACAACTTCCAGCAGACCATGTAAGTTTTGTTTTGGCAAAAAAAGACGCGTTGACCGATTTAATTACTAAAGATGAAAACAGCCAACTCTTTCATATTAATTTAAATAAAGACTTAGTTGATTCAGTACTTAAGAAAGCGAATTTAGCTTTATTCCCTTTTAGAGAAAAAACAAATGTATATTCTCTCGATGAATCAATACCATTACAGGTCGAACAAGAAAAGGATAAGAAATCCAGGCTCTCAAAAGCAGAGTTTCAACGAGTCCAGGATGCTTATTTGCGTTTTGCACACATCATTAAACAACAAATAAAAGCAAAGCCTGAATGCTATGAAAAAACTCTAGATTTAAGCTTATTAAATGATAACTTAAAAGCAGAATGCCAACAGTTATTTAAAGTATTTCAACCTTACTTAACTTCAATCATTCTGCCTGAATTTAATGACACAGAAAAAAAGAAAGTATTTCAACCTTATTTAAGTTCAATTATCACTTCTGAAGTTAAACGATCGGCAAAAAATCTTGACCGCTATTTAACGGCTTTATTTGCAAAACAGCCAGTCAAAGATATTCCATCTACGGAACTTTTTCTAGGACTCGATAAAAATATTCAAACCTTCTTCGATCATATTAATTTCGAATGGTTCAACAAAAATGAGTTTCAAAAAATCCTGACAGCATACTCTCGTTTTGCTCAGATAATAAAAAAACAGATCGAGGAAAAACCACAACTTTACGGTAATAACTTATTATTAACAAGCCTGGATGAGAGCGATAAAGAGCAGTGTCGGGAGTTATATGCAATCTTCCAACCGTTTTTCAAATTTGCCATTCCACCACATCTTCGAGAATCCGCTCAAAGTTTTGAGAATTTCTTAACTGCTTTACTAGCAAATAAACCCGTAGAAATTTTAGAAGCTCCCCCTCCGTCTTTATTTCTACAATTAGACAAGCACGTCCAAGATGTTTTTGCTAAATGGCAAGATAAAAATCAATTATATTATGATTTTGCAAAAGGAAGATTTCTTGAAGAAAAAGAATCAACCGCTCTGAGGAGCAAACGTGCTGAAGATGAAAAACTGCATTTTAAAACTGTTGATGGCGATAATTTACTGCAAAATCCTGAGCAACTCAGTGCGGACCAGGCGCTTGAAGTCTATCAATGGTATCGAAATAAGCACACCAAATTCCTGGTAGTTCAAAATGCTTATATTCAATTTATCACTCTGCTTAGAAAAGAAATCCGTACGAAGCCACAGATTAAAGGAAATATGTTACTCCTAAATCGTCTTGATCCCAAAGTAATCGATCAATGCCGTAATTTATATAACATTTTCCAACCCTTCTTTATTTGTGCCGCACCTCCTGAAATGAAAAAGGACGTTCTTAAGTTTGATAAGTATTTGATTGCAATCTTATCGAATAAAAAGGTCGCTATGAAGAAAGCACCATCTGTTAGAATGTTCTTGGATTTCGATATGCAATTTCAAGAATTCTTTGCAGGAATCACTAATAAATGGAACCAAAAAACCCAATGGTTTTATAATTTAGCACAGAAAAAATTTACTCTCGAAAACAATATAGCAGAACTTAAACCTGCCCCCAAAACAGGTAGAGAACACTACGTCATTCAGCATACTAACTACTCCAAGTGCATTCATGAATTTAGACTATCCCTGCTTGGGGTAACTCAAATATTTAATACAGCAATGCGAGATGCATTAACCCCTCATACTTCCGAAAAATCAAAACCGAAGGTCATGGATATTTCCCCCACCGGGATATTGAATCAAGCGATGGAAACTGTTTTTCCCCCTTCTTCATTGCCCTTTCCGGAGATGGAGGATAAAAACAAGAGATTAGCTCAAAGCCGACAAGTTTGTGCTTTAAAAGACATATTTAACAGTTTATTCCATTTAGAAGGAATTGTTCTTGAATTAGAAAAATTAAATAATCAAAGTGCTAAAAGCCGGTATGTTTATTATTTATTAAAAGCTTACCGCCATCTCAACGAAATCATTAAGTCATCCAAGCGATTAGCTGCTGATCCGCATTTAGGATTTATAGCTCGTGATTTACTTGCTAAAGCACAAGATCTTTATGCAACGTTCCAAGAGCACTCTGATGCCTACCAGGTTAATCCCGAGCAGGTACCCTATGGGTCAACAACTGTACAATACAATCCCCTCTGGTATGTTTTAAATGCCTTTTATATTAGCCCAAAGCATATTCGTGCTTTAAAAAATACCAATTTCTTAACCACCGAAGAACTTAATGAACTTCATCTACGAGCCAGAAAAGCAACTTCATTTATAGAAGGTCTCATCAATAATTCCAACTCATATTTTAAACTGTTCCTGCAAACTCCTCGTATGATTTACCTGTACCAGGAACTTACTACCAAACTCAATGAATTTACCAGTACTTCTCACGATGGAATTATGGATAATCTAGAGAAGATACAATCTACAGTAATTACCCCAATGCTTCTTGAAGCAGATCTTTGGGAAGACCAATTAGGACTCGCTCCAGGAACACTATCAGGTCCATTAAGACAAATTACTAATGAATTCTTTAAGGGCCTGTTACATCCAATGGATTTAAAATCCAAAACACGTATAGCTTTAGTGTGTGATGAAGAACCGCTGAACCAAAGGACTAACATAACAAGAAAAAAGATCACCAACGTAACAAAATTTCTTAAAAAAATAGATAAAGAATACCAAGATATAGAAAACCTATATCATTGGTACCGTGTAGTTACTGCCACATTCGAAGCCTTTGATCTGAATGCGCCATACATTTCTAAAGAAGATTTGGATAAAGCAAAAATTGAGTTGCATGCTGCTTATAAAAAAGCACTCCCAAAACTGACCAAACTAAAGTTGGATAAGAAGGTTGAAATTGAGCCAAGCCAATATCCAGAAGATCATAAAATTGATGAACTATGTAATTTCGGACTAAAAGCTTATGACCCTCATTTTACCGAAGTCGAGGCGTTAATTGTTGCAAGCCATCATTATTATCTAGGTCTAAAAGCAACACATCAAATGCGATTGGATACCTTAAATGAGAAATTAATTTATCTTCAGAGTTTAGTTCCAATCCAGAAAGATGAGAAACTGACTTTTATTGAACAATATACTACAGAAACGTTTAATAAAAACCTAGAAGCGATGTGCAACGATCAGATTGGCTTACAATATACTGATACGGAATACAGGGAAGAACTGAAAGCTTATTTACTTAAACTAAAAACCGAAATCATTACTCAGTCAAAAACTGCTGAAGATATTGAGCTAAGCATCAAAAAATTGTTGCGAACTGAAATCAATAAATTTGAGAAAAAGTACTGTGTGGACTATTATCAGCTTGATGAAGTACTCGTGGCTTTGGCTCAATTTAAAATTTATTTCAAAGAGTCCCGGATTGCGATTAAAAAGGGTAACTCTTTATTTGAAAGTAAAGAGACTTTAAATCAAAAATCAAAACGTATTAATGATTTAAATAAAATCGCTACGAATACCAACTTAGAAATTCCTGAGCGTTTACGACAAATAAGTTCTCAAGTAGTTAAAGATCCTAATTTTGAACGAGTTATCCTGTCCCATCAACATGCTAATACCTTTAGTTTTACCTACTTAAAAATGTGTCTGATCTCACTTTTGGAAGCATTACATTTATATACTCCAACCCGACAGAAACTTCTTAACCAGATCAATGATGCTGTAAAAAGGCCTCCTGAAATCGCAGAATTGACTAAGCGTTTTGGGTTATTTTCTTCATCACAAACCACTAAAGAAATTGAAGCAAAACGATATGAAGCACCCGCTATGCCAGTTAACCCTCCCTAATCTCACTTGCAAATTACTTTTTTACTGGAATCATCATCCTAAAGATTCTTCCTCATCTAAATGTTCAACTGAAACTTTTTTTGAATGATCCTCTGCCAACCAAAGATACATTGAAGGAACCACAAAAAGAGTAAACAAAGTACCAATGGATATACCCATTGCGATAACTAAACCAATGTTATATCGGCTTGCAGCACCAGCACCTGTAGCAAAAATTAAAGGAATGACTCCCAAAACCATGGCCGAGGTGGTCATTAGGATAGGACGCAAACGTATTGTCGCAGCCGCTTTAATCGCATCTAATTTTCTTTGTCCATTGGCTTGTAAATCATTGGCAAATTGTACAATTAAAATTCCATGCTTACTGATAAGGCCAATTAAGGTAACCAAACCCACTTCGCTATAAATATTAAGGCTCGCTTCCCCTATTCCTAAACTCACAAAAATCATCGCCCCACATATCGACATGGGCACACTAATCAAAACAATAAATGGATCACGGAAACTTTCAAATAAAGCGGCTAATGATAAAAAGATAATAATAAGCGCGAAGAAAAAAGTGATGATCAGATTAGATCCTTCTTGAATAAATTGTCGTGATTGAGATGCATAATCTATGTAATATCCCTGCGGTAAAACCTCTTTGGCAATATTTACAAAAGTTTCCAATGCCTTACCCATTGATACACCGGGAAAAGCCACGGCTGAAATTGTTGCTGAATTGAGTTGTTGGAAATGATTTAACGATTCAGGGACAATTTGACGTTGCAAACTGGCCACAGTAGAGAGCGGGATTGAGTCTCCTGAGGCAGTTTTAATATAATAATTTAATATTTGATCCGCATTTAAACGATTGTCCCTCATCACTTGTGGAATCACTTGATAGGAACGGCCTGTATAATTAAAATAGTTTATATATCCCTCACTGAGCGCCGCCCCGAACACATTCCCAATGTCTTGCATGGTTAAACCAAACTGGGAAATTTTATCGCGATCTAATTTAATCTTTGTTTGAAGTTGATCGATTTTAAGATCCGGATTAATGTAAGCAAAAATACCTGAAGCATAAGCTTTCTCCAAAATTTGTTGTAGAACCTCGTTTAACTTATCGAAGCTTTCAGTCGTATTTATAACAAATTGAATTGGAAGTCCGCTTCCTCCCCCTGGTAATGAAGGAAGTTGAAATGCAGCCACTTTAGCACCGGTAATTTTATCGAGCTCTTGTTGTACTAATGGCTGTATCTGATTTGATGTTCGTTGACGTTGTTCCCAAGGTTTCAAAACCATCCCAATAATGGAGGTATTTAGACCTTGAAATCCATCGACTTGAAAAACATGATCCGTTTCAGGATATTTTTTAAAAATTTCATTTACCGCATTGGCATAAAGCTGTGTTTGGGCTAACGATGAATTGGCCGAAGCCGTAACCTGAGCAATGATAATTCCCAAATCTTCTTGTGGCGCCAACTCAGAATCCGAAGTAATAAAAAGAAAATAATTACTGAAAAGAATGATCACTGCAAAGACAATAACTACTGGAAGATGATTTAATGTGGCTGATAAAAATCGCTCATAAGATTTCTCAAGTTTTCTGAAGAGATTATCAATGTAAGTCATCAAGCGCCCTTTAGTATTCCCGTCTCCTATTTTAAGAAATTTAGAACACATCATTGGAGATAAAGTTAATGCAATTACAGCAGAAATAGTAACTGCGCCTGCCAGTGAAAACGCAAACTCTGTGAATAAAGCGCCTGTCAACCCACCCATAAATCCTACCGGCAAATAAACTGCAATTAAAACTACTGTAATTGCAATAATTGGATTTGCTAATTCTCGTGCTCCCAATAAAGCCGCCTTATACCTTGTTTTTCCTTCCTCGATATGACGTTGCACGTTTTCTACCACAATAATCGCATCATCAACTACCAAGCCTATTGCAAGTACTAAAGCTAATAAAGTGAGCAGGTTAATTGAATACCCCAGAATGAGCATAATCCAAAAGGCACCAATTAGGGATAAGGGAATAGTAACCATTGGAATTACAACGGACCGAATCGAACCAAGAAAGATAAAAATAACCACAGTGACGATAAAAAATGCTTCTAATAAAGACAAGATGACTTCATGGATAGAGGAATTAACGAATAAACTTGCATCGTATACGATTTTTCCTTGTAATCCTTGTGGTAATTGCTCCTGAATTATCGGAAATACTTTTTTAATATCATCAATTACGGTTAAAAGGTTTGCTGAGGGTGCCACCACGATACCAATGTATACTGCTGTCCTCCCATCAAAGCTGACCGACGAATTATAATTTTGTGCCCCTAGGTCCACTTTGGCCACATCTTCCAAACGAATGATTGCTCCATTTTGAGCTTTAATCACCATCTTCTTGAATTGATTGACATCATTTAAATCAGTACTCGCAGTTAGGTTTTGAACGAACATTTGGCCATCAGTTCGACCTACTGCGGAAATAAAATCATTATTAGCAAGAGCCGTACCGACTTCAGCAGCAGAAATGCCATAGCCGGCCAACTTTACCGGATCCAGCCAGGCACGCAAAGCAAAAGTTTGATCCCCCAGAATTGCTGCATTTTGTACGCCATTAACTGCCTGGAGTTTAGGTTGCACCACACGAATTAAATAATCGGTAATTTTATTGATTGGTAATTCATCACTGTAAAACCCTATATACATAGAATCAATGGTTTGCCCCACCGACACAGTAATCACTGGTTGCTGTGAATTTTTAGGAAGCTGATTCAATACTGCATTCACTTTGGTAGTGATATCGGACAACGCTTTTAGAGGGTCATAATTCAATAAAAGATTTACTGTAATCGTGCTGGTGCTCGGAGAACTAACAGAGGTCATATAATCAATACCATTAGCTTGGGCAATAGAGTTCTCTAATGGAGTAGTGATAAAACCAGCAATCACATCAGGGTCAGCTCCAGTATAGGCTGTAGTTACCGTGACAATGGCATTTTGGGTAAATGGATACTGCATAATAGGCAATGAATTAATAGAGCGTAAGCCCATTGCTAAAAGCATCAAACTGATCACTGTAGCCAGTACAGGTCTTTTAATAAAAATATCCGTAAACCGCATTCTTACAATCCTTAGATTATTTTTCTTCTCTTAGTTCATCGTTCGTCTGGTTGAACGTAAGCTAGATAACTCATTATTTTTTATTCCCGTTATTTTTCACGCACCTTTGGGGATGCTTCATTACTTGGCTGTATTTTATTGTTTATGATGATTTGGCTGCCGTTCTTAAGCTTTAATTGGCCACTGGTCACAACAACATCTCCTGGATGTAACCCTTTTAAAATGGCAATCTGATCCCCTCGGGTGTCTCCCACAGTCACGAAAATTTGTTTTACAACAAGAATTGGTTGATTATTTTTGTCTTTTTTACCACTGTCTTTGACCAGAAACACAATATCCCCATAAGGATTAAAGGTAATCGCCGATTGCGGTAAGGTGAGATAGTTTTGTTTTTCACCGGTGAGAACCTCGACTCGAGTAAACATACCCGGTTTCAATTTCAAATCAGGATTAGGGAGTGTCGCCTCTACCCGAACATTCCGCGTAGCACTATCTACAATAGGCTCGATGGTAGTAATTTTTCCTTGGAAAATTTTATCCGGAAATGTATCAGTCACCACTTTGACTGTTTGTCCAACTTCTAATTTCCCTAAGACTTGTTGGGGTAAATAAAAATCCACATAAATTGGATCTAAGGACTGCAGTGTAGTTACTGCATCCCCTACATTAAGATATTGTCCTGGGTTTATGTTATTAATACCTAATTGACCAGAAAAAGGAGCACGTATTGTCTTTTTTTCCACTGTAGCGGTTTGTTGTGCAACTTGTGCCTGTAAATTCTTCAGATTCCACTCGTCAGCATCTACGGTTTGTTTACTTACTGCATGCACATTATATTGAGCCTTATCGCGTTTATAGGTAATTTTTGCCAATTCAACTTGTGCCTGTAATGAGTGCAATAATCCCAGTTCAGTACCCGCATTCAATTGTACCAAAACTGTGCCTTCTTTGACCGTTGACCCTGGAGTGAAATAAATCGTTTGTACCATACCTGCAAGTTCTGTAGTGACATTCACACCAAGACGAGCTCGTATACTTCCCACTGCCTTCAAGGCGGGCTGCCACAATGAGGGCTCAACTTTCATCGTAGACACTGTAACTGGAGGGGATTTCATTTGCAGAAAAAATTGATTTCTCATGTAATTACCAAACGCCTTCCAGCCAAAAATCAGCCCAAAAAGAACCCCCACGGAAATCAACATAATGATCATTTGTTTTTTCAAAAAAAATTCTTTCATCATAGACACTCTTTGACACACCAAGGTTTATGCCACCAGCCCCCACCTAAAGCCTGGAATAAGGCGGCTGTATCACTATAACGCACAGCCTGGGCTTGAATACGACTAATCCGCGTCTGTTGGTACTGCTGTTGTGCGTTTAATAGATTAATGTAACTAACGCCACCTAAACGATATTGTTTTAAAGTAAGATTTAAAGCGGCGCGCGCTGCATTTTCAGCCTTTATCTGTGCTTGTAAAGTACGCGCATCAGTTTCTATCCCTCTTAAAACATCCGCTACATTTTGAAAAGCTTGTAATATCGTTTGTTTGTACTGGGCTGCAGTTTGTTGATACGCAGCAATTGCGGAACGTCGTTGCGCCCATAAAGCGCCACCATGAAACAGGGGTTGCATTACCTGGCCCGTTAGAGCCCAGACCTCATTTTTTTTAGTAAAAAGACGTGAAAATGAGGTATTAAGCCATCCCTCATTAGCGCTAATGGTAAATTGCGGGAATAGATTGGCTGTTGCCACTCCAATTTGAGCACAAGCTTGATGGAGTAATGCTTCAGAGGCACGCACATCAGGACGCTGACGAACAAGATTTGAAGGCAAGCTTACAGGCAACTCTGTAGGTAATTTTAAACGGTCCAACCGAACCATGGGTAAAGTAACCTCTGGGAAAGTGCCTACGAGGGTAGATAAAGCATGTTTGGCCTGGGATAAGCTTTTTTGGAGTGGGGGCAAAGTTGCTTTTGTTTGTTCCAGTAATGTTTCTTGGGTCAATACATTTTCTCTGGAAACAGCACCTAAACGATACTGGTTATTTAAAACATTAAGAAGCCCCTGTTCTGCTTTGATCAAATCAACTGTTGCTTCAATTTGTGCTTGGTAGGATGCAACTGCTACTGCAGTGGTAACGATATTAGAAGTCAGGGTCAAATAAGTAGCAATTACTTGAAATTGCTGGTAATCAACCTGAGCTTTTAATGCTTCAATTTGACGACGGGCCCCCCCAAAAACATCTAGGGTGTAGGATAAATTAAATGAAGTATAAACCAGATTAAACGTAAGACTGTCACCTGGAATACCAATTTGCACCCCCGAATATCGCTGCCTTTGTACCATCTGAGATGCATCTATTGACGGCCACATTGAATTGCCAATTTGAACTTTAAGATTTTCCTGGGCTTCCCGCAAAGCTGCTGAAGCGGAAGCTAAATTGGGACTATTCGTTAGTCCCATATGAATTAAATGATTAATCTCAGGTGAATGATAAAGTTCCCACCATAGAATAGGAATATCTTTATTGGTAAGAAATGTTTGTGCTTGGCCCCCTGCACCAGAAGTACTTACAGTTTTTTTGGGTAAGGGCTTTTCGGTATATTTTTGGACCTTTGGTGGTTTTGGTGTATGAAAATTAGGACCAACCATACAAGAAGTTTGCAATACTGTACTTAATGAAATCAGTATAAAAACTTTTATATGTCGTCTCAAATCAAACACTAACCACAATCCTTTGCCAAGCATCCAATGAATATTTATTAATTTATCATGGATCCGTGTGGGTTGACAGTTTTAGTGAATAGAATTGCTAATTCATTTGAATAAAAAATAATCATAACGTATAATGTGAGTCACTTTATTGGTCTCTCTTCAAAATCCCATAAGTGGAGTAATGAAGGAATTAAAATATGCCTGCTGTAAAAATCACAGGGATGGGATGTTATTTACCCAGAAACAAAGTTCTTTCTACAGAATTAGATGTACAACTTAATTTACCCCCAGGTAGTGTACAAAAAAAATCGGGGCTAATTTCGCGGTACTTTGCTTCACCCGATGAGACAACTTCTTATATGGGAGCACAAGCAGCATTAATTGCCATCGAGCAAGCAAATATTCCATTAACCGATATTGATGCCATCATCAGTGCCTGCGGCGTAGGTGAACAAGCAATTCCTTGTACTGCAGCATTAATCCAAAAACAATTGGGATTAGAGCAATCTGGAACAGCCTGTTTTGATGTAAATAGTACGTGTTTAAGTTTTATTAGTGCTCTTGATATCGCATCGTATTTAATCGAGGGGGATCGATACAAACGTATTCTAATTATTTCTAGTGATATTGCTTCGGCAGGGTTGAATTGGCAAGATATGGAAACCTGTACCATTTTCGGCGATGGCGCCGCTGCCTGTGTTCTTGAAAAAAGCAATGGAACTAATCGAATCCTCTCATCACATCTTGAAACGCATAGTCTTGGTTCTACGTTTTGTCAATTAGAGGCCGGGGGAACGCGTTTACCTGCTAAAAATCCCCTCCAGCATATCGAACAAAGTCTATTTTATATGGAAGGTAAAAAAGTATTTAAATTAGCTTCCAAATTATTAGAAAATCTCATGGAAAATCTTTTTAAAAAAACCAATCTTAATATGAATGATATTGATTGGTTTGTCCCGCACCAGGCAAGTCTGCTCGCGATGCATCACGTGCAGAAAAGATTAAACATTCCCCCTGAAAAATTCGTTTCTATTTATCCCTATCATGGAAATCAAATTGCAGCATCCATACCAACTGCACTATATTCTTTAATACATAGCAAAAAATTACAGCGTGGGCAATTAGTGTTACTAATGGGGACTGGAGCAGGCCTAGCAGCTGGCGGGATCATCTTGGAGTACTAATATGGTTTGTGTTGTGACAGGAGCAACGGGCTGTCTCGGGTTGAATTTGACTCAACGATTGATTCAAGATGGGCATGAGGTAATTGCCTTAGGACGCAATGAGCGGCTTGGCAAAATCATTGCGCAATCTGGTGCCCAATTTATAACGGTCGATTTGCTTAATCGAGAAAAGTTAAAAAAAATAACCCAAAATGCTTGCACTATTTTTCATTGTGCGGCTCTTTCTAGTCCCTGGGGTCGTTACAAAGATTTTTATAATGCCAATGTGTTAGGCACGCAACATATAATTGAAGCAACGTCCCCAAATACGCGGTTAGTTCATGTTTCATCGCCCAGTATTTATTTTAATTTCACAGAACAACATAATATTAAAGAAGATGCACCCTTACCTACAAAACCAGCCAACTATTATATACAAACCAAATTACTGGCTGAAGCGCTCATAGATAAGGCCTTTCAAGAAAAAAGGCTTAATGTGATTACGATACGTCCACGTGCAATTTTTGGTCCTTATGATCGTTCCATTTTACCGCGTATCCTTCAAAACGAAAAAAAAGGGGTCCTGCCTATTATTGGAAAGGGAACCAATGTGATTGACATTACTTATGTTGAAAATGTGGTAGAAAGTTTGATTTTAGCTGCACAAGCAAAGCAGCAATTTTGCGGTAACAAATATAATATAACTAATGATGAACCGCGAACGTTAATAACCATTTTATCTGAACTCTTTAGAGCTTTACAAAAGCCATTCATACCCAAATTTATCCCTTACCCTATTGCAAAAATATATGCTACATGTATGGAACAACTCTATAGTTTACCCTTTATTCAAAATGAACCACGTTTAACTCGATACAGTGCAGCTGTTTTATGTATGGGACAAACATTAAATATTGAAGCCGCCCAAAAGGACTTAGGTTATCACGCCAAGATTACCATTAATCAAGGAATTGAGCATTTTACAGAGTGGTATCAAAGATTATGATAGAGTATCAATTATTTGAAGTTGGTTTTTGCAAACATTGTGCGCGAATGACCTTAAAGAATGCTCCTTGGAAACTAAAGGAATACCCTGCTTTATGTGCTCTAATCAAACATCCAACACAAGGGTATATTTTATTCGATACGGGGTACAGTGACCGATTTTACAAATTAACCCAAAAATTTCCTTTTTCCCTTTACAGACATTTAACGCCAGTACGATTAAAAAAATCACTGAAGGAACAATTAGCGGAAAATAATATCAATGCTTCAGAGATTAAAGGGATTGTGATCTCACATTTCCATGCAGACCATATTGGTGGGTTAATAGATTTTCCAAATGCACAATTTTTTTGTCATCCTGATGCAATAAACGATATCCATCATAAAAAAGGGATAAAAGCATTAATACAGGGATTCTTACCTGGATTACTACCTAAAGACTTTTATGAACGTCTGGTTTTATTAAAAGACGAGGTCGAGCTGCATCCTGGCTTATTACCCTTCACAACTGGATTTGATCTCTTTAATGATGAACAGCTCATTGCCATCCCCTTACCCGGACATGCTAAGGGACAAATAGGTTTATACCTTAAAGCAACGCAAGAAACTTTTTTTATTGCAGACAGTTGTTGGCATCAAGAAACCTTTAAAGAATTGATTTTTCCAAGTAATCTTACTTACTTAATCCACGATAATAAGGAAGCATACCAACAAACCATCCATAAATTACACCAACTTTTTAAAAATAATAATGGAATGGATATAATTCCTTCTCATTGTCCGCACCTACGCGAGCGCCTTGCAGGGAATCTAACATGATACTTAGGCTTTTATATTATTATTTTAAGACCCACTCTCTGCGAAAGCGATTTAAATTACGAGCCCAACTGTTGGCTTATCAGCAAAAGCAATTTAAAAAGCTCATTAAAACAACCTTATATAAATCTCCTTTTTATCAACCCTATTTGGATAAACCTTTTAATGAATGGCCCATCATTAATAAAAAAATAATGATGGAGCATTTTGATGAAATAAATACAAGGAATATAAAGAAAGACCAAGCATTGGCATTGGCTTTAAACGCAGAAACTACTCGGGATTTTTCTCTCTTAATCGATGGTGTTGCCGTTGGACTTTCTTCTGGGACTTCAGGAAATCGCGGTTTATTTCTTGTCGATAAAAAAGAGAGGGATGCCTGGGCGGGTATTCTATTGGCTAAGGCCTTGCCCCAAGGCTTAAAAAGAAAGGAGCGCATTGCTTTTTTTCTTAGGGCAAATAGTAAACTCTATACTACCCTCAGCAAGAGCAAAAAGATTCAATTTCATTTTTTTGATTTACTCGAAAATTTCGAAACTCATATCGATCGTCTAAATGAAATACAACCTACCATAGTATCAGCACCCAGCTCCGTATTACTGGCTTTAGTAAAGGAAAAACAACATTTATCCATTACCCCTGAAAAAATATTTGCTGTAGCTGAAGTTTTGGAACAACGTGATGAAGCACTTATCAGTAGTGCTTTTAATTGCCAGGTCTCGCAAGTCTATCAGTGCACCGAAGGATTATTGGCCATTAGTGACAAAAATAGTAATCATTTATTGATGAATGAAGAATATTTAATTATTGAAAAAGAATGGTTGGATGAAAAACGCTTTGTACCGGTAATTACGGATTTAATGCGAACCACTCAACCCATTATTCGCTATCGTTTAGATGACGTACTTATTGAAGAGCAATCAAATGGTGTATTTACCCGGTTAGCAAGTATTGAAGGCCGAGAAGGTGATATTTGTTATGCTACCCAGAAGGATAAAGTATTCCCCCTCTTTGCCGATATCATCCGCCAGAAAATGGCATCTTTTGCTTTTGATTTCGAAGATTACACCATCCAACAACAAGCTTTAGATCAATTTACAATTCAAATCACCCCTGATTTATCCGATAAGGAGGCATTAATCCGTCATCTAAATGAACTATTTCATTCGCAAAATTATGATATTCCTAAATGGCAATGGCAGCCGTTTATAAAAAAAGAGCTTGGTTCGAAAAACCGTAGAATCCAAGCACTACCTGAAATCCTATCCTTTCTATAACGCCTCATAGAAAAAGTTCTCCAAGGATTAAACTTCAGAATTGCTCCGTAAAATGATGCTTTTTAAAACAGGTAGAACTCCCCCGAGGGGGAGTCGAAAGAAATTATCGTGCTGCTCTTTGGATATCTTTACCCACATGGGATACGTCTTTGCCAAAACCATGAACAGTACCACAAGAACTTAATGCTCCAAGTGTTGCAAGACAAACGCCAATTATCATTATTTTTTTCAGAATGTTCATCTTTTTCCCCCTATTTTTATTTTTAATATGATTTCTTCTGTTTATTATTTTAGACCATATTTTTAGAACTTAGAAATTAATCAATGATTTTTAACTGATAATATACTTAATGTTTTTTTTAAAAATATTGATGCAGTATTTGATTCTTTGCCAGTGAAAAGATATAAATTGTGCTTTATTTTACCCCATTAATTGCGCTCATTTTGAATGATCTCACTCCAGATCGACTAGCGAGCGCATCGGGCCTTGTCAACTTTTGTCGAATTTTGGCAGTAGTTTCGGCACCTCCATCAGTGTCACTTTATGGAATCATAGAGAGGCATTGCATCAAAGCCATTTGGTAGAGCAGATTTGCATATAATCCTTTAGTAAACCAATCACTCGATCAGCTTCATTCATTGGGAATATCGGGACTCAAGGCATTCGGGGTTCTGTATGCTTCGATCATCAATCAAGCCTTTATGCTTGCATTTTCAGACTGGCAGCCTGGATTTTCATATTCCTGCTGGCCATGATTTGGTTTGCTCAGCCAACCTATTTACGCTCGCCAGCAAGAATTGCAGCAGAGTGATTGTTTTTGAGCCAATACTTCCCTATAATCGCCATCGGCTCTAAATAATAAATAATAAAAAAGGTGTTCTGAAATGAAAAAATGGATTCTACTGGCAACAACCAGCTTAATGATGATGAATGCTCATGCAGATAAATCTTGGTGTGGATATAAAGATTATTTCCGTTTAAGCGATACGTCCCATCCTGGTATCTATGTGGTTAGCGGGTTTAATGATGCTGATGTGATGCTTCATATAATTGGACCACGTAGTTTTGAGATTTTAGACAGCTTTGCCTGTCGTTCTGGTTATGCTCATGTTACTGTTGCTTATGACTCAGATAATTGGTGTGTTCTTGATATTAAAGACGGTCCATTAATGAATCATCCAGTTGTTAATGCTTCTTGTAATGGAATTCGCTATATTGATACTGTATACGATGGCATGGGCAGTTACTCATATACTATTAATCTTGATTAATTATTAATCTTGAAGAGGTAGGAAAGAGCCTAACGTTATATAAGTCTGTGGGCTCTTTTCCTTTATCCAAGTTTCAATATACCACTTGCTTCATACCGTTCTATCTTATTTTTTCTTGCCCATATCTATAGACCAACCCCCGCCTAAGGCTTTAATCAACTGAATACTTGCAATTTGACGGCGAGTGTGGATATTAACTAATGCAAGTTTTGATTGTAGTGCAGTATTTTCAGCCACCACAACTTGCAGGAACGTAACCAACCCTCCTTTGTATCGGTATACTTCTTGATCCCAAGCACGTTTTGCTGCACGGGATGCGACTTTTTGACTTCGATATTCCTGATCGAGCTGGTGAATCGCAATCAGATTATCTTCCACTTCTTGGAATGCAGTTAACACAGTTTGCCGATAAGTAGCAACTGTCTCAAAATACTGGGCTTTGGCTTGATTTAATAACCCCCGTAATCGACCCCCATCAAAAATAGTTACTTGTGCTACAGGCTGCGTTAAAGTCAATAAACTCAACGGCCCTAGGGACCAAAAAAGACTAGGTTTTGAAATAAGATTTGCAAGACTTTTGCTTTGGAAACCCATACTACCAGTTAGGTCAATCACTGGGAAAAAAGCAGCTCGGGCAACACCAATTTTTGCATTTGCCGCTTGGACTCGTGCTTCAGCAGCAACAATATCAGGTCTTCTCTCTAGAAGGGTTGAAGGGATATTAGGAGCAATTTCCAAAAAAATCTTAGGGGATGGAGCTGGTGGCAAAGAAAAATTACTCGGTATTTCCCCAATCAATACTGCGATGGCATGTTCAAGTTGAGCTCGCTGTAATCGCATGTCTGCTGCCATGGTTTTTGCATTTTCAAGTTGGGTTTCTGCTTCATCCACATCAGGTATGGGTGCAGCACCACCTCGATAACGGTTTTTCGTTAAATAAAGAGCTTTTTGATATGCAATAACGGTAGTATCCAAGATACGCTGTGCCTCATCACTCCCTCTTAACGCAAAATAGTTATTCGCAAGTTCTGCTTGTAAACTCAAACGAACAGAAGCGGCATCAGCCGCACTTGCCGTGGCATTACGTTCACTTGCAATGACCGAATTACGAACACTACCCCATGCGTCAAGCTCATAAGAAAGGAACCCCCCCACTAAAAATTGGTTAAATACAGGAGTAGATACTGGATTCGCTACCGTTCGTGAATTTTGCTGGCGATCCGCATTGAATAATCCCTGGAGAGTGGGGAAAAAATATGACCGCGCTACTTGGACCAATGAAATTGCTTCTTGAAAGTGAGCATAGGCCAATTTTAAATTCTGGTTGGCTACATTCAGTTGGCTTTCTAAATTATTTAAAACAGGATCATTAAAGGCTTGCCACCAAGCCTCGGGAGATACAATTTCAGGTGTCGATTTAATTTCAACCCATTTTCCTGGCTCCTTAAAATGTTCAGGCATAGGCATCATGGGGCGATGGTATGTTGGAGCGAAAGAACAACCCACTAATGCAAAAATAAGTGCACCAGCACCAAACAATTTTTTCATGAAACAACTCGCACAGATTCACCATTCCTAATGGCATCAGGAGGATTAAGCACAACTCGATCACCTGGCAATACTCCTGTAGCAATTTCAACTGTTGCGCCGAAATCTCGTCGAAGCGTAACTGATTTTAAGACAATTTTATTATCTTTATTCAAAGTCGCAACTTGTAATCCTTGAGCCTGAAACAGCAAAGTATTGACAGGAAGGATCACCGTTTTCGGAGGAATATCTAAAGTAAACCAAACTTCAGTATACCCACCTGGCAATAATTCCTTATTTTTATTGGGTGAAATAAATTGAGCAAGCAAAGTACGCGTATTAGGATCAATGGCTTGCGCTGTTTCAAACAATTTGGCGGAAAAGACTTGCTTCGGGTGCTCTGCAAAATGGAGATCTACCGTCATATTAGGTTTAATTCGTGAAGAGTAATACTGAGGAATTTTGACATAAATTCTCAATGGACTTGTTTGGGCAATACGAAATAGAGGTTTCGCTGTTGAACTGCTCCCAGCGTTTATTAAATCACCAATATCGGTAGCACGATCCGTGATAACCCCATCAAAAGGAGCGATTACACGTTCAAAACCGACTAATTCTTGTAATCGTTGCAAATTAGCTTTAGCAGCAAACATCGCAGCCTCTAAGGCCGCAGCTGTACTTACTTTTTCATCAGTCTCTTGTTGAGATACAGATTCTGTTTTTACTAAATGAAGCCAACGTTTTGCTGTAATCTGGGCCAATTGATTGTTTGCTATTGCAGTCTTCAAATCGGCCCTCGCTTGACGTTCCTGCGCATCAAGCTCTGGTGTTTCAATGACTGCAAGCAAATCACCTTTTTTAACGTGACTGCCAATATCTACATACCATTTTTTTATATAACCATTAGTTCGTGCATAAATAGGTGACTCGTGCCAAGCTTGAACATTACCGGGTAAAATAATTTTATCAACCCCCTTTTCTTGTTGGGCTGTCATCACTCGTACTACAGGAACCGCATCCGCAAGAGTCTCATTACGTAAATGAATTGCTGCATAAATACGTAAAACTATTATCACTGAAAGGATGAATAAAAAAACAGTTATTGCGATAATAAGCCGTCTATGTTTATGGTCCTGTACATATGATCGAATGGATTTAAGCATGATCCTTCCTTTGCTTTTTCTTCTTGCTTTCGTGAATCACATAAAAAACCGCGGGAACAAAAAAGAGAGTAGCCATCGTTGCAAAAGACAACCCCCCAATTACGGCCCGTCCTAGTGGAGCATTCTGCTCCCCTCCATCTCCCAAGCCCAAAGCCATGGGAAACATACCAATAATCATCGCCAATGCAGTCATCATTACAGGCCGTAAACGCGTCTGTCCTGCCTCAAGCGCTGCCTTCATGGGATCATTTTCTGTGGCAAGATGATCGCGGGCAAAACTAATAATAAGGATACTATTTGCTGTTGCCACCCCCATACACATAATGGCTCCTGTTAGTGCAGGCACACTCAAAGCGGTATGAGTGATGAATAACATCCAAGCAATTCCTGCAATCGCAGCAGGCAAGGCAGTAATAATAATAAAAGGATCAACCCATGATTGAAAGTTAATAACAATCAACAAATAAACCAACAAAATCGAAAAAGCTAAACCCCAATACAAACCATTAAATGCATGCTCCTTAGTATCAATCTGGCCACGAATCGCTACCGAAGATCCTCTCGGCAGTTCGTCTTGCGTATCATGAATAATTTTCTGAATGTCTTTAGTTATTGATCCTAAATCTCTATCTTGGATTGAAGCAAAAATATCAATCACTGGCTGAACATTATAATGCGACTCAACAACAGAGGTCCAAGTACGTTTCAATTTGGCAAAAGAACCTAAAATTTGCAGCTGACTGGGCAGAGTTAAACTGCCAATCGGGATATTAAGTAAATCATTTAATGAAGTCATGACATATTGGGGGGCTTGCGTAACAATCGGATAAGAAACTCCGTTTTTAGGATCCAACCAAAATGTGGGTGTCGTTTGAAAACTACCTGATAAGGTCACTAATAAATCGGAAGCGATATTGAGTTGAGTAAATCCAAGTTCACTGGCCAAACTCCGATCAACCTTCACAAAAAACTCAGGATAATTATTAGATTGTCTTATTCGCACATCAGTGAGACCGGGAACTCGCTTTAACTGATTCATCAAATTATTGGCATGCCGAGCATTGGCCTCTTTTTTTAAGCCAATGACCTGGATATTAATTGGTGATGGCAAACCAAAATTGATAATTTGGTTTACAATATCCGCCGGTAAAAATGCGAACGTCACTGCTGGAAAATGGTCTCTTAAAACCGATCTTAATTGATGAACGTACTCTGAACTAGGTCGATGTCCATCCTTCAGGGAGATTAAAATATCCGCATCTTCTGGGCCATTCGTTGCTGAATTACTGTACGATAAATTAATACCACTCACAGGTAAACCAATATTATCAACAATACTGCCAAGATCCTTGGGCGGTATTACCTTTCGAATTACGGTATCAATGTTATCGACAATTCGTGCTGTCTCCTCTACCCTAGTTCCCGTTGGAGCACTAATATGTAATTTAATTTGTCCCGCGTCGACATCAGGAAAGAAATTCGAACCCAACCATGGCCACAGCAATACAATTGAGATGACAACAAAACCTAAAAAATAAAAAATAAAAACTTTAGCATTGTTCAATACCCAAGATAATGATTTGAAATATTGGGCGCGCAATCGTGCAAATTGTTCTTCAAAAGATTGGTGTAAGCGCGCAAAACGTCCTTTATCTTGCTCTTCACCTATCAATTCGTGTTTATGCAACCAGTATTTTGCCAAAGTAGCAACCAGTGTACGGGATAAAATATAAGACATGAGCATGGCAAAAATTACTGCTTCAGCTAAAGGAACAAATAGATATTGGGCAACGCCTCCCAAATAAAACATAGGAACAAACACGATACAAATACATAAGGTTGATACCAACGC
Organism: Legionella sp. PC997; assembly: GCF_014109825.1. Classification (NCBI taxonomy): domain Bacteria; kingdom Pseudomonadati; phylum Pseudomonadota; class Gammaproteobacteria; order Legionellales; family Legionellaceae; genus Legionella; species Legionella sp. PC997. The sequence goes on from NZ_CP059576.1 coordinate 3,142,696, forward strand.
AGGTATCGCAATCTGTTTCGCGCCATCAAGAATTGCTTGTTCCACTTCTTTACCCTGCTCCAAATTCCAGTTAATGTTTTCAATAGCAACCGTAGCATCGTCAACTAAAATGCCCACCGCCAGTGCCAAACCACCTAAGGTCATAATATTGATTGTCTCTCCCAAAGCAGAAAGGATAGTAATCGATGCAATGATAGATAAAGGAATGGACAAAGTAATTATAAGCGTACTCCGTAAACTCCCAAGAAAAAGTAAAATCATAAGTCCAGTTAGAGCAGCTGCAATCACACCCTCCGTAATAACCCCACGAATCGCCGCGGTAACAAAGATTGATTGATCCGCAAATTTGGACAAGTTAAGCCCTTCCGGAAGCATGTTCTTAACTTTTGGTAATAAATCTTTAACCCGATTCACAATATCTAAAGTAGAAGCATTACCGGTTTTTTGGATTGACATCATAACCGCCCTTTTCCCATCCACTCGTACGATATTAGTTTGTGGGGCAAATCCATCACGCACATGAGCTACATCACGGATGTATAAAACTCGTCCAGGAGTGGATTTAACTGGCACATCATTTAATTCAACTGCTGAACGGGGGCTACCATTCAACTTAACAATATATTCATACTCTCCTATTTTTTGGGTACCTGCGGGGATAATGAGGTTTTGAGAAAGAATTGCATTATTAATTTCTTGTGCAGAAATACCATAGGTTTGCATTGCTTGCAGATCTAAATCGACCTGGATTTGACGTATTTTGCCTCCATAGGGATACGGCAGTGCAGCTCCTTGTACGGTTGCGAGTTGAGTACGAAGAAAGTTATTGGCCAAATCATTTAATTTTTGTTCTGGGATGGTTGCACTTGATAATACCAGTTGTAAAACAGGAACTGTTGAAGCTTTATAGCTTAATACTAATGGAGGTAAAGTTCCGGGTGGTAAACTTCGGAGCATCGTTTGTGCAATTGCTGTGACTTGGCTTAAAGCCAAGTCAACATTTACATTGGGTTGAAAGAATAATTTGATCACACTAACACCAATTAACGACGAAGATTCAATGTGTTCAATATCATTCACTGTGGTAGTAACTGCTCGCTCAAAGACACTCGCAATACGATTCCCCATTTCATCAGGAGGCAAGCCTGCGTAATTCCATACAACGCTCACAACGGGAATATTAATGTCAGGAAAAATATCTGTAGGCGTACGCATTATCGCTAGAGGCCCAATAATAAGAAGCATTAGAGCCATTACAATAAACGTGTAAGGTCGCGAAAGTGCAATCCATACAATCCACATAAACATCCATATTAACGATTCGAAGTAAACCATTATATCAATGAAATCCATTAAATTTTAAGAATAAACTCAAGTTTTATTCCGGGATTAGGTATCCGGTGATTTAATTCATATCATTGACAAATTAGATATCTAAAGTTTGGTTAGGGGATTGTTTAAATTGAACTTATTAAATGAGTTATTACTTGTTTAATTAAAATCAAATTCCTGACCACAACGGATAAACCCTAAAAAACCATGAGATTGGGCATCAGGTAGAGGGCCATCATTGTAATGATATAACCAACTTTTGGCTTTAATTTCAGGATCTAATGTAACAAGCTGCTTAAAATGAGCATGTACTCCGCTTGGGGTCTCCAAGGTTTCACAATCATGAAAAATTAGAGTTGCCTCACGATAATAGGGCTCGAAACGTTCTGGGGTAAACCGTGCATCTGTAGTAATAAAGTATTTTTTTTCTTTATAACTAATACTCAAACCATAACTTGGCATTAATTCTTTATTGGAATAAATATGAAGGGTTTGCACTGGGTTGAGTGCTAATCCTTCCCAATTAAAAGGGTGACCAGTACGAACCGCTTGGACTGAAAAATAATCGCTTAAAGTCGCTTCTTTATCATCAAGGGTTTTCAACCCACCACTTAGACTAGTATTCCATAATAGATCTACTAATTGTTCATGAATAATTAAATGAGGCATCCCCTTGGGTGAGGAAGCAAATTTTCGTTGAAAGGCGAACCATTCAATTCCACCTATGTGATCGGCATGTAAATGGCTTATATACAGTGCATCAATATCTTGAGATTGGTATCCTGCTTTAGTTAAAGAAAAACGAATATCTGTACCACAATCTATCAGGAGTTTTTTCCCACTATCTGTTAGAAGTAGCATATTTGATTGAAAATTTCCGAAATCCGTTCCTATACCGCTACCGGCTCCTAAAAATAACAATTTCATTAATAATCCTTGAACAATTTAAGGATCAAGTCTGACTCGTCCTAAGAATTCCCTAATAAAACAGACCTCTCTTCTATAAAGAATAGCATTTAAAATAAGTTATTAGAAATGCCTCCTTTATTATATAAATAAGCTATTCTTGAATGTAAGTGAATAGAAAAAAAGAGTTAAAGGTGCTCAGAAAGCTTCATCTTAAAAATACACGTCTTTTACACTATTTTTTCTTCTTCTTAGCGCTCACTTTAATGAGCCTTATCATGTGTTTATTTCTGTTAAAACACATTGCAGTTCAAGAGGTTATTGATGGCAATGAGCGTTATCAATTGTATGTATTAGCGAATAAGCTTCGACAAAGCTCTGATGATTTAACTGAGATGGCCCGCCTTTATGTAGTAACAGGCGAGAAGAAATATCGTAATTACTATAATGAAATTTTAGCGATACGTAATGGAACTTCCCCACTCCCTTTAAATTATGACGAATTGTATTGGGATTTAGTTATTAATAACAAACAGCCCCAATCGTATGGTCCAGCAAAATCGTTATCCTCAATGATGTTGGAGCATCATTTTACTCTCAAAGAATTTTCCTTATTGGCCAAAGCAGAAAACCAAAGTAATAAACTCTCCGAAACTGAAATCAAAGCTATGAATTTATTTGAGGGTAAATATCCTGATAAATCAGGAAATTACACCATTATTGGCAAACCAAATCCTCAATTAGCGCAGCAAATGGTTTTTGGGGACGATTATATGAGCGCCAAATTACAAGTGGTAAAACCCTTACAAGAATTTTTTAAACTCGTAGATACTCGCACATTTTTAACGAATGAAAAAATTGATCTCAAAATGTCTAAAATTATTGCCCTGGCTCTTGCGCTCTCTTTTTTGTCAACAATACTTATGCTCTTTTTTATTATTCATGCATTAAAGACTCTATCAAGAGTAAATGAGGAAAATGATTTATTACTCTTGAATATTTTGCCAGAAGCAATAGCTACACGCTTGAAAAAAGGAGAGGAAGATATTGCAGATGAATTTTCCCAAGCCAGCGTGATGTTTGCAGATATTATTAATTTCTCACAATTAACGGAGGAATTAGGAGCAAAACAAACGGTAAATATTCTTAATCGCTTGTTTGCAGAGCTTGATAAACTCACAGAGCAATATTATGTAGAAAAAGTTAAAACCATTGGTGATAATTATATGGCTGTATCAGGAGTCCCTGAACAAACCACTCGACATGCAATTAATATTGCAAATTATGCTTTGGCCATTCTGGAACGAATGATGAGGTTTAATCAAGAACACCACATGAAACTTCAATTTCGGATTGGAATGACCTATGGTACTGTAATTGCAGGAATCATCGGCCATAAAAAATTTGTTTATGATATATGGGGTAATGTAGTCAACTTAGCCAGTCGTCTAGAAGAAACATCCCTTCCTAATAAAATCCATATCTCAGAAAAAATGGCTTTTATGCTTCAAGATGAATTCCTTATTGAACCCCGAGGAACTCTGGAAATGAAAGGGATTGGCAAAATAAAGACTTATTTCCTTTTGGGAAAAAAAGAAAATTAAAGCTACCTATTGCGTTCCTTGATCTTTATGGCAACGGGGACATATTCCATAAATATTCAAAGCGTGATCGGTCATGTGAAAATTGGCGCGTTCGGCGATAGTTTTCTGTCTTTGTTCAATGACCTCGTCAACAAACTCCTCAACACAACCACATTTGATGCAAACCAGGTGATCATGATGCGCTCCCTGACTTAATTCAAATACAGAGTGCCCTCCCTCAAAATTATGCCGATTCACCAATCCTGCAGTCTCAAATTGCGTTAGTACTCGATAAACCGTAGCCAGCCCTACATCTTCGCCTGTCTCTAATAATGCTTTATAAACACCTTCCGCGCTTAAATGATGGTTAGGAGATTGTTCCAATATTTGTAATACTTTTAAACGAGGCAAAGTAATCTTCAATCCAGCATTTTTTAGCTGTTTACTCTCTTCCATCAATGCTCCTTTGCAGTAACGAACTTGTCTACTTATAACCTGAAAAAAATTCCGCAGATGGGTCCTTTTCGCTTCTACAGTAAGGGTTACAACTGCTTTTCTAGGTTAAAGGTGTCTTTCAGTAAATGACGTGCTATTATGGCGAAATTTTTCACGATAGGCAAAAAAAATGAGAATAATAATTTTTCTATTAGGAATTGTGTGTACCTTAACCCTTACTCAATGCTCATCATTTGATCTGTCCCGGCGAGTAGTACAACAAGGAAATTTATTACCCAAATCGAAAATCGACCGACTCAAAATGGGAATGAGTAAAAATGATGTTGCTATATTAATGGGAACCAGTTTGTTAAGTCCTACGTTTAATGAAAACCGATGGGATTATGCATACACTTGGCGTAGAGGCCGAGGATATACGACTATGTCCACAGTCAGCTTATACTTCCAAAATGGAGTTCTCGCACGTATCGAACGGGGTAAACTAAAACCGGGGGTAGCATCACTTAATCAACCGGACATTAATCAAGAATAAGCAAGATTTCTAATTTCTAATTTCTAATTTTGTAACCTGGGTGAAACGTAGTGAAACCCAGGATTCCTAGCAATAATTTCCAAAATAAGGCGGGCGCTAGACTACATAGGCTGAGGCTCTGAAGATTAGCGAGCACGGATGGCCTTTTGACGGCGTTTCTCTTTTGGATCGAGAACCAAAGGTCGGTATATCTCGATCCTATCTCCCTCTTGCAATACCTGTTCTAAAGAAACCTGTTTTGCATAAATTCCAACAGACATGCCTTGTGTCTCCGGATAGTCTTCATATATTCCTGACGCATTAAGCGCATCAAGAACAGTTGCTCCTTGTTTGAGCTCTAAAACCCGATGCTGTACGGTCTTGTCAAAAGCCACATAAACCAACTCAACTTTGACCATAAATTTCCTTGGCTCGCTCACAAAATGAATCGACCATCTTATCGGTGACTTGCTCAAATACCGGGCCAAGAAGCATCGAAAACATACGCCCTGCAAATTCAAATTCCAGGTCAAAAGAGATTTTGCATCCTTCTTCAACTTCATCAAAGCGCCAAAAACCCTCTAAATGACTGAATGGACCATCAACAAGACGAATTTCTATCATTTTGTTAACTTGTAGCATATTACGTGTGGTAAATGATTTACTCATACCAGCAGCACCAATCACTAAAGTAGCCTGCACTTCATCTTCATCGCGATGATGTACCAAGCTTTCTGCGCAGTAAGGTAAAAATTCCGCATATCGCTCTACTTCATTCACCAACGAAAACATTTGCTCACAGGTATAATTAACCGTACGTGACTTTTTCACTATGGGCATTATGCTTCTCCCCGAATTTTATTTCTAAACCAAAGACTTAAGTCTTTAATCTCCTCAAAACAAATTGAATGTTCCATAGGATATTTATAATAAGATAGGTGTTCATATCCTTTACCCAATAACCAATCTTTACTCGATTCAGTCCATTGAGGCAAAACCAACGGATCAAATTGTCCTGCTCCCATAAAAAAAGGGGTACTCTTATCCAACTTAGGTCTGGTATGCGCCGCTAAAGGTAAGTAAGCAGATAAAGCTACAACCCCCGCCAAGCGAGCTGTGGTATGAAGAGCGGTATGCAATGCCATTGCTCCTCCTTGTGAAAACCCTGCTAAAAAGATCTGATGGTACTCTAAACCCTCATTTAATTGTTCATCCATGACCTTACGAATCAGCAACTCGGATTGTTCAATTCCTTCTTTATCTTCTCTATCAATTAGTTTCATGCCCATAATATCATACCAAGCAGGCATGACCATGCCAGCATTTAAAGTCACTGGACGCTGGGGGGCATTAATAAATACATGACGTACCGCGAGATCTGCGATAGTTAATTGATCGACTAAACCCATCATGTCGGAAGCATCAGCGCCTAAACCATGCATCCAAATAACACATGCTTGTGTTTGAGCCTGTGACTCCTTTATAAAATCACTCAAAACAAATCTCCTCACAGACAAAAAAAGAGAAATTATCGCTAATGCAACAACACAGTGCAAGTTATACGTGTCCGATATTTGATAAAAGCCATATTATTGCAAAATAACATCAGTTTGGGTCATTTATTAACAAATTTGAGGGGTATGGATATTCCATTATTACCCAACATGAATTATAGTTCGCTACTATGAATTAATAAGCGGCAAGCGTATGTTTAAGAAAGTAGAATCCAAGTCATTCACCCTTACGATGTTAGGAACAGATACATCTTACACTCCTACTTTAAAAAATAAGAAAAAAACTACCCCCTTAAAAGTAGGAACTAGAATACAGGATTACTACCCCAAAGGTGAAACATTAAGTATTGTCTCTACATTAATTAAAACAGAAGAACAGCCAGCGATTGATAGCAAACAACTCGCTCCTTATCAGTCTTTAGAGGTTTCGGTCGTTAATGGTCCAAAAACAGACGGTGGGAATGTTGGCGAAAAAATCGGAATTGGGCTAGGTATTGCATTAAATGCGGTTATCCGTGGGCAAACCGAACTTAATGAAATTGCGCACAGTAGAGGTGGCGTTGAATCCATTCTGATTGCTCATGAAATTAATGCAATCAAAGATGCTATTAACTCTTGCGCGAACTTTGATCAATTAATAAGTCTACTCGAGTCACAACAAACAGAAAGGCAACAAAATAAAAAAGGAAAACCTTTAAACAATACTCCTGACATTATTAAACCCCTTTTATCCCAGCTACCTAAAACTAAAGAAGCTCAAGAACAATGGTTTAATGCACTAAAAACCAATATTTCTAACGTGTCGATGAATCTCTTTATCATTGACCCAGTTCCCGGAGATTGCTGGCCTGTAACCTGGTATGACGAACGATTTTTTACACTTCCAGCTGTTGTAAAACATGCGGAGTTTGTCTATTACGAAAATGAGCGTTCTGATTGGGGCTTTACACCTATCTATCCAGAAGGTTCGACCTCTGATCAAATAATAGTTCGCAACACCATTCCTGGGCATCATGGTACAGGATCTGCTGGAACGAATGCATCACAACAAAACATTGTTGTTTCACCTGAAAAAACCAAAGCGACTCATGTTCAAAAATTAATGCTTTTTAAATTACTGAAATTTCTAAAGGAACATGGGGTTGAATTTAAAAATGCACAAGAAATTTTTCATGAGCCTACAGGATTAGGTAGAAAATATGTGTCCTTGCTTGCCGATCTCGGAGATGGCATTGATGTGGAAAAACTTGATTTTCCAACGATATTCCGCAAGCTTTACGACAAAATTTACGACAATAGAGCAGCATATGAAGCATTTGATACGACTCACTACACTCTGATGGGAGTAGCACCGCAACGAAAAATGCTTCGTACGGGCCATAAATATGGTCTTTTAACCGAGGTATTCCCTAAAAATACCGGATATGTTAATGAAGAACATAGCTTTTTAATGAAGGAATATTTCTTCAAGATATTTAATGTACATTCTGATGAAACCAAAGATTTATCCGTATTGATAAATTCAGCCCAAAAAGTACTCTCTAAAAACATTAAAAAAATATCCAATATTTCATCTTCCTTGGTGGAACATTCGATTTCACCAGCCGCAATACTCGACAATGAAAATGCACGCAAGGATGTTTTAAACTCATTTGGAGCATTAATACAAAGGGTCAGCCTACAATATTTGACGGAAGACTGGAGTGAAGAAAGGAAACAAAAAGAGAAGCAAGATCTTTTTATTGCAATCATTGCTATTTTTAAGGAGTTTGACGAATTATTACAAATAGATAATCCAGGCATTCAGGAATTTGTCAAATCTCTCTATAGCTTAAGTTTAAAGGGAATTACCCAAACCGCAGGACAACAACATGCAAACTTGCAAGATGATTTTAATCGTTTGCAAACCTCAACCGATACGAACTTGAAAAGCTTTTTTAATGGGTTATTAACTCAAATCAATAAGGATGAACGGTATTCAAATGGAGAAATTAACCCAGAAATTATACAAATTTTCGAAAGTCCTCAGTTTGCGCAATTAGCCAATTATCCAGTAAGCATAAAAATCCAATACATTTGTGAACAACTTGGGGAAAAACTATCTAAAGATGAGAGTTTGGAAAGTTTAGTTGAACAACTTACGAAACGATTTGAGGAACATTATGGCAGCTCTTTGGCTGAATTTGAAAAACTGTATCATCAAATTAAAGTCTTCATCGATGATATAGAAGCCTTGGGTCGCGTACGAGAGCTCGCAACTGAGGAAGCGGTGTTCCATAAACATGAACTGTTACTCCGAAAAAAAGCCGAAATGTTAATTGATGTTGCGGCGCAAAAATTTTATCGAGACCGTCCTAATGCGTTGCCTGAACCTGCAGCTAAAGGTACTTTTAAAGAATTAGTAGAACGCCATGCAATTAGCCAATATGGTGTGGTAGATAGAGTGAAGCAAGAAAAGTCAGTTTTAGCACAGGAAAAAAAAGAATTAACGTCACAAATTGAAAGGATGCAGCAAAATTTAGTCGAAAGGAAACAACAGCTAGAAAAAACTAAAACTGTATTGAAAGCGGAACGCAACAAAAAAATCGAATATAGTAAAGCCCTGAACGATGAAAACGAGGTTGAGCATTTGCTGCTTATTAAGAAAAAACTCATCCCTCTAACTGAGGAATATCTGGCTTGGCTTAGATCTCAGTTATCTGATAGACCTAAAGAGTTGGAACAAGATGATGAAATTAAAAAATCCGATGATAAAATAAACGTCAAAATTATAGAAGTAACTAAACTGCTTAAGATTTTAAATAATACACAGGATTTCCCTCGTCCTAAAGAACGCGCGCGACACTTTTACAACTATCTTGATAAAGTGGAACAGACACTGATAAATCACCGTGATGACCGACTAATTCGATATATAAGAAATGCCGTAATTGCCGCAGGGGTTCTTTTGGCAGGTCTGGGATTAATTGCACTTGCAGCTTATACCCGTGTAGGTTATTCCTCAGTTAAATCCCTTCTGTTTTGGCAATCCTCTGGAGAAAATGTGGTTTCCAAATTGAATGAATATAGAAAAGAACTGAATATACCCATTGATAATGAAGAACCAGGAAAAGCACAAGCACTCAACGTATAGTCAGAAAACCCGATTCTTTTAAAGGTATTGGGTTACATTAATATCATTGTTTATCACTTGAATTTTTACTTAAATAAATAGATAGTGATACTCAAATCGTTAACCTGCTTATTTCAAATGAAACGAACTTACTTTTTACTTATGATTTGCCTTGTTATATTCTTATCCGCTTGTGGGCAAAAAGGTCCTCTTTATTTGCCAGAACCCACTAATAGGACTGCAGATAAATCAACTCAATAGAATAATATGAAGATTAAATTTACCAAAATGCATGGCTTAGGTAATGATTTCATTGTAATTGATGGGATTCATCAGACAATCAATCTAAGCCCACAGCAAATCGCTATTATGGCGCACCGGAATACCGGGATTGGTTTTGACCAATGCCTGTTAATCGAATCCAGTCAGCAAAAAGGTATTGACTTCAATTATCGAATTTTTAATGCCGATGGGCAGGAAGTGGGTCAATGCGGGAATGGAGCACGTTGTCTTGCCTTATTTGCAAAATACTACGGATTAACCGACAAGAATCACTTAACCGTTGCAACCAAAACGACCCAGATGGATTTGCATATTAATCCAGACTCCAGTGTGCGCGTTAATATGGGGATTCCTCAATTAGCTCCTTCGGCTATTCCACTTAAAGTAGCTCAGCAATCTATTGAATATTCTTTAGAACTTCCAACCCAAAAAATGGTCAAATTCCACGCCTTAAGTGTAGGGAATCCCCATGCAGTGTTATTAGTTACCGATACCGAAACAGCACCAGTGGATACCTTAGGAAAACAAATCAGTTTGCATCAGTGCTTTCCTGCTCAAGCCAATGTGGGATTCATGCAAATTATGAGTTCCCATCATATTAAATTACGTGTTTATGAACGCGGCTGTGGAGAAACTAAAGCCTGTGGAAGTGGTGCGGTTGCCGCGGCGGCGATTGGCCGGCTATACCATCAACTGGATAAACAAATAAAAGTTACCTTGCCCGGGGGTGATTTATTTATCGACTGGCCTGAATTCAATCAAGCAATTACCCTAACTGGCCCCGCTGTCTTTGTTTATGAGGGTATCTTGTTTTAATAAATAGATAATTGAATCATCTTCGTATTAGTTTACTTATACAAAATTAACACAAGTATTGAATTTTATTTACAAAGAGTTATCCTGAAAGAACGACCTCACACTCGCACCGTTCCATCTGACTTCTATGCAACTCACTACAGTGAGCCTAGACGAGAAGAAGCAGAGCGCGCAGAACACCGGAGTGTACACGAGCACATGAGGATTCGAGCACCACATCGGCGAAGTGATTTGCTGTCATAATAGAGTTCGGAAGAAATCTATTGTGAGACTGGTGCTTGACTAAAAGGAGAGTGCCATGACAGGAAGCAAAATACAAAGTTTTGATTTATTCAAAGCGGCTATGGGAAACTCTGAGTACTTAAAAGAGATCAGTCAGGATATAAGGAGTCATACTCAATTTCTAACCACTCTTGAAGAGAGCCAATTAACGGCCTTAGACATCCTTGAGTCCATAAAAATAGTGCAAAGTCGGGAAGTAAAGTCTCTTTTAATTATTCACCTGTTAAGCCAAAAAGAATTCCTATCGTGTTTAAGGGGCGATTCCTTATTAAATCGATTAACGCATCAAGATCATCATGTTCCTTCACGTCTTAATATCTTCATTCATCAACTTGATTTGACAATCCTATCCACTCAATTAATTGAGAAATTGGAACCCGAGGCTGCGATAAGTCTTCTTTGTTCAGTCCCTCATTTTCATCAATTAAGCAAAACACAAATTGAAGCTTTAATTGAACGATATCCTCTCTATGAGAGACACCGTGTTTTAACCTACTGGCTCAACCATTTCTCATCCATGCCTAATGCGCAGTATGTGTTGGCTCATTTAATGCACATTGCAGGCCCCAATGTAATCGATGAATTGTGCAAAATGGAGTCCAATCAGAAAGAAACCATCATAATAAATATTATTGAACATTTGGGCCTATTTAATAAAATACCTCTTAAATTTTTAGAGCATGCAAATAAAGAATCTCATTTGATTTTGGCGATGCGTCTTTATCTCAATGGTCACTATAATAAGGCATATGCTAGTTATATCAATCAACTAGCAAAAATATTATTAGATAAAAACCATTCATTTTCGCTCGAAGCAATTGAATTACTTTTTTATCTAAATGATAAACTCGCATTTAAGGAATTAGCAAAAAGTACAGCTTTTTTAACGAATCGTTATTTAAGAAATAATGCGTTAAAAGGAAATGTTGCATTATTTTATCAAAATAAGCGAATAAATACTCAAAGGTTGTTGCAAACTGTTTATTTAAATCCAATTTCGGAAACTTCCCAAGAGCGAAAACAGTCATCAGATTCTGATGAAAACCCTTTTATCCAAGGATTAATTAAGCATGATAAATCGATCAACTGTTTTGAGTATTTCTTAATACATTATAAAGGGGACCCCGAACCCTTTTCGAAACTAATCAATGACTACATGGATTTCTACGCCGGTTCAGAACACTTAAAATCAAGAAACCAAGCCATACACCATATTGGTTTCATGCTAAGTCGTCCTGAATTAGATCCCGTAATAAAGGAAATATTATTTACTGCTTTTTTAAATCATCCTTTATTTTTCGATGAACAAGTCAGCTATCAATTGTTTTTGTTTGATGCAAAGAGAATTCTCCGATATTTTGGTTTACGTGGTGGGGAGGAAAATTATCAACACGTAATTAATTTGTGTACCTTAGCGTTAAAAAATCTTAATTCCGAAAAAAATCCGCAAATCATTCAGATAGCTCAACAAGCGCTTTCTGAAGCACGGCAAGAGTTAATTTGGATTAAACATCAAGGGTTTTTCGCTACTTTAATCAAATGGCTTAAACGATGCTGGACTTATGGATGGACTGGTTTTTTTAAACCAAACTCTCCTGATTATGTGGTCCCAGAATCATTGAGCTTCATACAAAATAATAAAAATGTACCTAAGAATTCAGAAAAAAAAACGGTTTCAGCTCCAGAATCAGGAAAAGATCTTCCGACTTTGTTAAACAAAATTAGATTGCCACTAACACAAGAAAAATTTGCAGGAATTATTAAAGCATTCGAAAGTTATTCGTTAGAAATAATGCCTAAAGATGAGCTAAGTACAAGACAAAAACTTCATAAGCTATACCATTACGTAATGACCCATAAGGAGCATAACGAAGGGCTTTATCGCTGGTTAAAGGAAAATCAAACTCCCTTTAGTGTAAATCGATTCCATTTGCTGGAGTTAACCTTAAAAGAAAAACAACGTGAGGAGGTGGATTCCTTACTGGCAGAGGTAAATGAAGATTCCGATCATTTGCAATATGTTTCTGACGAACTGGATTGTCCTATGCCAGAACTAATAATTAAACCCACACCAAAACCCAAAACTCAAGAAACTTCTGACTTTGTTGCAAGCGCGTCTAAAGTGTTTTCCGAATATGCTTGTGAAGCAACTGTATATGCACACAGCGCATTCCATTGGGCAGAAAGTTTTTTCTCTAAAATGAAGCAGCCGGAACAAGAAGAGGAGGATACCTTCGAGGTGGAACATATTGAATCGTTTAAAAAAACAATTAGTAGTAGTTAATCTTTAGGTCTTAAGCTTCCAACGTTTATGCATCCAGTTCCATTGCTCAGGATGATTCAATATAATACGTTCTAACGCTTGATTATACGCCAATGTATTCTGGTAAAGGGATTCTTGGGCACTTCCATAATCTTTCCATGGAATAGGATCATAAAATTCTAAAACATGCTTTCCATTGGGTAACCGATAGCCTGCAGCAGGAATCACCGGTACGCCCGTATAACGAGAAAGAGTGGCTAAACTTCGATAAGTCCCTGCTTTCGTACCGAAAAACTCCACGGCAATACCATCACGATTCGCTAAAGAAGCATGTTGATCCAGAACAAAAATGACCGCATGGTTTTGCTCTAAAGCGGCACACACCTTATCAAGCGAATTTTTTTTAGGAATAACGTTTAAACCCACTTGATAATATTGCTTAAACAAACTTCGCTCAATAAATTTGATTGATAAAGTGCGACGAATAAAATGAAACTGTCCTCGAAATTCTTTAAAATTTAAAACACCCCCAATAGGTGCAACTTCCCAATTACCAAAATGTCCTGTTAGAACTAAAACGCCTTTTTGTTGTGCTACCACTGCCAACATATTTTCATGGCCACGAACCTCCACCAAATTGCGTAAATCATCCTCCGACATAAAACGCAATTGAATGGCTTCTTTAAACGACTTAAGCAAATGTGAATAATAGGATATGGCAAGCCGCTTTTTTTGGGCCTCACTTAATTGATCACCGAAAACACGATCAATATTGGCCATAACTATTTTACGCTTATAGGGTAAAAATTTATGGACAAATCGACCCAACCAACTCACGGGCAATTCATTGACTTTTTGTTCTAATTTAATCACAAGCTTTGATCACCAAACACGCATTCATACTGGCAAATCCGCGATTTACCGTCAGTGCATAAGGTCCTCTTTTTACAGGTTGATGATCTGCACTTACGGATAAACCATTACAACTGGATGCAATATTTTGCAGATTAGCTATACCTGGCACACATTTAGATGAAAGTGCATAGGTCGTCATTACTGCGTCAATTAATCCAGAAGCGCATATGGTATGTCCCATGGACCATTTGAATGCTGTTACTGGAATTTCCTCATGGCCAAACACATTTTGTATTGCCTGAGATTCACTATAATCTGATTTACTATTACCGTTTCCATGAGCAACGATAAACCCTAAATCATTAGAACTTAATTTTACCAGATCTAACGTACGTTGCATCAGTTCAGCAAGCTGTTGCCCACTGGTATCTAGAGAAAATAGGCCTTCCGCTTCGCTGGTTGATAAACCACCGATAATCTCACCGTAACAGGTGGCTGAGCGCGCATTCATACTGGCTTCACTTTCCAAAACCAAAGCCGCAGCGCCTTCGGCTAAAATTGTACCATCATGCGCTTCATCAAAAGGTTTTAGATGTTGAGTACTCAATACCCCTAATTGATCATAGTAAAAGACCGCTTGAGGCTCAATACCCATATCATAAGCAACGACGACAGCTCGCTCTGCCTGACCCGTACGAATTGCGTGATAGGCTTCCAATAGAGCTTGTGTTCCCCCAACAGCATGATTTGTTACATTATGATTAGGGCCTTTAAATTCATAAGTTATTCCGGTATATGCAAGGACATTATTAGGTAATATTCGTAATAGCCACATCGGATGGACTGTTTCGAATAATTCCTGCGCAAATTGCTGCATCCCGTTGGTTTTTGCTAACAAGGGTAAAAAATCATATTGTTGAAAATATTTATTCCCCGGAGAGCCCACAAATACTGCTGTTTGCTCATTAAATGAATTGGGGTCTGCAAGAGTATCGCGATAATCTATCATATGACTATGTTCAATTGCTTGTACTGCAGCATTAATTCCCATCACATCCTGACGTGAAATGACCTTCATCAACTTACGATCGGGCAGCATTTTTGCAGGGTTGAACTCTTTTAGTTCGCCTCCCAAACGGTGAGACCATTGTGACAAATCCCATTGGGTTATTTCTGCAATCCCACTTTTACCAGAAAGAATCGAATTCCAAGTTGCATCTGCAGTAGCACCTGATGCGGTTAAAGCACTCCGTCCTGTAATAAATACTCTATTGTCTTGACTCATAAATCTGCTCCCCCAAACTCAGGATGCTTAAACAATAAGCAACTATTGGAGCCACCAAATCCAAATGAATTGGATAAAACCACGCCCAAAGATCGTTCGCGTGGCCCATCAACCACATAATCCAAATCGCATTCAGGATCGGGGTTAGTTAAATTAGCGGTTTTAGGGACTTGTGCCTGTTCTATCGATTTAACGGATAAGACCGCCTCAAGTGCGCCTGCTGCAGCAATTAAATGTCCTGTTTGCCCTTTAGTCGAACTTACCGGTAAGGTTGCGACAGACTCCCCAAAAACTGCTTTAATGGCATTTGTTTCGCTTAAGTCATTCATTTTAGTTGAGGTTCCATGTGCATTGATGTAATCCACATCGGAAGCCTTTACTCCAGCATCTTGAAGAGCACGTTCAATTGCTTGAATCGCGCCATCACCATTTGGATGAGAATCGGTAATTCGATAAGAACTTAAAGAATTCCCTTCACCGGCCAATTCAGCATAAATACGGGCACCGCGTGCTTTTGCTTTACTCCATTCTTCAAGAATTAAAAAAGCCGCACCTTCTCCCAAGACAAAACCATTACGCGTGGCATCAAAAGGTCGACTTGCTGTTGCTGGAGTACTGTTGTACGTAGATAAGGCACCTAATAGACAAAAACTGGATAATCCTAAGGGATTGATCATTGAATCAAATCCGCCAGCTAACATAAAATCTGCTTCACCCCGACGAATTACCTGCATTGCTAATCCTAAAGCTTGGCCGCCAGAGGCACAAGCGGTATGTACTGAGGAGGCATAACCTCTGATTCCGAATTGTTGAATCAATAAAGACAAGCCTGAATTTGGCGTTGTTTTGCCAAAATCGGATAATTTATAAAATTCTTGAGTGTTATCAAGCAAACGTCCCCAATCTGCTTCACCATCTGAGGCACAAATTTGCTGAAATCGAGATAGATAATCAAATTCGGCAGTCATCATACCACTGCCGGTGACTACACCCCACTGGGCTGCAGTTTGTTCGGTAGGCACGAGACCCGCATCATCAAAAGCTTGTTGAGCGGCTGCAAGAGCAAAACGGGTAAAATGCACTGAAAAGCGACTTCGTTTGGTAATTAACTTGGGATCGAGCGCAAAGTTTTTCACCTCAGCCGCAATATATGTAGGAAAAGCACTGGCATCAAATTGCTTAATTTCAGCAATTCCTGAGTGTCCCGCCAATAAATTAGACCATGTGGACTGGACATCGAGTCCTAAAGGGGAAACCGCTCCCAAACCTGTAATAGCCACTCGTCTTTTTTTCACTTTATTTATCCTCTGGGAATAAGTACTACATCTACAACACAAACACGTTTACCGGCAACCTCGCTGCGGTAAGCCAGGATCAACTCGTCTTCGGTTTGCTTCTTAACGGTTACATTACATTCAAGAATATCGCCTGGATAGACAAATTCATTCATTTTTATTTTGCGAAATTCGCTTACTTGATACTGTGTTGAGTATCCTGCGCGCAAAACAAATTCATAAGCTAAATTGAGCTTGCATTCCAATAATACCGTCAAAGGTAGTACAGGTTTCTTGGGAAAATGATCTGCAAAATAAGGGGCAGCTCGGGATATTCTTTTTTCAGCGACTAAACGCACCCCCGGTTGACTGGAACATATTCTATCAAAGGCCATGGGCATTACAGACACGTTCGAATTCATTATCAGATAATCATCCGCCACAGGCCCACTTTCTTTACTAATAACCGACCATTCGCCAGGACGGTTAATTTCAGAAAATTGCTGTTTCACTTCATCCAAATTGATAAAATCATCCATAGGCAGTAAAGGGCCTAAAGCGCCGTCAAGACTGAAGACAAGTTCACTACCTACCCGGGCCTCACTATGATATTGCATCACTGAATCATCTATATGTTCTATAAATGACTCCAGCAATAAAGTCTCTCCGACATAGGCTCTGCGGTGCATAGAGGCACGTGCTACGATACCAGCCACAGGCCTATGAGTGAATTCTTGCAGCGCCATAACATTCCATGCTGCCAATTGCCCAAGTGTTTCTCCGATTAAGGAAGGGATAAAACAAGGCCGCCCCTGTTCATCAACTGTGAGGAACGTATCATTTGAGGTAATATGTTTTATTCCCCGGATCCACTGACCAGGAGATGACTCGACGATACGATCAACAAATAAGAATCTCATCAGTATTTAATAAACCCTATTAATCTATAAAAATATACCGAACTTAAGCTCCAGCTCCGGCAGTTTGTTGCTCTTTGATGGCAACAACAACTAACTTACAAAACGTTTCAATGGTAAATAACAAGGGTATTTCATTGACTTTCATATTTGGCTTGAATTGATCCGCTGGAACTTCGCTTAAATAGTCTTGCAACGCTTTCAAACCTTGCTCAGTAATAACGCCGCCTTTTTCAAACTCATCTTCCGCCAAATCACCCCGTGCATTTTTTTCCAATTGGCCCCGAGGGATTTTTATTTTGAATTCTTTTTCTAATTGGAAAACCAAATCAAGAAAATCAATAGATTCAGCGCCTAGATCTGCTATCAATCGACTATTAAGAGATACGTCTTCAGCATCAATTACTAACACATCAGCAACAATTTCCCTAACCTTAGGATAAACGTCTGCTACATTCATATTTTGTTCCTCAGAGATCAGCTAATTTAAAAAGCCGGGAATTATACCATATATTTTTTTAAAGACACAAAATTAAAGTGATAAGGTATTAACCAACCTGACTATACCCTGCATCAACAAATAAAGTATGAGCATTAATCATAGCCGCTTCCGGTAAGCATAAAAGATAAATTGCATTGGCAACATCTTGGGTTGTCAATGGTCTATCGGCCAAAGAGTGCGCTTGATACTCATCAAGTAACTCTTCTCTGTTAGGAAAATGCTTTAAGGCGTCGGTATCAACTACTCCAGCGGAAACAGTATTCACAGTGATCCCATCAACCGCTAACTCAAGACTCAAAGAGCGAACTAATGCTTCAAGAGCCGCTTTAGAAGCACCTATAAAGGCATAATTAGGAATCGCGCGTGATGCGCCAAGACTGGACAAAGCAATAATTCGACTCCCTTTTGGCATTAATGAACGAGCTTCTGTGGCTAAATGATTTAATGCCAAAGCATTTGTTTCCAAACACCAACGCCAATGCTTAGTTGACATTTTAAGTGCCGGTTTTAAAACACCACTGGCCGCATTACTAATTAAGAAATCAAGTCGATTAAAGTGTTCGCGGAATTGAGTCAACATTTCCTTTACGGACTGATGGTCAGCCACATTGGCTTGCAGAGCAATTGCCCTGCGTCCAACAGCCTGGATTTCTTTAACTAAAGCTTGGGCTTCATCAGAGCTGTTGTAATAAACTATAGCAATATCACATCCTGCCTGCGCTAACTTTAATGCAGTTGCCTTACCGATACCCCGTGCACCGCCAGTAATCAATCCAACTTTATCTGCAAAAACCAAACTCATGGAATATTCCTCATCAACTTCATCTATAAAAGCAACTGTTTGCTAAAACAATGGTATCTCTTTAAGAATCCATCCCCTGTTGCGTGTACCCTGGTCAAAAAACAGAATCCAGGAATTCTCCTACCCAATCCAGATTCCCTTTTTCTTGCCTAAGTAGTGATTTCAAATACCAAGCGCTCGTATCCTAACATCCTTGGACGAACAGTTACAAAAAAATACATTTTCATTTTTATTTATCGATAAAGCAATCATTAGATCATTAAATTTTTAAATATCTTGTTTCTAGAGTGCTAACTTTGTACTATCGGCACCACGATTAAGATAAACATATATTAATGAATGAAACATTCTTGGTTTAAAACTGTGTTTCCTATAGCTGCAATTTTTTCTTTTCGCATGCTCGGCTTGTTTTTGCTTATTCCTGTATTTAGCATCTATGCAGAAAATTTGCGAAATGCCACTCCAGCATTGGTAGGTTTTGCGCTTGGAATTTATGGGCTGGCTCAAGGCATCCTCCAAATGCCTTTTGGAATGCTTTCCGATAAAATAGGTAGAAAACCCATGATTACTTTGGGATTGCTTCTTTTTGCCAGTGGAAGCTTACTGGGTGCTCTAACCGATTCTATTTATGGAATGATCTTTGCCAGAGCATTACAAGGAACCGGTGCTATTGGAAGTGTTTTAATCGCCTTACTTGCCGATCTTACGCCTGATGAACAGCGAACCAAGGCCATGGCAGTCATCGGCATGACCATCGGTACATCGTTTAGTTTGGCTATGGTCGTGAGTCCTGCCATTACCCATTATTTTGGTCTATCGGGTATTTTTTATCTCACTACCTTATTAGCGATTGCCGGGATCGTTTTACTTAATTTGGTTATTCCTAAACCTGTAAGTGAACGTTTTCATATTGATAGCGAAACAAATCCCGCTTTATTGAAACAAGTTGTATCCAACATCCAACTACAGCGTCTTAATATAGGTATTTTCTGTCAGCATTTTATTCTCACAGCAACCTTTTTTGCTATTCCCTATATCTTAAGAAAACAAGTGGAGCACGGCCATTTATCCCAACAGTGGCATTTTTACCTGCCACTCATGCTCATATCATTTATACTGATGATCCCGTTTATTGTGCTTGCGGAAAAGAAAAAGCGCATGAAAAGCGTTTTTCTTTCTTCAGTCCTTACAATAACTGCTGCACAACTGTTATTGGCCTATACGTTTCAAAATTGGTTTAGTTTGTGTATTCTCATGCTAATTTACTTCATTGCTTTTAATATCCTCGAGGCAGCATTACCCTCTTTGGTATCGAAACAGGCAAATCCCAATAGTAAAGGGACAGCAATGGGTATTTATTCAACCAGTCAATTTTTAGGGCTTTTTATTGGCGGAGCATTATCTGGTGTACTGTATCAGTGGCATAGTAGCGAGGGAATATTTATTACTAATGCCATTCTGGGAACCTTATGGTTAATTGCTTCTGTTTCAATGAAATCAAACGATGCTATCTCCACACTTATTTTGCACTATCCTTGGTCCGAAAAGAAAGAGAATATAATTACTCAACTACTCAACATTAAGGGAGTAGTTGAGGTGGCACTTGCAGAAAAAGAGCAAGTTATATATTTGCGTGTTAACAGAGAAAACTACCCAGAGGGTAGTGCAGAAAAAATTCTATCCCCTTTCTCTCATTAAAAAGGGCGGTTTTTATCGTCGTGTTGAAACGTCAAATGTTCTTATGGACAAAACTTCAACACTTCAGATCATTTTTATTTTTTGACTCGTTTCTAAACTTTCAGATTGTTCTGGACTAACGGCAAATTTATTTAAATAAAGGTTGAAAAGTTCTTCACTAATATTCAATTCCAGTATAATACTCTTGCCCGTAAATTTTAACCCACTCACCTGATAGCTTTTTATATCGCGGGGCAAAAGAAATAATAACTCATCAATAAGTTTATTTTGATTCTTTGACAAGATTTTATCAGATTGTATTATTCTAACTAGTTTTTCCGCAAATTCTTGCAAAATAGGGTGTGAATATTCAGGATAATTTATTTTTTCTGGCTTGCGTGGATGCTCAAAGAATCGTGCGGAGGCTGAAGAGGAGGAAACACTTGTAAAAGGTTGTTCGTTTAGCCCGTGTCTAAATGTTTTTGCCTTGCCTGCAAGACAGGTCAAGCTAAGATCAAACAAATCATTGGTCATATGGAATGTTTTCAAAGCACCCTTAGCGCCCCCTAACACGCTCCGTGCTGCTCCTGGTACACTAAGACTCACCTCTGAATAATACTCAATTTCTAGTTGTTGCAGGGATACGTCTAAATGTTTACGAAATTGCTCAGCCATACTTCGAGACTTATTCTCTAGTCGGTATTCATCGCAAAAGAATAACTTAATAATATTCTTATCACTAAAATTGGGTATCACTAAATCCTCTGTAAAATGCGCTGCAACATCCTCAATACTCAGCTCTTGATAAGTATCATCATCAATTGATTGGTTACAGACTGTGTATTTACTCGTATTCATTCCATGACTCAGGATATAAATGTGGCATTGTCCCTTTTGCAAGGCTTGTTTAAGGCTTAATTGAGTATCAACTTTGCCGCTACCGTGATAAATAATAAATGGTTCTTCACCTTTTCTTTTTGATCGCTCACACCAAACATTGGCTTTTTTTTGTAAATCAAACAAAGCATCCTCAAGGGAAAAAGGAATATACAATATCTTCATTAATCAGTCACTCAGCACATATTTTTGTCACATTGTAACCAATAATTATTAACAAAGTATTAAATTCTCTGTATTGAGGGCGATTTTCTGGAATTATCTGCTGCTAAGATGTCTCATACAATCTTGTCCATTATTTCTGCTGCAAAAAAGAGAGGCTAAATTCGGATAGTAGGGAATTAATTTGGATGGGTCATGGGCTTATTGCTGCTGACTGATTCTTCATCACGGATATGGGAAAAAATACTCAGTTTTCTCTGAGCCTGTTTTTGGTCACAAAACCTTATAATTACTTCAGATTTTTCTCTCTCATTCAACAAATTATATTTAACTAAATAATCCAATAATTGGATAATATCCTTAACAGTTATTTTCCCTTTATCCTTTCTTTCGAAATGGTAGTGACCTTCATCACTATAAGTCGCATTAATTCCTTCGTGGTACTTCAGTTTATTAGTTTCTTCCGTACCATGATCCACTACATAAGTAAAAATACAATGTTCATCTTTATCAAGCGCCAGTGCCATCTCCATTAAATTGAGTAAATCATTAAATCCATTGTAATAAAGGGTTATATTATTTTTTTTAAAAACAAGATATTTTATACTCTCAAAAAGTTCGATAACTATATTCGTCATTATTACCTCTACATTTCCATTTCAATAATTTCGGATTATCTAATTTGAGTTATCTTTATTAATAACTCAAATTAGAGTACGGGTTTATTATTGACGTATCAGACGCAAGTTTTTATTTATAAATGAAGTCTTTTCTGTAGAACGATATGGATTAATATCCAAACCTCCCCGTCTGGTGTAGCGGCCATATACAGTCAGCTTTTCTGGTTTGCAATAATTCAGAATATCGATAAAAATTCGTTCAATGCATTGTTCATGAAATTCATTATGATTTCGATATGAAACAAGATATTTTAATAAACCTTCTCGATCAATTTTTCTTCCTTTGTAATCAATTTGTACACTTCCCCAATCTGGCTGATTCGTGACAAGACAATTTGATTTCAATAAATTGGAGTATAAGGTCTCTTCCACAAGTTCATTGCTTGTAGCAAGAAATGAAGGTTCTACAAGATATACAGAACACTCTACATCAAGATGATCCAGTGACTCTCCAATTAAAGACTGATGTACCGCAAACTGCTCGGCTTTCTCTAATAGATGAATTTTCACCCCAACTTCTGCACCAACACGTTCTTGCAAATCTTTTTTAATCGTATTTTCCAAATCAACAACATTTTGAATTCGTGTATTGTTGAATGAATTAAAATAAAGTTTTAATGATTTTGATTCGATTAAGTTAGGCGAGCTGCAGTCATAAAATAATTCAGCAATTGCGACCATAGGTTTGCCTTTCGCATTAAGCCAGGAAACTTCATAGTGATTCCAGCAATCAAAGCCATAAAAAGGTAATTGATTGGGATCAACTCCGATTTCCTGCCGTTTACCAGATCGCGGAATAGGGTATAACCGATCTGGATTATAGGTATCATCATATGCAGATTTTTTACCTAATTCGGATTGTTCAGCTTCAGTTTGATATTTCTGCAGAACTTGTTCATTCATTGTATTTAGCTCCAATATCTCGATAATTTTTGCAGTACTTTTCCAATTCACCGGTTGCTTCATTTCCATTTGACTCGCAATGTAAGCAAGTAAAGAAGCCGCTTCATTAATTCGCGTTGCTTTCTCAGTCAGTTCTCGTGCTTGTATCCCCATGGATGACATCACATCAAAATTTGGACCTTCTATAATCTTTTTGATGGTCGATAAGGAAAAACCCAAAAACTTTAATGTGGTAATCTGTTGTAATCGTATTAAATCCAATTCAGAATAAAGACGATAGCCACTCTCAGAACGTTTTGTTGGTTTTAATAAACCAATTTCATCATAATATTGTAATGACCTAATTGTTAATGAGGTCATTTGGCTAATCTCTTTAATTTGATAATATTTCATTCAACTTTCTCCTGAAAGCTGATTCTAAACTATCACGTAACGTGAGAGTCAATAGGTGGAATGAAAAAAACGTATACAGGGATTATATATTATGTCTAAAATTGAGGTTAGTTGGCTAAAATACATTACTGAAATTCAAGCAATTGCTCAAAATGGACTATGTTTTGCAAATAATGAATTTGACAAAGAACGCTACCTAAGACTCCGGAATATTGCTTCTGAGTTTATTGCCAGCTATTCAGATACTCCACTTGGAGAGATAAAGCAGATCTTTGCGTTAGAAAAAGGGTATGCAACACCTAAAGTCGATGTACGTGCTTTTATTTTAAAAAATAAGCAAATCTTATTGGTCAAAGAACGCTCGGATGACCTCTGGACTTTACCTGGTGGCTGGGCGGAAACAAATGAATCCGCATCAGAATCAGTAATCAGAGAAGCTAAAGAAGAAACAGGGTTTGATGTTTCTGTAATCAGGCTCCTTGCCTTATGGGATAAACAAAAACATGATCACCCACTACAATGGCCACATACTTATAAATGTTTTTTTCATTGCGACATTTTGTCAGGAACAGCAAAAGAAAATCTAGAAATTTCCGAAATTGATTTTTTTGACATAAACCGCCTCCCCCCGCTTTCAACGCATCGAGTAACCCAAAAACAAATTACGCGTCTGTACGAACTTGTTTCCACTTCGAATAAAACCCTTTTTGATTAACCTGCTTGACTCTAACCTTACGTCATACAATAACCTTGGCCACAAGGAGGAAAAACGATGAAACAATGGTATGCAAAAGAGTTTAGCTTACTGACAGAAGTGTCAGTAAGAACGCTACATCATTATGACAAAATTGGTTTACTTAAACCCAGTTTACGTCAAAGCAATCGTTATCGTTTGTACTCTGAAAAGGACTTGTTAAAGCTACAACAGATTATTGCGCTGAAATTTTTTGGTTTTGAATTAGCACAAATCAAACAATTACTTGCCCACAATACCGGGGTGTTAGAACACTTCAGCTTACAAGCAAAGTTTTTGCAAGAAAAAGCAGAAACACTCATGCAAGCGAGTTGTATTTTAAAGCAAGTGACTGAACACTGTAGCCGAGAGCAGTCTATTCCTTGGGAACAAATAATACAATTGATAGAGGTTTATCGTATGACACAACAACTTAAGAACTCTTGGATTAAAGAAGTATTCAATCCCAAAGAGTTAGAACAATATGCACAATTCGAAGCAAATTTGAAAACTCGATTTAACGAGAATGAGAAGAAACAGTTTGAAGATGCATGGTTTAGTTTAGTTAATGAAATTAACAATAATTTGCATCTTGATCCACAATCACCGGTTGCCATTTCCCTGGCAAAACAATGCATGGAATTAATCAATAATTTATATGGTAAGGAACATGCAAATTTACGAACCAGTAAATGGGAAAAAGGTTTTAAGAAAGGGAAAGGTCTTGAAGATCACGGATTAACATCCAAAATTGTAGACTGGCTGGATCGCGCCATAGATGCATATTGGTTTAAATGTATCCACGAAGTGCTCTCACAAGTGAATAAAACTGACTGTACTAAATCAGTAGCCGCTTGGAATGAACTCATGGAGAACATCTGCGGGGATTCAAGTGAATTAAGAACAGCTGTTTATAACAAGATAATGGACGATGAAGAAATAAGTAGGGGAGCAAAATATTGGCTTAGAAAAATTTCCAAAATATAAGTTATTAACAAGCATGCTAGTACAAGTATGCTTGTTACCTTTTCTAGGGATTTCTATAGCAACACATCCGTGCAAGGGATATATAAATTAGGTATACTCTACTCCTAACTTTCGCATACAGGAGATAAAGAAATGGCACGTGGTATAAATAAAGTCATCCTAATTGGTAATGTGGGTGTTGATCCTGACGTACGTTATTTACCAAATGGAAATGCTGTAACTACCCTCTCAATTGCCACCAGCGAGGCATGGAAAGATAAAGTGTCCGGTGAAAAGCAAGAACGAACTGAATGGCACCGTGTGGTATGTTTTAACCGCTTAGGAGAGATAGCCGGCGAATATGTGCGTAAAGGATCCAAACTCTACATTGAAGGTAGTTTAAGAACCCGAAAATGGCAGGATCAGCAAGGTCAAGATAGATACACTACCGAGATTGTAGCGAATGACATTCAAATGCTAGATAGTAAAGGTACCGCCTCATCAAGTTTCGATGAGATACCGCAAGCTCAATTCGCACCCAGCAATCAAAATTCCGGAAGACAACAATCTCCTCAGGTTCCCCAAGATGCTTTTGATCAGTTGGATGACGATGTTCCGTTCTAAGTATTTATATAGATATTAAACTTAAATGTATCCTGGGTGCAGCGAAACGAAACCCAGGAAACCTGTTATTCGCAGGCTCAGTTCTCTACATGCCTAAATTACGTGTTAATTCGTTATATGAGATACTCGTTTCTAGAGTAGTTCAAGATAACTCATCATCTACATAACTAATGCAATGAGATAATTATGGAAAAGGTGAATTTAGCTAAAAAATTTCAATTGTTCAATGAGTACTGGTCACCACGCATTGTGGGTGAATTAAATGGTCAATATGTCAAGCTTGCTAAATTTAAAGGCGAATTTATATGGCATAGTCATCCAACAGAAGATGAGCTATTTTTAGTAGTGAAGGGAACACTTCAACTCGAACTTAGAGATAAAGTGATTACTTTAGAAGAAGGTGAGTTTTATATTGTACCCAAAGGTGTAGAACATAAACCAATAGCCAATGAAGAAGTACATGTCATTTTACTAGAACCAAAATCTACTGAGCAAACCGGCGGTCTTGAGAGTGATTTACTGGTGGATATACAACCATGGATATAAATTTTAGGAGGGACTATAAAATTTAGAACAACGATGGGTGGTGGGACATAAAAGTTATAACTATTGGCAATTAGAAACTTCACTAGGTTAAAATTTGAATATTCATATAATAAAAAACCCGCATAGGGCGGGTTTTAAAATCATAATAACAATCTTTTATTCTTCAGTCTCTTCGCTAACAGCAGGTCTGTCTAATAGTTCAACTATAGCCATAGGCGCATTATCACCATCTCTGAATCCACATTTGATGATACGTACATAACCACCGGGACGCTCAACAAAACGTGGACCTAAATCTTTAAATAATTTACCAACTGCTGATTTAGATCTTAGAATATCAAACGCGTGACGACGGGTAGCTACTGAATCAACCTTTGACACAGTAATTAAAGGTTCAATGTAACGTCGCAGGTCCTTAGCTTTAGGCAAAGTTGTTTTTATTAACTCATGCTCAATCAAAGAACAACACATGTTTGCAAACATAGCCTTTCTGTGGCTACTTGTACGGCCAAAACTTCGGCCAGAATTACGGTGACGCATAACCAAAACTCCTAAACATTATTCGCCAAGATTTGCTGGCGGCCAATTCTCAAGTTTCATACCGAGCGATAATGAACGTGAAGCTAAAACATCCTTAATTTCAGTTAAAGATTTCTTACCCAAATTAGGTGTTTTTAAGAGCTCATTTTCAGTTCTTTGTACTAAATCGCCGATATAATGAATATTTTCTGCTTTCAAACAATTTGCAGATCGAACTGTTAACTCTAAATCGTCGACGGAACGTAATAGAATAGGATCAAAATCATTGCGTTCTTTATTATCAGATCGAGATTCTTCAAATTTCATATCAACAAAGGCATGAAGTTGTCTTTGAAGAATACTAGCAGAAATTCTTATTGATTCTTCAGCATCAATAGTTCCGTTAGTTTCTAATTCGATAGTTAACTTATCTAGATCAGTACGATTTTCTACACGAGCACTATCAACATAATAAGCCACTTTTTTAACTGGAGAGAAGCTATTATCAATTTTAAGCTTCCCAACAGATTTTCTTTCTACTTCATCATCGAAATGTCTAATGAATGAATCAGTACTGTGGAAACCAATTCCTCGCTCAACCTTCAATGTCATATTTAATTTGCCTTTTTCATTCAAATTAGCAATGACGAGCTCTGGATTAACAATCTCTACTCCATGAGTGAGTTGAATATCTCCAGCTGTAACCTGACAAGGACCTTGCTTATTCAATGTTACAATAGCTTCTTCACCGACTGTCATTTTTATCGCAACTAATTTCAGGTTTAACAAGATGTCGACGACATCTTCCTGCACACCTTCAATTGTGCTGTATTCATGGAGAACACCTTCAATCGAAGCTTCAGTAATTGCACTGCCAGGCATTGATGATAGTAAAATACGTCTCAAAGCATTGCCGAGAGTATGACCAAAGCCACGCTCCAAAGGCTCTAAAACTATTCTAGCTTTATAGGGCGATTCTGCCTGGACCTTAAGAACATTAGGTGTCAACATTTCATTGATTTCAGTATACATTCAGCTATTTCTCCGAGCTTACTTAGAGTAAAGTTCTACAACTAAGTTTACGTTGTAGTCTGAAGATAAGTCAGTTAACGTTGGTGCTGTAGAGAATGTTCCTTTAAAAGAAGAAGTATCTACAGTAATCCAATCACATGGAGCTCTTTGTTCAGACAAAGTTAAAGCTGCTTGGATGCGACCTTGACTTCTTGCTCTTTGTCGAACCGATACAACATCACCAGGTTTTACTAAAAACGATGGGACGTTAACTATTTTATCATTAACAAGTATTGATTTATGCGTAACCAATTGACGTGCTTCAGCACGAGTAGACGCAAAACCCATACGATACACAACATTATCCAAACGTCTTTCGAGTAAGGACATTAAGTTTTCACCTGTTGCGCCTTTCATTCGAGCAGCCATTTTGTAATAGCCACGGAATTGCTTTTCAAGAACACCATATAATCTTCTAATCTTTTGTTTCTCTCTGAGCTGAATTCCATAACCATTCAGACGTGGTTTTTTATCGCCGTGTTGTCCAGGTAATTTTTCTGATTTACATTTGGACTTGTGATCACGGACACCACTTTTAAGTAATAAATCACAACCTTCACGACGTGATAGCTTACATTTTGGACCAAGATATCTAGCCATTAATTACTCCTGAGTCTTATACACGACGTTTTTTAGGTGGCTTACACCCGTTATGAGGTATACCCGTAACATCGGTAATTTCAACAATTTTAAAATCCTGTGATATTAATTCACGAATAGTGGACTCTCTTCCAGGGCCAGGACCATGAACAAATACAGCCACGGATTTCATACCGTATTCTTTTGCAACAGCAGCAGCACGCTCAGTAGCAACTTGTGCAGCATAAGGTGTACTCTTTCTTGAGCCTCTGAATCCTGAACCACCAGATGTTGCCCAACACAGCGCATTACCTTGCCTGTCAGTAAAGGTCACTATAGTATTGTTAAAAGAAGCATGTACGTGAACGATACCATCAGATACGACACGTTTTGCCTTCTTGCGTACTTTTTGTTGTTTTGACTTAGTTATTGCCATCTTACTTTCCTACATGAAAAATCAACCGGTAGTGCCCTTTCTGCGGCCTTTTCGAGTACGAGCATTAGTTTTCGTACGCTGGCCCCGCAATGGCAACCCTCTTCTGTGTCTTAGACCACGATAACATCCTAGATCCATAAGACGTTTAATGTTCATTGTCACAACACGACGCAAATCACCTTCCACTGTTATTTTTGCAATTTCTGTTCGCAAAGACTCAAGCTGAGCATCAGTTAGTTCTGATACCTTTTTAGAAGGTTCAATACCAACAGTCGAACATAATTTCAAGGATGTAGGTTTACCAATACCATATATAGCTGTTAAAGCAATCACAACATGTTTGTGATCAGGTATGTTTACTCCTGCAATACGAGCCATTAACTTCTCCGAACGTTATTTGTTCTGTCGAAAGGGACAGAAGAATACTATTTTTATAAAATTAAATCAAGCAGATATTAACCTTGCTTTTGTTTGTGTCTGGCATCTTTACAAATAACTCGTATAGTGCCACTTCTTTTAATAATCTTGCAATTGCGACAAATTCGCTTTACAGATGCTCTTACTTTCATTCCTAACTCCGATAAAAATCATAAAAGACCAGGTAATTTAGTACCTTTAAAATTAGCCTTTTTCATTAAAGAATCATATTGCTGAGTCATTAAATGAGCTTGTACCTGAGCTACAAAATCCATAATAACAACTACGATAATCAGCAAAGACGTTCCTCCGAAATAAAAAGGGACATGCCATGTATACATCAAGATCTGAGGCAAAAGACATACTAATACTAAATAAATTGCTCCGACTAAAGTCAAACGGGTCATTACACCATCAATATATTTAGTTGTTTGCTCTCCTGGTCTAATTCCAGGAATATATGCACCAGATTTTTTTAAATTATCAGCAGTATCTTTGGGATTAAATACCAGCGCGGCATAAAAGAACGCAAAGAATATAATTGCTACTGCATACACAATTAAATATAAAGGTTGTCCAGGAGACAAAGCCATTCCCACATCAGCAAGCCAACCTAAACCTTTAGTATGAGAAAAAAACTGCGCTAAGGTTGCTGGTAGCAATATGATACTGGATGCAAAAATTGGAGGTATTACCCCAGACATATTGATCTTTAAAGGCAAATGACTGGTTTGTGCAGCATATACCTTTCTACCTTGAGTCCTTTGCGCATAATTAACTCTGATACGTCTCTGCGCACGCTCCATAAACACTACAAATCCTGTCACCACTACAACTACTACTGCTATAATGATCAAAGTTAATGCTTGCATTTGTCCTTCTTTAACTTGTTGAAGAACTGAAGCAATAGCCGTAGGCATACTCGATACAATACCCGAAAAGATAATTAGTGAAATACCATTACCAACACCTTTTTCGGTAATTTGTTCGCCTAACCACATTAAGAACATAGTACCTGTAACCAATGTAGCAACTGCGGTAAAGTAGAATGAAAAGTCTGCTTGAAGTGCAATTTGTTGTCCAGCTAACCAACGTGCCATCCCTAAAGATTGAAACACAGAAAGCACCAAAGTTAGATATCGAGTATATTGGTTTATTTTTCTTCGTCCTGATTCACCTTCCTTTTTAAGTTGTTCCAATTTGGGAGAAACAACGGTAAAAAGCTGGAGAATAATGGATGCGGAGATGTATGGCATTATACCAATAGCAAAAACCGTAACACGCGATAAAGCTCCACCAGAAAACATATTGAATAAGCCAAAAATTGTATTCTGTTGCTCGTTAAAAAAATTGGCTAATCGTGCAGGATCCAAGCCTGGAACAGGAATATGGGCTCCCAAACGATAGACTAGAATAGCAAGAACAACAAACAATAATCTTGATTTTAGTTCAGCCAATCCTCCACGTGATTGGCTTGCATTATGTTTTTGGTTTTTCATAGTCACTCTTCTATGCTGCCGCCTAAACCTTCAATGGCCAAACGAGCTCCTTTAGTGACCCTTAAACCTTTAAGTTTGATGGCTGTAGTTAATTCACCTGATAAAATAACTTTTACATCTTTGATAGAACTATTAATGAGGCCAGCTTCACGTAATACATTTAAATCAATTACATCAGCAGATAATTTTGCAAGTTCACTGAGACAAACTTGATCTACAGTTCTACCAACTCGTGATTTAAAGCCCATTTTTGGTAGTCTTCTTTGAATTGGCATTTGACCGCCTTCAAAGTTGATTTTATGGAAACCACCAGCTCTTGCTTTCTGACCTTTATGTCCTTTACCACTAGTTTTTCCTAACCCGGATCCTATACCACGTCCTAAGCGTCTTTTGGGACGTTTTGAACCAGGATCGGGTGATAGTGAATTTAAATTCATTATACACTCTCCTCAACCAGCAATAGGTAGTCAACTTTATTAATAAGGCCACGGATAGCTGGGGTATCATTATGTGATACACTCGAATTAGTTTTACCAAGACCTAATTGTTTTACGATAGAAATATGCTTTGGTTTTCTGCCTATAATGCTCTTAACCAAAGTTATTTTAATTTTCTTTTCCATAATTAGCCCGCCATAACTTCTTCAACAGTTTTACCACGCTTGGCCGCAACATAATCTGGGGTACCGATATTAGTTAAAGCTGCGATCGTTGCTCTTACAATATTGCTTGGATTGGTAGAACCAATACTCTTAGCTAATATATTTTGTACGCCTAGAACTTCCAATACAGCTCTCATTGCACCGCCAGCAATAATTCCAGTACCTTCACTTGCAGGCTTCATAAATACTTTAGAAGCACCGTAGTTCCAAGTAATTTCGTGGAAAATAGTTGATCCAGAAAGTGGAATATAAACCATGTTTTTCTTTGCTTGCTCCATTGCTTTCTGAATAGCAATTGGAACTTCTCTGGCCTTACCTCTACCGAAGCCAACTTTACCCTTGCCGTCACCAACAACAACAAGTACTGCAAAACCAAAAACACGGCCTCCCTTAACAACTTTAGCTGTACGATTAACCGATACTAGCTTTTCTTGGTAGCCATCTGATTTAGGTGATGATTCATCGAATGCCATAATCGTTCCTTAAAAATCCAATCCAGCTTCGCGAGCACCTTCTGCAAGGGCTTTCACTCTGCCATGATATTTATAACCAGCACGATCAAATGCAACTTGAGTAACGCCTCGCTCGCTCGCACGCTTACCAAGCATTTTACCAACTAGAGTAGCTTGTTCTACTTTACATTTACCGGTCAGACTGGCACGTAATTCTTTATCGTTAGTTGAGCATGAAGCGATTACTTTATCACCCAACTTATCTGCTTGAAGGATTTGTGAGTAAATATGCAAACCACTTCTAAAAACGACAAGTCTTGCTCTGCCTGATTTACGAATCAGTGCTTTTGCTTTTAATCCACGTCGATTACGTGAGTTGTTTTTATTCATAACTTAAACCTTATTTCTTTTTCGCTTCTTTACGAGCAATATACTCGCCAGCAAGTTTAACACCCTTACCCTTATAAGGCTCTGGTGGTCTAAATGCTCTTATCTCAGAAGCTACTTGGCCCAAAATTTGTTTATCCACACCTTTTAGCAATATTACTGTATTGCTTGGAGTTTCAACTAAAACACCTTTAGGCAAATGGTATTCAATAGGATGAGAGAAACCTAATGATAACGTAATTGATTTATCTTTAGACTGAGCTCTATAACCTACACCGACCAGTTCCAAGGTAACAACAAAACCTTCAGTTACACCCTTAACCATATTATTGACTAATGCTCTCGCCGTTCCAGCCTGAGCCCAAGCTTTAGGATCAGTTGCAGCTGGAGCAAATTCAATATGATTAGATTCTTTATTTTTAGTTACTTTAACTAACCGATTAATTTTTTGGGTTAGTGTTCCTTTAGGCCCTTTAACAGTAACCTCACCATCACCTATTGATATCTCAACATTTGCTGGTTGAACTACTGGGGCTTTTGCTACTCTAGACATATTATTCCTCGCAAGTATTAAGCCACTTCACAAATGACTTCACCACCAACGCCTTTCATCTTTGCAGATATATGGGTCATTATACCTTGTGATGTAGACAATATAGCCACACCAAAACCAGGAATAGAAGTCAAATCTTTATAAGACTTATATACTCGCAATCCAGGTCTGCTAATTCTCTTAATGAGCTCGATAACAGGTCTGCCATGATAATATTTCAGCTTTATCGTCATCAATTTAAGATTATTATCTAGTGATTCAACCAAGAAGTTTTCGATATAACCTTCTTCCTTTAAAACTCGAGCAATTTCTTCTTTCAACTTAGAAGAAGTTAAAGTTATTTGCTGATGTTTTGCTTGTTGACCATTTCTAATTCGGGTCAGCATATCAGCAACTGGATCATGCATACTCACAATCGTTCTCCAATTAAAAAATTACCAGCTAGATTTTCTTCCGCCTGGTATATTACCAACCATTAGTTGTTGTCTTAAGCAAATTCTGCAAAGAGCAAATTTACGATAAACACCATGTGGGCGACCACATTGCTGACATCGTGTTTTAAAACGAACAGGATTTGAATTAACAGGCATTTTGGCTAACTTTAACTGACTATCCATAATTACCTGAAAATCATCAGATGATTTAATCAATATTTTTAATTCGTTTCTACGCTTACTGTATTTATCTACAAGCTTGCTACGCTTTAACTCTCTCATAAGCATTGATTTTTTAGCCACAATTTCACCCTTATTTTTTATCTCTATCTTTCAATGGAAGGTTAAAGGCTTCTAATAAAGCTTT
Source organism: Legionella sp. PC997 (assembly GCF_014109825.1). Lineage (NCBI taxonomy): Bacteria > Pseudomonadati > Pseudomonadota > Gammaproteobacteria > Legionellales > Legionellaceae > Legionella > Legionella sp. PC997. The sequence goes on from NZ_CP059576.1 coordinate 3,176,344, forward strand.
AGCTTCTTCATTTGTCTTAGCACTCGTTGTAATACAAATATCTAAACCACGAATACCATCTGTTTTATCGTAATCAATTTCTGGGAATACGATTTGCTCATGTATACCCATACTATAATTACCAGTTCCATCAAAAGATTTAGGATTTAAACCACGAAAATCTCTTACGCGCGGTAAAGTTACGGAAATCAATCGGTCTAAAAACTCATACATACGTTGACGTCTTAGAGTTACTTTACAGCCTATTGGCCATCCTTCCCTAATCTTAAAACCAGCAATAGATTTTCTTGCTTTAGTAACAACCGGCTTTTGTCCAGCGATTAAAGTCATGTCTTCAACAGCGTGGTTCATTACCTTTTTATCACCAACAGCTTCGCCAACACCCATGTTTAAGGTGATTTTTAGCAACTTTGGAACTTCCATAACGCTGGAATAGTTGAACCGTTTCATCATCATAGGGATGATTTCTTTTCTATAAAATTCATTAAGTCTTGCCATTTGAATCACCTAATTAAACACGGTCAATTATTTCATTGTCAGATTTAAAATATCTAACTTTTTTGCTCTCACCGTTACTCTCGATGAATTTAAATCCTACTTTATCTGCTTTATTAGTATTGGGATTATAATGAGCAACGTTTGAAATGTGAACTGGTGCTTCAAGAGTAACAATTCCACCCTTATTTTCTGGCTTCTGGGGATTTGGCTTGACATGTTTCTTGATCAAGTTTCCACCTTCAACTACAACGCCATTTTCAGTCACACGTAGGACTTTACCTCTAAGACCTTTACTTTTTCCGGCAATTATAACTACATCATCGCCTTTTTGAATACGTTTCATATCTAAATCCTTCTCACAAAACTTCTGCAGCCAGAGATATTATTTTCATAAATCTCTCTCGTAGCTCGCGAGTAACAGGGCCAAATATACGAGTACCTATTGGCTCGTTTTGATTGTTTAATAGTACTGCAGCGTTACCATCGAAACGAATCAGAGATCCGTCGTCTCTACGAACGCCTTGCGCGGTCCTAACAACAACCGCTTTCATTACAGCACCTTTTTTCACTTTACTTCTTGGTATTGCATCTTTAATACTAACTTTGATTACATCACCTACACGTGCATATCTACGGTGCGACCCGCCAAGCACTTTAATACACATAACCTTACGTGCTCCGCTGTTGTCAGCCACTTCGAGCACTGTCTGCATTTGGATCATTTTCTACTCCAGCTCTGATTTCGACCAGAAAAAGGTTGCTGATTATATCAGGCCTTTTAGGGTTTTAAAAGTAAATCAACAGGGTTGATTAAGAAATTACTTCGACTAATACCCAGCTTTTTGTTTTAGAGAGTGGTCTTGACTCACGGATCTTCACTATATTACCAATTTTACATACTTGATTTTCATCATGAGCATGTAATTTAGCTCTACGTTTCAAAATTTTTCCATACTTTGGATGCTTAACAGAACGTTCAATCATCACAACTATGGTTTTATCCATTTTGTCGCTAACTACTTTTCCAACCATTGTTCTGGCATTTGATTCACTATTAGACATGTCACTTACCTGCCTTTTCAGTCAACATTGTTTTTACTCTTGCCACTGACTTACGCACCATGGTGATGAGATGTGTTTTATCTAGTGAGCCACTTGCTTTTTTCATTCGCAAATTGAGTTGTTCTTTACGCAATGAAAGCAGTTCATTTTGCAGTTCTTCTACTGATAAACCGCGTAATTCATCTATCTTTTTCATTACATCACCTTCCTTTCTTCAAATATAACTTTGAAAGGAAGTTTTGCTTTGGCCAGATCAAAAGCTTCCATCGCAAGCTCTCTGGATACACCTTCCATTTCAAATAAAACCTTACCAGGCTGTATTTGAGCAACCCAATATTCGACACTACCTTTACCTTTACCCTGTCTTACTTCAAGTGGCTTTTGAGTAATGGGCTTGTCTGGGAATACTCTAATCCAGATTTTACCACCACGCTTAATGTGACGTGTCATTGCTCTACGAGCAGCCTCTATTTGTCGTGCAGTTAAACGACCACGCTCAAGAGCTTTTAAACCAAATTCACCAAAGCTGATGTTGCTACCGCGCAAGGCTAAACCTCTGTTACGGCCTTTCATCTGTTTTCGGTATTTTGTACGTTTAGGTTGTAACATGATTCTTAATCCTCACTCACTGGGCAACGTCAGAAGATCTTTTCTTTTGAGGGAGAATTTCACCCTTGAAGATCCAGACTTTTACACCAATAATACCGTAGGTAGTTTTAGACTCCGCTGTGCCGTAATCAATGTCTGCTCTGAAAGTATGTAAAGGAACACGTCCTTCTCTATACCATTCGCTGCGCGCAATTTCTGCACCACCTAGTCTGCCACTAACGCAAATTTTAATTCCTTTCGCCCCTGCTTTAAGAGCAGAAGTTACCGCACGCTTCATAGCACGTCTAAACATAACACGCTGTTCTAATTGTTGTGCAATTCCTTCAGCAACCAAAGTTGAATCGAGCTCAGGTTTTTTAATTTCTTCAATATTAAGATGAACAGGAACACCTAATCTATTAGAAATTTCAGAACGTAATGTTTCAATACCACCACCTTTTTTACCGATGATCACACCAGGTCGTGCAGTCAGTATTGTAACTACAGCATTATTAGCAGGCCGCTCAATCAAAATTTTGCTTACAGCAGCTGCCATAAGTTTCTTTTTAAGCTCGGTACGTAATTTAATATCTTGAATTAAAAATTCAGCGTATTTTTTACCTGCGAACCATTTAGAGTTCCAGTCTTTAATAATACCAAGGCGTATACCTATAGGGTTAACTTTTTGTCCCATTGCTATTCCTCGTCAGACACTTTAATCGTGATATGGCAGGTACGTTTGCAAATTCGATTTGCCCGTCCTTTAGCTCTGGGACTAATACGTTTTAAAGTCATCGCTTCATCAACGCAGACCATACCTACTTTTAAATCATCAATATCTGCCCCATTATTATTTTCAGCGTTTGCAATGGCTGACTCTAATAATTTAAGCATTAATTGAGCACCTTTTTTTGGTGTAAACTTGAGGACATCAAGTGCACCTGATACTTTCATATTACGTATCATATCTGCTACCAATCTGCCCTTTTGAGCGGATAAGGGAGCACCTTTTAACTTTGCTGTAACTTCCATCATATCCTCTTATTTACCTTTAGCCTTTCTGTCACCAGAATGGCCTTTAAAAGTTCGAGTCATGGCAAACTCACCTAATTTATGACCAACCATATTATCAGTAATATATACAGGAATATGATCTTTGCCGTTATGAACAGCAATTGTTAAGTCAATCATTTCAGGAACGATTGTTGATCGTCTAGACCATGTTTTAATTGGTTTCTTAGATTTTGATTCAATTGCAGTCTCAACTTTGGCAATCAAATGATGGTCAACAAAAGGACCTTTTCTTATAGAACGAGCCACTTGATATCCTCTCAATAATTATTTCTTTTTACGTCTTCTGACAATAAAACTATCAGTACGCTTATTACTTCTGGTTTTGTAACCTTTAGTAGGCATTCCCCATGGTGACACAGGATGACGTCCACCAGAAGTACGGCCTTCACCACCACCATGTGGATGGTCGACTGGGTTCATAGCTACCCCACGAACTGTTGGGCGAATACCTCTCCAGCGTTTAGCTCCAGCTTTACCTAATGCGCGTAAACTATGCTCACTATTACTTACTTCACCAATTACCGCTCTGCAAAGAACATGTATTTTACGCATTTCGCCTGAGCGAAGTCTTAATGTTGCATATATACCTTCTTTAGCAACAATTTGTCCGCTTGCTCCAGCACTTCTTAAAACCTGCGCACCTTTTCCTGGTTTCATTTCAACACAATGGATGGTGGTACCAACAGGAATATTTTTTAGTGGAAGGCAATTACCTGTACTAATAGGTGAATCAGCTCCACTTACAACAGTATCACCCGCTTTTAAATTAGCTGGGGCAATAATATATCTTCTTTCGCCATCTTTATAAACAATTAAAGCTATCAAAGCGGTGCGATTTGGATCGTATTCAATACGCTCAACACGTGCTTCAATACCATCTTTATTACGTTTGAAGTCAATAATACGATATTGATTACGCTGACCACCACCGATATGTCTTACAGTGATTCTACCTTGGTTATTACGTCCACCAGTTTTCTTTAGTTTTTCAACTAAAGCAGAGTGTGGTTTTCCTTTATGAATATGGTGATGAACCACGCGTAGCTCGCCACGTTTTCCTGGCGAAGTAGGTTTAGATTTTAATAGTGCCATCTTAATCTGCCTTATTCGGTAGCTGTAAAGTCAATATCTTGATCAGCATGAAGAGTTACAAATGCCTTTTTCCAATCACTACGCTTGCCGCTTGTTTGTTTAAAACGCTTTGTTTTTCCCTTCACATTGATAACAGATACATTTTTAACTTTAACGTTAAATATATTCTCTACCGCCATTTTAATTTCATTTTTAGTTGCAGTTTTCAATACTTTGAAAGTGAACTGTTTCAGCTTATCAGCTATGACAGTAGCTTTTTCAGAAGTATGTGGTTCACGTAGAACCATCAACAATCTTTCAGCGTTCATTGTAACTGTTCCTCAATTTTTTTAATTGCAGCTTCTGTAACAACAACTTTCTCAAATTTGAGTAAAGAAACAGGATCTATAGTTGTAACGTCGCAGATGTCAAAATCAATTAAGTTTCTTGAACCAAAATATTCATTTTCACCAACTTCACTCATTACGATCAGTGCATTGTTGATGTTTAGCTGGCTCATTTTATTAACAAAATCTTTGGTTTTTTTGCTTTCACATTGGAAATCACTTACTACAATAAGGTTACCAGTGCGGCAAAGTTCGGAGATTATACTACGTAATGCACGTTTGTACATTTTTTTATTAATTTTTTGTGAATAATCTCTTTTTTTAGAAGCAAAGGTTACCCCACCGCTTCTCCAGAGAGGGCTTCGAATAGTACCAGCACGAGCACGTCCAGTACCTTTTTGATTCCATGGCTTTTTACCGCCGCCTCTAACTTCAGATCGTGTTTTTTGAGCACTATTACCACTACGTGCGTTATTCATATAGGTTATAACGGCTTGGTGAATTAAGCCTTCATTATAACCATACGCAAATACTTCTTGGTTCAGTTCTAATTTTGAATTTGTATCTATAGTAGTAATTTCCATCACTCACCTCGAACTTGCTTTTTAACTGCAGGCTTAATCTCAACTTGTGAGCCAGGAGCACCAGGTATAGCACCTTTAATAAGAAGTAAATTTCTTTCAGCATCTACGCGCACTAATTCAAGGCTTTGAACAGTACAACGAACATTACCCATGTGACCAGCCATTTTCTTACCTTTAAATACACGTCCTGGAGTTTGGTTTTGACCAATAGAGCCAGGTACACGATGCGATCTGGAGTTACCATGAGTAGCATCTTGTGTTCTAAAATTATATCTTTTAACCGTACCAGCGAAACCTTTACCTTTGGTAGTACCAGCAACATCAACAAATTGGCCAGCAGTAAATACATCAGCTACTGATATCACCTGACCAGTTTTGAATGCTTCTTCTGAGTCAATTAAAAACTCAATACGCATGTCACCTGCTTCAATTTCAGCTTTTGCAAAGTGGCCAGTTAATGGTTTGTTTACTTTGCTTGCTTTTTTAGTACCACCAGTTAATTGAACAGCAGAGTAACCATCAGTTTCTTTGGTTTTAACTTGTGAGACTCTATTAGGGTGAACTTCAACAACAGAAACTGGAACAGAAACTCCATCTGCCATGAAGACCCGCGTCATACCGATTTTACGGCCTAATAAACCGATCATCATTCTAACACCTCTTTAATATCCTTCACCCTAACATTTAGTCATCAAGGCTTATCTGAACATCAACCCCAGCAGCCAGATCTAACTTCATCAACGCATCAACTGTTTTTTCAGTTGGATGAACGATAACGACCAGACGTTTGTGAGTACGTAATTCATATTGATCTCGAGCATCTTTATTAACATGCGGTGAAGTCAATACAGTAAATTTTTCCTTACGGACTGGCAATGGTATTGGCCCACGAACTTGTGCGCCAGTACGTTTTGCAGTCTCTACAATTTCTCGAGTTGATAAGTCAATCAACCGATGATCAAAGGATTTTAATCTTATTTTAATGTTTTGATTGCTACTCATTGTAATTACTCGATAATTTTAGCGACAACACCGGCGCCAACAGTACGGCCACCTTCCCGAATTGCGAAACGTAAACCTTCGTCCATCGCAATAGGTGCATGCAGGTTAATCGTCAATTGTACGTTATCACCTGGCATTACCATTTCTACTCCAGATGGCAAGTCACATGTACCTGTCACGTCTGTTGTTCTGAAATAAAACTGTGGTCTGTATCCATTAAAAAATGGAGTATGACGTCCACCTTCTTCTTTAGACAACACATATACTTCAGCTTCAAATTTTGTATGAGGCTTAATTGTTCCTGGCTTCGCTAATACTTGGCCACGCTCAACTTCATCTCGCTTGGTTCCACGTAACAATACACCTACGTTATCTCCAGCTCGACCCTCATCCAACAACTTACGAAACATCTCAACACCTGTGCAAGTGGTTTTTTGAGTATCACGGATTCCCACAATCTCAATCTCTTCACCCACTTTCACTATTCCACTCTCTACACGGCCTGTTACTACTGTTCCGCGTCCAGAAATAGAAAATACGTCTTCAATCGGTAACAAAAAGGCTTTATCAATGTTACGTACTGGCTCCGGTATGTAAGAGTCCATCGTCTCAACCAATTTCTCAATTGCTTTAACACCAATATCGCTCTCATCACCTTCCAACGCTTTCAGCGCAGAACCAACAACAATTGGAATATCATCGCCAGGGAAATCGTAACTGCTTAACAAGTCACGTACTTCCATTTCTACCAACTCTAATAACTCAGGATCATCAACCATGTCGGCTTTGTTCATGAACACAACAATGTAAGGAACACCAACTTGGCGTGATAACAAAATGTGCTCTCTAGTTTGTGGCATTGGACCATCAGCTGCTGATACTACAAGTATCGCTCCGTCCATTTGGGCCGCTCCAGTAATCATGTTCTTAACATAGTCAGCATGTCCTGGGCAATCAACGTGTGCATAGTGTCTGTTTGCTGATTCGTATTCTACGTGTGCTGTAGATATCGTAATACCACGCTCGCGTTCTTCGGGGGCCGCATCAATCTGATCATATGCTTTCGCCGTGCCACCAAACTTCTTCGCCATAATTGTGGTAATAGCCGCAGTTAATGTCGTCTTACCGTGGTCTACGTGACCAATCGTGCCAACATTTACGTGTGGCTTCTTACGCTCAAATTTTTCCTTCGCCATTTCAATAACCTCGTTAACTTTATTGTTTCTTAATAATTGCTTCAGCAATGTTATTTGGTGCTTCCGCGTACTTACTAAATTCCATTGTGTATGTTGCTCTTCCTTGCGTCGCAGAACGTAAATCGGTTGAATAACCAAACATCTCTGCTAATGGAACTTCAGCCCGAACAATTTTACCTGCTGGTGAATCTTCCATTCCTTGAACCAGACCGCGACGTCTGTTAAGGTCACCCATAACATCCCCCATGTAATCCTCAGGGGTTACGACTTCAACGCTCATTATAGGTTCAAGCAATACAGGTTTAGCTTTTAATGCACCTTGCTTGAAGCATTGTGAACCTGCGATTTTAAATGCCATCTCACTAGAATCCACTTCGTGGAATGAACCGTCAAACAACGTGACTTTAACATCCACTACTGGATATCCAGCAATAACGCCATTTTGCATCTGCTCTTGAACACCTTTATCAACAGCAGGTATGTATTCTTTAGGAATAACACCACCAACAATTGCGTTGATAAACTCATAACCTTTTCCAGGCTCTTGAGGTTCAATTTTCAGCCAAACGTGACCGTACTGTCCACGCCCACCTGATTGTCTTACAAACTTGCCTTCTTGCTCCACAGGTTGTTTCAATGTTTCGCGATAGGCAACTTGAGGCTTACCAACATTAGCTTCCACATTAAACTCTCGTTTCATGCGGTCAACAATAATTTCTAGATGAAGCTCACCCATACCTTCAATAATCGTTTGTCCAGATTCTTCGTCAGTATGAACTCTGAATGAAGGATCTTCTTGAGCCAACTTACCAAGGGCAATACCCATTTTTTCTTGATCGGCCTTAGTTTTTGGTTCTACAGCGACAGCAATTACAGGATCGGGAAAATCCATTCTTTCTAATATGACAACACTTTCAGTATCACATAAAGTATCACCAGTCATTACTGTTTTCAGTCCTACAGCTGCAGCAATATCACCAGCTCTTACTTCTTTGATTTCTTCACGTGAATTAGCATGCATCTGGAGTAAACGACCTATACGCTCTCTTTTGGCTTTAACTGAGTTATAAACAGTGTCACCACTTTTTAGAACACCAGAGTAAGTTCTAAAATAAGTTAAAGTACCAACGAATGGGTCAGTTGCGATTTTAAACGCCAAAGCAGAAAAAGGAGCATCATAACTTGTTTTACGAGAAGCTGGCTCACCATCTTCATCAACGCCTTGAACGTCAGGAATATCAGTTGGAGAAGGTAAATACTCAATTACTCCATCTAGTACTGCTTGTACACCTTTATTTTTAAAGGCTGAACCACAAAACACAGGGACAATTTGGTTGCTAATAGTCAATTGACGTAGCGCTTTCTTAATCTCTGCTTCAGTGAAATCTTGACCCTCAAGATACTTCTCCATGAGTTCTTCATTTGCTTCTGCAGCTGCTTCTACGAGTAGAGCACGGTATTCTTCACATTGTTCTTTGAGATCTGCAGGAACTTCTTTATATTGGAAAGTCATCCCTTTGTTTTCTTCATCCCAATGAATTGCTTTCATCTTAATAAGGTCAATAACACCTTTAAATTCTTCTTCAGCACCAATGGGTAATTGAACAACGACAGGATTTGAACCAAGTCTTTGCTTAATTTGGCTTACCACACGAAGGAAGTTTGCACCCATTCTATCCATCTTGTTGACGAACACAATTCGTGGTACACCATATTTATTTGCTTGGCGCCAAACTGTTTCAGACTGTGGTTCCACTCCAGATACTGAATCGAACACCACAACAGCACCATCGAGCACACGCAAAGACCGCTCGACTTCAATCATGAAGTCCACATGTCCTGGTGTATCAATGATATTAATACGATGTGGCTCGAACTGTTTGTCCATGCCAGACCAGTAGCACGTTGTTGCTGCTGAGGTAATGGTAATGCCGCGCTCTTGCTCCTGAACCATCCAGTCCATAGTTGCTGCACCGTCATGAACTTCACCAATTTTATGAGACATACCAGTATAGTACAGGACACGCTCTGTTGTTGTTGTTTTACCAGCATCAACGTGCGCTGCAATACCTATGTTTCTATATAACTTCAATGGAGTAGACACGGGATTACCTCTCTATTAGTTCCATCTAAAATGTGCAAATGCCTGGTTAGCTTTTGCCATCTTATGTGTATCTTCGCGTTTCTTCACTGCAGAACCTTTACTTTCGTAAGCATCCATAAGTTCTCCAGCCAAACGTAGCATCATACCCTTTTCACCACGAGTACGTGCTGCCTGTACAATCCAGCGCATTCCTAAGGCAATGCTTCTGTCCGTTCTCACTTCAACAGGGACTTGATATGTAGCGCCACCAACTCGGCGTGAACGAACTTCAACGCTTGGGCGTACATTATCTAAAGCATTTTCAAAATAACGAAGAACAGTTGCAGAACCAGTTGAACCTGATTCGCTTTCATCTTCATCTGTTTTTTTAAGTTTCTTTACGCGCTCTTCCATAACGGATAAAGCACCATAAATAATTTTTTCAGCAGTAGACTTCTTACCACTAACCATTAATACGTTGATAAATTTCGCTAATAACTCACTATGATGTTTAGGATCTGGCAAAATTTCTCTTTTGGGGACTTCTCTTCTTCTAGGCATTTCGATTTCCTACAATCAGTTATTTTTTATCTTTTGGTTTTTTAGTACCGTATTTTGAACGACCTTGTTTACGATCATTAACACCTGAGGTATCTAAGCTACCTCTTACAGTGTGATAACGCACACCAGGTAAATCTTTAACACGACCACCTCTAATTAGAACAACTGAGTGTTCCTGAAGGTTATGGCCTTCTCCACCAATGTATGATGAAACTTCAAATCCATTAGTTAACCGTACACGAGCAACCTTACGCATAGCTGAGTTAGGTTTTTTAGGTGTAGTAGTGTAAACGCGTGTACATACACCGCGTCTTTGTGGACATGATTCCAGTGCAGGCACGTTACTTTTCTTTTTTACGTCCACACGAGGCTTTCTTACTAACTGATTAATAGTAGCCATTTATACTTAACTCCGATCTGTCTCTTTTGATTATTTCGAATGCATAAGGAGGCCGGATTCTATATAGCTACGGCAGATTTGTCAAGTTTAATCTGCCGTTTTTCGAATCCGAACTAGTGTTCTTGATTGTCTGCGTTTAATGCTTCACTTAACGCATGCTCAACATCACTTGCAGTGACGGTATGCACTGGGTGCTCACCGGCTGCAGCCTTAGCTCTTTTTGCCTTACGGCTTTGATGGTATGCATAACCTGTTCCTGCAGGGATCAAGCGACCTACCATAACATTTTCTTTTAAACCACGTAAATCATCAACTTTACCACTTACAGCAGCTTCAGTTAAAACTCTTGTTGTTTCTTGGAACGAAGCAGCAGAAATAAATGACTCAGTTGCCAAAGAAGCCTTGGTAATACCTAACAATATAGGAGTACCTCGGGCTGGTTGTTTATCTTCAGCAATAAGCTTGTCATTTTCCTGCAACAAGACGCTTTCTTCAACTTGTTCACCGGCCAAGAATTTAGAATCCCCAGCAAAAGTAATAACTCTTTTACGTAGCATTTGTCGTACGATTACTTCGATGTGTTTATCATTAATTTTTACACCTTGTAAACGATATACGTCTTGAACTTCATTTACAATGTAATTCGCTAATGCACCAACGCCAAGTAAGCGCAATATATCATGAGGATTGAGCGCACCTTCAGCAATAATTTCACCGCGTTCAACATGCTCCCCTTCAAAGACAGAAATATGTCTCCATTTAGGTATCAATTCTTCATGACATTGATCTTCAGAAACATTAATAAGTAATCTTCTCTTACCTTTTGTTTCCTTACCAAAGCTAACCATTCCTGAAACTTCAGCCATAACAGCTGAATCTTTAGGTTTACGCGCTTCGAATAAATCAGCTACTCTAGGCAGACCCCCGGTAATATCGCGAGTTTTAGAACGTTCTTGAGGAATACGTGCTATGACGTCTCCTATACCTACGTGACCACCATCTTCGAAATTAACAATCGCATCTACTGGCAGATAGTATTGAGCAGGAACGTTGGTACCAGCAAGATAAATATCTTCCCCGTTTTCAGCGACGAGTTTTACCATCGGGCGTAAATCACGACCAGCTGCACTACGTTGTTTCGCATCGATAACTACGATGTTACTCAAGCCTGTTAGCTCATCTGTTTGTCGGTTCATGGTGATGCCTTCAACCAAATCAACAAATTTCAGATATCCTGTTACCTCTGAAATAACTGGGTGAGTATGGGGATCCCAAGTAGCAATAACTTGCCCAGCTTCTACAGGTGAATTGTCATGAACTGAAATTACAGCGCCGTATGGCAACTTGTAACGTTCACGTTCACGCCCGAACTCATCAACAATGGTTACCTCACCGGAGCGAGATACAGCCACCAAGTTTTTGTTTTCGTGAGTAACTGTTTTTATGTTATGTAAACGAATAACCCCTTTCGTTTTAATCTGAATATTATTCGCTGCAGTCGCTCTAGAAGCAGCACCTCCAATATGGAAAGTACGCATTGTTAACTGGGTGCCGGGCTCTCCAATTGACTGAGCAGCTATAATACCTACAGCTTCACCTGTATTAACGAGATGGCCTCGGGCCAAATCACGGCCATAGCACTTAGCACACAATCCAAAACGGGTTTGGCAGGTAATCGGTGAGCGAACCATAATTTGATCCACACCTTGCTTTTCGAGTTTTTCAACCCATTCTTCATCCAATAAGGTACCCGCAGTAACAACAGGTTCACTTTGGTTAGGAATATAAACATCGGCAGCAACTACTCGTCCTAAAACGCGCTCATGTAACGGCTCAACGATATCCCCACCTTCAATCAGAGGTTGCATTAAAATACCAGTATCAACACCGCAATCATCTTCAGTAATCACTACGTCTTGAGCTACATCCACCAAACGTCGTGTCAAATAACCCGAGTTAGCAGTTTTTAACGCTGTATCTGCCAAACCTTTTCTAGCTCCGTGAGTCGAAATGAAATACTGGAATACATTCAGACCTTCGCGGAAGTTAGCTGTAATTGGCGTTTCAATAATAGATCCATCAGGGGCAGCCATCAATCCGCGCATACCTGCTAGCTGTCTTATTTGCGCTGCGGAACCCCGCGCTCCTGAATCAGCCATCATAAAGATTGGATTGAAGGATTCTTGTCGAACTTTATTCCCTTTGGCATCAATTGTTTCTTCTGTTGCTATTTTACTCATCATCGATTTAGCAACTAATTCGTTAGTTCTGGACCAAATATCGATTACTTTATTGTAACGTTCGCCATTGGTTACCAAACCAGATCGGAATTGTGATTCGATTTCACGAACTTCGTTATCTGCATGATCAATAATGCTGGCTTTGTCATCAGGTATTTCCATATCTTCAATACCAATTGATACACCAGAACGAGTTGCATACTTAAAGCCTGTGTACATAAGCTTATCAGCAAAAATAACCGTTTCCTTCAAACCAAAATTTCTATAGCAGGTATCTATGACTTTGGAAATGACTTTCTTGGTCATCGTACGGTTTATCTGAGCAAAGGTCATACCCTTAGGTAGCACCTCAGCAAGAATTGCTCGGCCAACAGTTGTTTCTACCAAATGGTGACCTTCACTATCTTCTTTTGGCATGCGGATTTTAATTTTAGCATGAATATCAAGGTGACCTGACTCATAAAAGTTTTGTGCTTCTTGGGCACTAACAAAAATCTTCCCTTCACCTAAGGCATTAACTTTTTCACGAGTTAAGTAATATAAGCCTAATACAACATCCTGGCTAGGAACAATAATTGGCTCACCACTCGCAGGTGATAAGATGTTGTTTGTAGACATCATTAATGAGCGAGCTTCCAATTGTGCCTCTAAAGTCAAGGGCACATGCACCGCCATTTGGTCACCGTCAAAGTCAGCGTTGTATGCAGTACATACTAATGGATGAAGTTGTATCGCTTTACCCTCAATAAGTACGGGTTCGAAGGCCTGTATACCTAATCTATGGAGAGTAGGAGCACGGTTTAGCAGGATAGGATGTTCACGAATTACATCATCCAATATATCCCAGACCACAGACTCTTCACGCTCTACCATTTTTTTGGCTGCTTTAATTGTTGTAGCTAAGCCTCTGAATTCAAGTTTACTGAATATGAATGGTTTAAATAACTCAAGAGCCATTTTCTTAGGGAGACCGCACTGATGCAGTTTCAAAGTCGGACCAACCACAATTACAGAACGACCTGAATAATCCACACGTTTACCTAACAGGTTTTGACGGAAACGACCTTGCTTTCCTTTAATCATATCAGCTAGCGATTTAAGGGGGCGCTTGTTGGTGCCCGTAATTGCACGGCCACGACGTCCATTATCGAGCAAAGCATCAACTGATTCCTGTAACATCCTCTTTTCATTACGAACAATAATATCGGGTGCGTTAAGATCCAAAAGACGTTTCAAACGGTTGTTTCGGTTAATGACACGTCGATATAAATCATTCAAATCAGATGTAGCAAAACGGCCACCATCTAAAGGTACCAATGGTCTTAAATCAGGTGGTAGCACAGGGAGGACATCCATAATCATCCACTCTGGCTTATTCCCAGACTCATAAAAAGCTTCAAGTAATTTTAATCTTTTGGTAATTTTTTTAATTTTGGTTTCAGAGCTGGTAGTTGGTAACTCTTCACGCAAATTCTTGATTTCATCTTCAAGATCAACTTGGCGGAGCAAATCACGAATAGCTTCGGCACCCATACGTGCATCAAACTCGTCACCATATTGTTCCATTGCATCAAGATACACTTCATCATTCAGCAATTGACCACGTTCCAACTCAGTCATTCCTGGGTCAACAACAACAAACGCTTCAAAATAAAGAACACGCTCAATATCTCGCAAAGTCATATCCAGTAGTAAACCTATTCTGGAAGGTAACGACTTCAAAAACCAAATATGTGCAACTGGGCTTGCGAGCTCAATATGTCCCATACGCTCACGACGCACTTTTGCAAGCGCAAGCTCAACACCGCACTTTTCACAAATAACACCGCGATGTTTAAGACGCTTGTATTTTCCACATAAGCATTCGTAATCTTTTACTGGGCCAAAAGTTTTAGCACAAAACAACCCATCGCGTTCAGGTTTAAAGGTACGATAATTTATTGTTTCTGGTTTTTTTACTTCACCATATGACCATGAACGAATTAGCTCAGGAGAAGCCAACGCAATCTTAATTGCGTCGAACTCTTCACTTTGTCCCTGTTGCTTTAGGATGCCAAGCAAATCGCTCATCACAGGAGCTTTTCTCATTGGCTCATTCATTGGATCGTCGTTTAGAGTACTCAAGTCTATGCCTCCAAAAATTTGTTAATCAGTATGTATCGCTGAAAAAGTTAATCGTGTTCGAGTTCGATATCTATGCCCAATGCACGAATTTCTTTCAACAATACGTTGAAAGACTCAGGCATTCCTGGGTCCATACGATGATCGCCATCGACAATATTTTTGTAGATCTTTGTTCTACCTCCAACGTCATCTGATTTCACAGTCAACATTTCCTGTAATGTATAAGCTGCACCATAAGCTTCGAGAGCCCAAACCTCCATCTCCCCAAAGCGTTGTCCACCAAACTGTGCTTTACCACCTAATGGTTGTTGCGTTACTAGGCTGTATGAGCCAGTTGAGCGAGCATGCATCTTATCATCAACTAAATGATTTAGTTTTAACATATACATGTAACCGACAGTTACCGGGTTATCAAATTTGCTTCCAGTTCGTCCGTCAGTCAAATAGGTTTTACCATCAGAAGACAAATCCGCCAGTTGCAGCATGCGTTTTATTTCTTCTTCAGAAGCACCATCAAAAACAGGTGTCGCCATAGGTACACCAGCACGTAGATTATCTGCCAATCTAAATATTTCTTCATCATTCAGACAATCTAAATGTACACGTTGTACGTCATCATGGTTGTATATCTTATTCAAGAACGACTTGATTTCAGCCGCATTTTGTTTTGTATCAAGCATCTGAGCAATTTTATTACCTAAGCCTTTTGCAGCTAAACCAAGGTGGGTTTCGAGTACTTGTCCGATATTCATACGTGATGGCACGCCTAGCGGATTAAGAACGATGTCTACTGCTGTTCCATCTTCCATATGCGGCATGTCTTCAACAGGAACTACGATGGAGATTACCCCTTTGTTACCGTGACGACCTGCCATCTTATCGCCTGGTTGAATACGTCTTTTCACAGCAAGATACACTTTAACAATTTTTAACACGCCAGGAGCCAGATCATCACCTTGAATGATTTTCTTACGACTGTCGTTAAAACGCTTTTCCATTTCTTTAGACAACATTTCAAGTTGCTTTGAAAGCTGTTCTAATTGCTGGCTCGTTACATCGTTTTCAAGACGGATATCAAACCATTTATCTCTACCTATCTTATCAAGGTATTCTTGGTTTATTTTAGATCCTGGTTTCAGGTTTCCTGGGCCACCTGTTGCTACTTTATCGAGAACAATATTTGCTACGCGATGGTAGATATCTTCTTCACGAATACGTCGCTCATCAACTAAGTCTTTACGGACTCGCGCCAAATGTTCTTCCTCGATGCTTTTCGCACGGGCATCTTTTTCTAAGCCATCACGCGTAAATACTTGCACGTCAATGACAGTACCATTCATTCCTGATGGAACACGAAGTGAGGAATCCTTAACATCAGAAGCCTTTTCACCAAAGATTGCTCTTAGTAGCTTCTCTTCAGGTGTTAATTGTGTTTCGCCCTTAGGAGTAACTTTTCCAACAAGAATATCGCCGGCTTTAACTTCAGCACCGATGTACACTACACCTGATTCATCCAAGTTAGAAAGAGCAGATTCACCTACATTAGGAATATCTGCAGTAATCTCTTCTGTACCTAATTTAGTATCACGGGCAATACACGTTAATTCTTCTATATGAATTGTGGTGAATCGATCATCTTGTACGATACGCTCGGATATAAGAATAGAGTCCTCGAAGTTATATCCATTCCATGGCATAAAAGCGACCAACAAGTTCTGACCTAAAGCCAGTTCGCCCATATCAGTACATGGACCATCGGCCAATATATCGCCTCTTTGGATGATATCACCTGTATTGACTATTGGACGTTGGTTAATACATGTATCCTGATTTGAGCGGAAGTATTTAGTCAGGTTATAAATATCAACGCCGGTTTCACCCGCGGTAGTCTCATCGTCATTAACACGGACCACAATACGAGATGCATCAACAAGATCAATTATCCCACCTCGTTTTGCTACTACTGAAACTCCCGAATCAGACGCTACAATACGCTCCATCCCAGTACCTACTAAAGGTTTTTCTGAGCGCAGGGTAGGCACTGCTTGTCGTTGCATGTTTGAACCCATTAAAGCACGGTTCGCGTCATCATGTTCTAGGAATGGAATCAAAGAAGCTGCCACAGACACAATCTGCTTCGGCGAAATATCCATGTAGTTGATATTATCGGGCGTAGTCAATGAAAATTCATTTTGATGTCTGCAAGGAACAAGATCAGCCAGTATGTTACCTTCTTTATCAAGAGCAACGCTTGATTGAGCGATGTATTGATCCACTTCTTCAATAGCTGAGAGATATTCAATATCATCAGTAACACGGCCATTAATTACTTTACGACATGGAGTTTCAATAAATCCATAATCATTTGTTCTAGCATATACAGACAGGGAGTTAATCAACCCAATGTTTGGACCTTCAGGAGTTTCAATAGGACATACTCTACCATAATGTGTAGTATGTACGTCACGTACCTCAAACCCTGCACGTTCACGTGTTAAACCACCTGGGCCTAGTGCAGAAACGCGTCGTTTGTGGGTAACACCGGATAATGGATTAACTTGATCCATAAATTGTGACAGCTGACTGGAACCGAAAAATTCTTTAATTGCTGCGGAAACAGGTTTTGCATTAATCAAGTCCTGCGGCATCAGATTTTCTGACTCAACCAAACTTAAACGTTCTTTAACGGCTCTTTCAACACGCACAAGACCCACTCTAAATTGATTTTCAGTCATTTCCCCGACACTACGAACCCTTCGGTTACCTAGATGGTCAATATCATCAACCATTCCAATACCGTTTCTTATGTCGATAAGTGTTTTGATAACTGACAGAATATCTTCTTTGGTCAAAGTGCCCGGACCGTCATCATTTTTTCTACCAACGCGTCGATTAAATTTCATTCTTCCGACTGCAGATAAGTCATACCGCTCATCGACAAAAAATAGATTTTTAAATAAAGCTTCGGCAGCCTCTTTAGTTGGTGGCTCGCCTGGACGCATCATACGGTAAATTTCAACAAGCGCCTCTAATTGACTTGAAGTAGGATCAATTTTAACTGTATCTGATATATATGAACCATGATCCAAATCATTGGTGTAAATCATATCAAATTCATGGAGTCCGTTAGAAGCCATTGCATCGAGCAACTCATCTGTAACCTCATCATTTGCTTGAGCAATAAACTCTCCGGTAGAGGTATCAATGATATTTCTGGCTAAAGTTTTACCTATTAGATAATCACGAGGCACAATCAGATCTTTCATCTGACTTTTTTCCATTAATTTGATATGACGTGCTGTAATTCTTCTACCTTGTTCAACAATTAATTCCCCTGTTTCAGGGACATGAATATCAAAAGAAGCTATTTCCCCGCGTAAACGTTGAGGGATAAGATCAATATGATATTCGCCATTTTTAAGATGGCAGCTGGTCATTTCAAAAAATTCGCTCAGAATATCTTCTGTTTCGTATCCTAAAGCTCTTAAAAGAATACTAACCGGTAGTTTACGTCGTCTATCAATACGAACATAAACACAATCTTTTGGATCAAATTCAAAATCTAACCAGGAACCACGGTAGGGTATAATACGCGCGGAATATAACAACTTACCTGAAGAATGGGTTTTACCTTTATCGTGCTCAAATATCACACCAGGAGAACGATGTAACTGAGAAACTACTACCCGTTCAGTACCATTTACTACGAACGTGCCTACATCTGTCATTAAAGGTATTTCACCCATAAAAACGTCTTGTTCTCTAATATCCTTAATTGGCTTAGGTTCTTCGCTTGCGTCTTTATCCAGAACAACAAGTCTTATTTTAACCCTCAATGGTGCAGAATATGTTAGACCTCTTAATTTGCATTCACGAACATCGAATGCTGGTTCACCTAACTTATAACCAACATATTCTAATCGTGCATTGCCTGAAAAGCTTTCAATCGGAAATACAGAAGAAAATGCAGCATGCAATCCTGTATTAAAGTGTTCATTTGACTTGCTATCAGCCTGAAGGAAATCCCTGTAAGATTTGAGTTGAATTTCAAGCAGATTTGGTATTGCCATTTTATCGGCCTGCGTACCAAAGCTTTTGCGAAATCGTTTTTTCTCAGCATGCGAATATTGAGGTTTAGCTTCTGCAACGGCCATGGTGTTTCCTCTGTAAATTATTGATGACTTCAAACACGTAAACCCAGCCATGAAACCATGGCTGGGTTCTATCTCACTGATATAGCTTTATTATTTAACTTCTACTGAAGCACCAGCTTCTTCAAGTTCTTTCTTGATGTTAGCAGCTTCGTCTTTAGATACAGCTTCTTTAATTGTTGAAGGAGCACCTTCTACTAAATCTTTAGCTTCTTTCAAGCCAAGACCTGTAATACCACGAACTGCTTTAATAACGTTTACTTTGTTAGCACCAAAACTGGTCATAACAACATTAAACTCAGTTTGTTCTTCAGCAGCGGCAGCAGCAGCAGCTGGAGCAGCAACTGCAACAGCAGCAGCGGCAGCAGAAACGTTAAATTTCTCTTCCATTGCTTCGATTAACTCAACAACTTCCATAACAGACATGTTTGCTATGGTTTCTAAAATATCATTTTTTGACACAGCCATTACTAGCTCCTGATTTAAAATTAATTTAATGATTAAATGTGACTTAACCTGCTTTTTTATCTTTTACCGCTGCTAAGGTTCTTACTAATTTAGCATGAGGCTCAGCAAGAGTTCTGACAAATTTCTCAACGGGCGCTTTCATCACGTACATTAACTTGGCGATTGCTTCATCACGAGTCGGTAAGCTAGCAACAGCATCAATTTGATCTGCCCTGTATACTTTTCCGCCTACTGATAATGCTCTAACTTCAAGTTTGTCGCATGTCTTAGTGAATTCTTTAAGTAGCCTTGCTGCATCACTAGGTGCTTCTAGTGATAAAGCAATGAATAACGGGCCGACAAGCAAGTCATTCAAGCACTCAAATTCAGTGTTTTTAAAGGCTCTTCTTGTCAAAGTATTTCTTACAACTCGAAGATAAACACCAGATTTACGTGCTTCACTACGTAAGTGCGTCATTTGATTAACAGTTAAACCACGATAATCAGCAACTACTGCCGAAATAGCCTTTGAGGCGACCGCAGTCACTTCTTCAACAACAGCTTTTTTTGCAGCTAAATTTAATGTCACGTTACTGACCTCCTAATTATACAAATCACAAGGATTTGCCAGTTATGGTGGCCGCCTCTTTCATTATGTTGGAGCCGGTTCACCGTCTGCGCAGGAAATTAAGCGTTAGCACCTGCGGTCTTCGACGGCATGGAACCAAATCTATGCCGTGAATTCCTAAAAATGGGTGGTTATATTACACAGGTATTGATGAAATATCAATAGCTATTCCAGGACCCATAGTTGTAGATAAAGATATTTTCTTTAAATATTGACCTTTAGATGAAGAAGGCTTCGCCTTTTTTAGATCATTAATTAAAGCAACTATATTTTCGATAATGTCTTCAGCCGCAAAATCTACTTTACCGACAGTACAATGGATAATACCGTTTTTGTCAGTTCTGTAACGTACTTGACCTGATTTAGCATCTTTAACTGCAGCCTCAACGTTTGTAGTAACGGTTCCAACTTTTGGATTTGGCATTAAGCCTCTTGGGCCTAAAATCTGGCCTAATTGGCCGACGATACGCATAGCATCTGGTGTTGCAATAACAACATCGAAATCCATTGCGCCACCTTTAATCTTTTCAGCAAGATCTTCAAATCCAACGATATCAGCACCAGCATCTTTTGCTTTGGTTGCGTTGTCACCTTGTGCAAAAACGGCAACACGCACAACTTTACCAGTACCTTTAGGTAAGTTAGTTGATGAACGAACTACTTGATCTGATTTACGAGGATCAACACCCAAGTTAACACTAATATCTAAACTTTCACGAAATTTAGCTGAAGCAAATTGTTTCAAAAGATTAATTGCTTCACTAGCGCTATATAAATGATTTGTCTTGATTGTCTCTAAAATCTTTTTTTGTTTCTTCGATACTCTTGGCATGGCATCCCCCTTACTCTAAGCCTTCAACGTCAATACCCATACTGCGAGCAGTACCTGCAATACTTCTAACCGCTGCTGCTAAGCTGGCTGCAGTTAAATCAGGTTCTTTAATCTTCGCAATTTCTTCAAGTTGTTTGACGTTAAGTTTGGCCACTTTTTTAGTGTTAGGCGTACCACTTCCACTTTGAATACCCGCAGCCTTTTTCAGAAGAACTGAAGCCGGTGGTGTCTTAGTAATAAAGGTAAAACTACGATCACTATAAACAGTGATTACAACTGGTGTCGGTAACCCTTGTTCCATTTGTTGTGTTGCAGCGTTAAAGGCTTTACAAAATTCCATAATGTTAACACCACGTTGACCCAAAGCTGGACCTACTGGTGGACTTGGATTAGCTTTACCTGCTGGAATTTGCAACTTTATATATGCTTCTACTTTTTTTGCCATCTTTACTCCTTATGGGTCATACGCTAGTTTTTTTAAAAAAGGATGAATATACTTTTTTAATTTCTAGCTCCCCTTTTTACACAAAATAGCCCTGGATAACTCTTATCTAAACTTGATGTTTATTAAGGGTTATCCAGGGCACCTTAGCGAACTAAGTTTTCTCTACTTGACTAAATTCAAGTTCAACTGGAGTAGAACGTCCAAAAATCAGTACGGCTACTCTTAATCTGTTTTTCTCATAATTGACTTCCTCTACTACACCATTGAAGTCAACAAATGGACCTTCTTTAACTCGAACCACTTCGCCTGGTTCGAATAGAATCTTCGGTCTTGGTTTAGTAACACCATCTTCAACACGTTGCATAATCGCCTGAGCTTCTTTATCAGTAATAGGTGTAGGAGTCTGACTGGTCCCACCAATAAAACCTAGTACTCTTGGGATTGCTCTTATCATATGCCATGTCTGATCTTCCATAACCATGTTTACTAACACATAGCCAGGAAAAAACTTACGAGTGCTTTTGCGTTTTTGACCTGAACGCATTTCAACAACTTCTTCTGAGGGCACAACAACTTCACCAATTTTATCTTCCAAATTATGGTGTTGTGCACGAGATTTAATTTCGCGCATGACGAAATTCTCGTAACCTGAATAGGCATGTACAACGTACCATTGTTTCGATTTGTGTTCTTCCACCGAATTCACCCTAAATGCGTTATTTTAGCAATTGCCCACATCATCGCTGAATCGACGCCCCAGAGTATAAATCCGGTTACGGCAACCATAACAATAACAATCGTTGTTGTCTGTATCGTTTCTTGGCGGGTTGGCCAAACGACCTTTAACAATTCAACTTTTGATTCTTGAGCAAATTTAAATACTTGTTTACCTACAGAAGTCAGGTAGGCAAGAAATAATGTCAGCAACAACCATGCAAGCCATATTATTGACTGAATGGGACCTGAAAAAGTATAGTGATATGTACAAAAAAAAGCTGCTGCAGTTATAAGAACTACAGACATCCATGAAAGTATATTTTTAGTAGTACTTTGATTTTCGTTCGAACTTTTCATATTCACTTGTAAGTTGGCAGGCCAGGAGGGAATCGAACCCCCAACCTGCGGTTTTGGAGACCGCCACTCTGCCAATTGAGCTACTGGCCTAAATTAATTGGCATGAATCAGATATTCATGCCAACACAATTTAACTTTATTACTCGATAATTTTCGCAACAACACCGGCGCCAACAGTACGGCCACCTTCCCGAATTGCGAAACGTAAACCTTCATCCATCGCAATAGGTGCATGCAGGTTAATCGTCAATTGTACGTTATCACCTGGCATTACCATTTCTACTCCAGATGGCAAGTCACATGTACCTGTCACGTCTGTTGTTCTGAAATAAAACTGTGGTCTGTATCCATTGAAAAATGGAGTATGACGTCCACCTTCTTCTTTAGACAACACATATACTTCAGCTTCAAATTTTGTATGAGGCTTAATTGTTCCTGGCTTCGCTAATACTTGGCCGCGCTCAACTTCATCTCGCTTGGTTCCACGTAACAATACACCTACGTTATCTCCAGCTCGACCCTCATCCAACAACTTACGGAACATCTCAACACCTGTGCAAGTGGTTTTTTGAGTATCACGGATTCCCACAATCTCAATCTCTTCACCCACTTTCACTATTCCACTCTCTACACGGCCTGTTACTACTGTTCCGCGTCCAGAAATAGAAAATACGTCTTCAATCGGTAACAAAAAGGCTTTATCAATGTTACGTACTGGCTCCGGTATGTAAGAGTCCATCGTCTCAACCAATTTCTCAATTGCTTTAACACCAATATCGCTCTCATCACCTTCCAACGCTTTCAGCGCAGAACCAACAACAATTGGAATATCATCGCCAGGGAAATCGTAACTGCTTAACAAGTCACGTACTTCCATTTCTACCAACTCTAATAACTCAGGATCATCAACCATGTCGGCTTTGTTCATGAACACAACAATGTAAGGAACACCAACTTGGCGTGATAACAAAATGTGCTCTCTAGTTTGTGGCATTGGACCATCAGCTGCTGATACTACAAGTATCGCTCCGTCCATTTGGGCCGCTCCAGTAATCATGTTCTTAACATAGTCAGCATGTCCTGGGCAATCAACGTGTGCATAGTGTCTGTTTGCTGATTCGTATTCTACGTGTGCTGTAGATATCGTAATACCACGCTCGCGTTCTTCGGGGGCCGCATCAATCTGATCATATGCTTTCGCCGTGCCACCAAACTTCTTCGCCATAATTGTGGTAATAGCCGCAGTTAATGTCGTCTTACCGTGGTCTACGTGACCAATCGTGCCAACATTTACGTGTGGCTTCTTACGCTCAAATTTTTCCTTCGCCATTGGAAAGTCTCCCCATTTGCTAAATTGACATTATGGTGCCCACAACTGGACTCGAACCAACGACCTCTTCCTTACCAAGGAAGTGCTCTACCGCCTGAGCTATGTGGGCTTATATTAGCTTGCAGATTCATACGAACAAGCAAATATTTCTATTTTCTAATATTTTGGAGCGGGTGATGGGAATCGAACCCACGCTATCAGCTTGGAAGGCTGAAGTTCTACCATTGAACTACACCCGCTTATCCTTCTTTTTAACTGGTGGAGGGGGAAGGATTCGAACCTTCGAAGGCAGAGCCGTCAGATTTACAGTCTGATCCCTTTGACCGCTCGGGAACCCCTCCAAAAAGAACGCTATTGTCTTTTAAGATGAATAGAATGTCAACATTTTGTTAACGGCCAACCTATTTATGATGGTGCTGGCACCAGGAATCGAACCCGGGACCTACTGATTACAAGTCAGTTGCTCTACCAACTGAGCTACGCCAGCATATTCGCTTTTTCCTGCTCTTGCAGGATTTAGTGATAATTTCTCTGACTATCACTTAAATAAAACCCTGGCGATGACCTACTTTCACATGAGGAAACCTCACACTATCATTGGCGCGGTCTCGTTTCACTTCTGAGTTCGAGATGGGATCAGGTGGTTCCAAGACGCTATGGTCGCCAGGAAAACTGTTTTTGCATAATGGGGGCTATTATACCCGAATTATGCTTTAGGTAAATAAAGAGGTGCACATTTTTTTTGTAAGTGAGGTCAAAAACCTCACTTTGATACCTTTAAACTTGTATCTGGAGCTAAGAAATGAAGTAGCTCAGATTATATGGTCAAGACAATCAGCCAATTAGTACAAGTTAGCTTCACACATTACTGCGCTTCCACACCTTGCCTATCAACGTTGTAGTCTTCAACGGGCTTCAAGGGAAAACTCATCTTGAGGGAGGCTTCCCGCTTAGATGCTTTCAGCGGTTATCCCGTCCGAACTTAGCTACCCGGCAATGCCACTGGCGTGACAACCGGTACACCAGAGGTTCGTCCACTCCGGTCCTCTCGTACTAGGAGCAGCTCCTCTCAATTTTCCTACGCCCACGGCAGATAGGGACCGAACTGTCTCACGACGTTCTAAACCCAGCTCGCGTACCACTTTAAATGGCGAACAGCCATACCCTTGGGACCTGCTTCAGCCCCAGGATGTGATGAGCCGACATCGAGGTGCCAAACACCGCCGTCGATATGAACTCTTGGGCGGTATCAGCCTGTTATCCCCGGAGTACCTTTTATCCGTTGAGCGATGGCCCTTCCATACAGAACCACCGGATCACTAAGACCTACTTTCGTACCTGCTCGAGCCGTCGCTCTCGCAGTCAAGCACCCTTATGCCTTTACACTCTTGGTACGATGTCCGACCGTACCGAGGGTACCTTTGTGCTCCTCCGTTACTCTTTGGGAGGAGACCGCCCCAGTCAAACTACCCATCATACACTGTCCTCATCCCGGATTACGGGACCAAGTTAGAACCTCAATAACAACAGGGTGGTATTTCAAGGTCGGCTCCATGAGGACTAGCGTCCTCACTTCAAAGCCTCCCACCTATCCTACACAGTTATCATCAAAGTCCAGTGCAAAACTATAGTAAAGGTTCACGGGGTCTTTCCGTCTAGCCGCGGGTACACTGCATCTTCACAGCGATTTCAATTTCACTGAGTCTCGGGTGGAGACAGTGTGGCCATCGTTACGCCATTCGTGCAGGTCGGAACTTACCCGACAAGGAATTTCGCTACCTTAGGACCGTTATAGTTACGGCCGCCGTTTACCGGGGCTTCGATCAAGAGCTTCTCCGAAGATAACCCCATCAATTAACCTTCCGGCACCGGGCAGGCGTCACACCCTATACGTCTTCTTACGAATTTGCAGAGTGCTGTGTTTTTAATAAACAGTCGCAGCCACCTGGTCTCTGCGGCCCTCTTCAGCTTTGAAAGTAAATTCCATCACCAAAAAGGGCGTACCTTCTCCCGAAGTTACGGTACCATTTTGCCTAGTTCCTTCACCCGAGTTCTCTCAAGCGCCTTAGTATTCTCTACCTGTCCACCTGTGTCGGTTTGCGGTACGGTTTTCTATAAGTTATGGCTAGCAGCTTTTCCTGGAAGCCGGGCATCAATGACTTCGCTGTACACCGAAGTGTCAGCACCATGTCGCATCTCAGAGTTGATAGTAAACCGGATTTGCCTAGTCTACCCTCCTACATGCACATACCAGGACAACCAACGCCTGGCTCATCTAGCCTTCTTCGTCCCCACATCACCACTTATAAAAAGTCCAGGAATATTAACCTGGTTCCCATCGACTACGCTTTTCAGCCTCGCCTTAGGGGCCGACTCACCCTGCTCCGATTAACGTCGTGCAGGAAACCTGGGACTTCCGG